>CAYLME010000095.1:0-13167 GCA_964384585.1 uncultured Gemmatimonadaceae bacterium | reverse complement strand
CGCGAGATGGCGGCGCTCGTCGCCGAATACGGACGCACGATCGCAGAGCTCGAGATGACCGTCGGCCGCGTGCTGCCCGCCGCGACCGCATTGATGTTGGAGGAATCATGAGAATGATGAGCACGCGCGCGCGCCGCGCACTCTACGTGGTGCTGCCGCTGGCGGCGCTGGCCGTCGCGTTCGCGTTCACGTACCGCGGTCGCGCCGCGGACGGCCAGGGCGAGTCGCATGACGCCGCGCATGCCGCCGATCCGCATGCAGGTCATGACATGTCACAGATGCAGGCTGGTGACACGGACGACGTGCAGACGGATCCGCACGCCGGACACGACATGACGCCAGGTGGTGCGGTCCGGCTGACGCCGGAGATGACACGCACGCTGGGTGTCACCGTCGTTGCCGCCGAGATCGCGCCCGTGACGCGCGCGATCCGCGCGGCCGGTACCGTCACCTACGACGAGACGCGTCTCGCGACGGTCACGTCGAAGTACTCCGGATTCATCGAAACGCTGTACGTCGATTTCACCGGCCAGCCGGTCCGGCGCGGCCAGCCGATGTTCGAGATCTATGCGCCCGAGCTGATCGCCGCGCAGGAGGAGCTGCTCGGAGCGTTGCGCATGCGTGCCAGCATGGGCGATGACGCCGGCGATGACGTCAGGGCGCGCGCGGAGACACTCGTCGATGCGGCGCGTCGCCGTCTGCTGCTGTGGGACGTGTCGCGCCAGCAGGTGGACAGAATCGCCGCCTCGGGTGCACCGCAGCGCACGGTCGTATTTCACTCGCCCACGAGCGGCTTCGTCACCGGGAAGTTCGTCGAGAACGGCCAGGCGGTGCAGGCCGGGATGCCGCTCTACCGCGTCGCCAACCTCGAGTCGGTATGGGTCGAGGCCGACATCTACGAGCAGGACCTGCGCTTCGTGCACGTCGGAGCGCCCGCGACCGTCGAAATCAACGCGTTCCCCGGTGAGCCGGGACACGGGCGCGTGAGCTACGTCTATCCGGAGGTGCGTGCCGAGACGCGCACCACGCGCGTCCGCGTCGAGCTGGCGAATCCGGGTGCGCGGTTCCGTCCGGGCATGTACGCCACCGTCGGCATCGACGTACCGGTCAGCGAGCGTGCCGTGCTCGTGCCGCGCGCCGCCGTCATGTACAGCGGTACCCACGCAATGGTGTTCGTGCAGGAGTCGCCCGGTGTGTACCGCGCCCGCGAGGTCGTCACCGGTTCCGATGCGGCCGGCAGCACGCAGATCCTGAGCGGGCTCGAGCCGGGAGACCTGGTCGTGAGCCACGCGAACTTCCTGCTCGACTCCGAGAGCCGGCTGGCTGAAAGCATGGGCGCCATGCCCGGCATGAACCACTGAGGGGACGAGCATGCTGAACCGCCTCATCGACTGGTCGATCCGCAACCGCCTGCTCGTCCTGATCGCGACTCTGTTCGTCGCACTCGCGGGTGTGGGGGCAATGCGCACGACGCCGGTGGACGCGATCCCCGACCTCTCCGACGTGCAGGTCATCGTGCAGACGGAGTGGGCCGAGCAGGCGCCACAGATCATCGAGGACCAAGTCACCTATCCGCTCACGACGGCGCTGCTCTCCGTACCGGGCGCGACAGCGGTGCGCGGCATCTCGAGCTTCGGCATCTCATACGTGTACGTGCTGTTCGACGAGGGCACGGATGCGTACTGGGCGCGTTCGCGTGTGCTCGAGTACCTCTCGCAGCTGTCCGATCAGCTGCCGGCAGGTGCGACACCGGAGCTGGGTCCTGACGCGACCGGCGTCGGCTGGGTCTATCAGTACACGGTCGAATCCGACCGCCACGACCTGGCCGAGCTGCGCAGCCTGCAGGACTTCTTCATCCGCTACCAGCTGCAGGGCGTGCCCGGCGTATCGGAGGTCGCATCCGTCGGCGGGTACGTGCGGCAGTACCAGGTGGAGGTGGATCCACAGCGACTGCACGGCTATGGCCTCACCATGCGGCAGGTCACGGACGCAGTGCGCATGGCGAACGCCGACGTCGGTGCGCGCGTCCTGGAGCTCGGCGGCCGCGAGTACATGGTGCGCGGGCTCGGCTACCTCACGGGTGTCGAGGACATCGAGGACGTCGTGCTCACCGCCGGTACCGGCGGGACGCCCGTGCGGGTGCGCGACGTCGGCCGCGTACAGATCGGACCCGACATCCGGCGTGGTGTCGCGGACAAGGACGGTCGCGGCGACGTCGTGACCGGCATCGTCGTGATGCGTCACGGCGAGAACGCACTCGAGGTGATCGACGCCGTGAAGGCGCGCATCGCGACGATCGAATCGAGCCTGCCCGATGGTGTCGAGATCGTGACCGCCTACGACCGGGCACCGCTCATCCGCTCCGCGATCAACAATCTTCGAGTGAAGATCGGCGAGGAACTGCTGCTCGTCGCACTGATCACGGCGCTCTTCCTGCTGCACCTGCGCAGCTCGCTCGTCGCGGTCGTATCACTGCCGATCGCGATCCTGGCCGCGTTCCTGATCATGCGGCTGATCGGTGTGCAGGCGAACATCATGTCGATGGGCGGCATCGCGATCGCGATCGGCGCAATGATCGACGCCGCGGTCGTGATGGTCGAGAACCTGCACAAGCATCTCGAGCGCGAGCCTGGACCGATCACCTCCCGGCGTCGCTGGGAGATCGTCGGCTACGCGTCGCGCGAAGTGGGGCCCGCACTCTTCTTCAGCCTGCTGATCATCACGGTATCGTTCCTGCCCGTGTTCGCCCTCGAATCGCAGGAGGGCAGGCTGTTCCGGCCACTCGCCTTCACCAAGACATTCGCGATGGCGTCCGCTGCCGTGCTGGCGGTTACACTCGTGCCCGTGCTCATGGGCATGTTCATCCGTGGCCGCGTGCGCGCCGAGCACGAGAATCCGCTCAGCCGCACGTTCATGCGCGCCTACCGACCCGTTCTCGCGGCGACCCTGCGACATCGCCGTCTCACGCTCGGTGCGGCGCTCGTACTGCTCGTCGTCACGATCGTGCCGTTCAGTCGGCTGGGCTCGGAGTTCATGCCGCCCGTCGAGGAAGGCACGATCCTGTTCATGCCGATGACACTGCCCGGCGTATCGATCCGGCAGGCAGCCGAGATCATGCGTCACCAGAACGCGGTGCTCGCCGGCGTGCCCGAAGTCGCAAGTGTCGTGGGCAAGGCGGGCCGCGCCACGACGGCGACGGACCCGGCGCCGCTCGAGATGATCGAAACGGTGGTCAATCTCAGGCCGGAATCCGAGTGGCGAAGCGGCGTCAACTACGACTCGCTCGTGAGCGAGCTGGATCACCTCACGCGCATGCCCGGCGTCACCAACATCTGGACCATGCCGATCCGCAACCGCATCGACATGCTCGCGACCGGCATGCGCACTCCCGTCGGCGTGAAGATCTTCGGGCCCGACCTGACGGAACTGCAGCGCATCGGCACGCAGATCGAGCAACTGTTGCATGATGTGCCGGGCACACGCAGCGCCGTGGCGGAGCGTGCGGCGAGCGGATACTACCTCGACGTGGAGGTGGATCGCGCCGCCGCAGCGCGTCACGGGCTGAACGTGCTCGACGTGCAGGAGGCGATGATGGCTGCAGTCGGCGGTATCGTCGCAACACAGACCGTGGAAGGACGCGAGCGCTACTCCGTGCTGATCCGCTACCCGCGTGACCTGCGCCAGAGCATTGCGGCGGTCGCGCAGGCGGCGGTGCCCGTAATGGGTGGCATGACGCACGTGCCGCTCGGACAGGTCGCGTCCGTGCGCATGGCAGAGGGGCCCATGGCCGTGCGCACCGAAGACGCGTTCCCCGTCAGCAACGTCTACATCGATGTCGAGGGTCGCGACATCGGCGGTTACGTTGCCGAGGGGCGCGCACTGCTCGACGCGCAGCTCGACCTGCCGCCCGGCTACACGGTCTCGTGGTCCGGCCAGTTCGAGGCCATGGAGCGCGTGCGCGTGAAGATGCTGCTGATCGTGCCCGTCACGCTCGGTCTCATCTTCCTGCTGCTCTTCCTGCATTTCCGGAACGCGACGGAGTCACTGATCGTGATGGGTACGCTGCCGTTCGCGCTCATCGGTGGTGTGTGGCTGCTGTGGCTGCTCGGCTACGCCACCAGCGTTGCGGT
This sequence comes from uncultured Gemmatimonadaceae bacterium, assembly GCA_964384585.1. GTDB lineage: Bacteria > Gemmatimonadota > Gemmatimonadetes > Longimicrobiales > RSA9 > DASTYK01. Next base: position 9,037 of record CAYLME010000095.1, on the reverse strand, counting down.
CTGGGTCGGCTTCATCGCACTGGCAGGCGTGGCGGCGGAAACGGGCGTGGTCATGCTCGTCTACCTGGATGGCGCGTTGCACCGACGCGCACTCGAGCGCGGCCACGCCATGGATGGTGATGACGTATACGCAGCAGTCATGGAAGGCGCCGTGGACAGGCTGCGGCCGAAGATGATGACCGTGACTTCCACGATCGTCGGGCTGCTGCCGCTCATGTGGGCGAGCGGGACCGGCGCCGCGACCATGCAGCGCATCGCCGCGCCGATGGTCGGCGGACTCGTCACATCGACCGTGCTGACGCTGATCGTCGTGCCCGTCGTCTATACGGCGTGGCGGGAGTGGCAGGTGGTCCGGGGATACTTCCCGGGCAGCGTCATGGAAGCAGCGCCTGTCGCGGCGACCGCTACTGACTCTCCGCCATGACGATGATCGTTCCGGAATCACCGAGCCATTGGTTGTGCATGGAAGGCGCCGCGGACCGGCTGCGGCCCGAAATGACGGAAGCAGCGATCGCACTGGTGCCGGTGACGGCGGGAGGGGTAGAGGATGAGCGACGCATACCGCAGGCGCCCTGATCACGGGGCGCACACAGGCCATGAGGCGCACGAGGTCGAGGCGCCACGCGCTGGTCACGGGCCGCACGCGGGTCATGAAGCGCGTGTGAGCGACGGAGCTCACGCCAGCCACGAGCACCACGCCCATGAGGCGCACACCGATCAGGGTGTGCACGTTCGCCGCGTAGCGCACACGGCCCACGACGCCCACGACGGTCATGACGCCCACGACGGCCGCGACGGTCACGACAAGCACGCCGGTCACAACAAGCACGCCGGTCATGACAAGCACGCCGGTCACTCGGTTGCGATGTTCCGCGACCGCTTCTGGATCAGCCTGCTGCTGACGCTGCCCACGATCGCGTGGGGGCACATGCTGGCCGAGCTGACCGCCTACGAACCGCCGCACTTCCCTGGTTCGCACTGGGTCGCGCCCATCTTCGGCACGGTCGTCTTCATCTATGGTGGCCGCGTGTTCCTGCAGGGCGCCTGGCATGAGCTGAAGGCGCGCATGCCCGGCATGATGACGCTGATCGCGCTCGCGATCAGTGTGGCATTCGTGTTCAGCGTTGCGGTTGCGCTCGGCTTCCCGGCGATGCCGCTGTGGGAGGAGCTTGCGACGCTGATCACGATCATGCTGCTCGGCCACTGGATCGAGATGCGCTCCATCGAGCAGGCAAGCGGAGCGATCGATGCGCTCGCGAAGCTGCTACCCTCCACGGCGACGCGCGTGACGGTCAGCGGCACGGAGGAGGTTCCGCTCGACGCGCTGCGGGAGGGCGACGTCGTACTCGTGCGCCCCGGCGCCCAGGTGCCCGCCGACGGCAGCGTGCTCGAGGGTGCGAGCAGCGTGAACGAAGCCATGATCACGGGCGAGTCGCGGCCGGTGGACAAGCACCCGGACGACCAGGTGATTGCCGGCACCGTGAACGGCAACGGCTCGCTGCGTGTGCGCGTGACCGGCACCGGTGAGACGACTGCGCTCGCGGGCATCATGCGCCTGGTATCCGACGCGCAATCCTCGCGCAGCCGCGCACAGGACCTCGCGGACCGCGCTGCGTTCTGGCTCACGATCGTTGCCGTCGTGGCCGGCCTCGTCACATTCATTGCGTGGAGCATCGCTGGCGCCGAGCCCGGCTTCACGATCGAGCGCGTCGTCACGGTACTCGTCATCGCATGCCCGCACGCGCTCGGTCTTGCAGTCCCGCTCGTGGTTGCGATCTCCACGACGCTCGGCGCGCGCGGCGGCCTGCTCGTGCGCGATCGTCGCGGTCTCGAGGAGGCACGCAACCTCGACGCTGTCGTATTCGACAAGACGGGCACGCTCACGCTCGGCGAGCATCGTGTCGTCGAGGTCGTAAGCGATGGCATCGATGACAACGACGCGCTGCGCATCGCCGCCGCCGCCGAGCGTGATTCGGAGCACCCGGTGGCGCGTGCGATCGTTGTGAGCGCTGAGGAGCGCGGTGTCGAGCAGCCAACTGTGCGCGGCTTCCGCGCGATTCCGGGCCACGGCGTCGAAGCGGAGGTGGAGGGCCGTACATACCGGATCGGCGGCCCGAACCTGCTGCGACGCCTGGACGCCACAGCGTCGCCCGCACTCGCCCAGGCTGCAGACCGTTTTGCCGAGAGTGCACAGAGTGCGGTGTACCTGGTTGCCGGCGCGCAGCCGCTCGCGGTGTTCGCGATCGCCGACCAGATCCGTCCCGAATCGGCCGAGGCCGTTCGCCGCCTGCACGAGGACGACGTCGAAGTCGTGATGCTCACCGGCGACTCCCGGGCAGTCGCCGATTCCGTCGCCGCGCAGCTCGGGATCGACACGGTCTTTGCCGAAGTGCTGCCCGGTGCGAAGGCGGAGAAGGTGCAGGAACTGCAGCGCAGCGGGAAGCGCGTCGCAATGGTCGGCGACGGCGTGAACGACGCACCCGCACTCGCCACCGCCGACGTCGGCATCGCGATCGGTGCCGGCACCGACGTCGCGGTCGAGGCCGGCGAGGTCGTACTCGTGCACAGCGATCCGCGCGACGTCGCACGCATCGTGCGGCTCTCGAAGGCAACCTACCGGAAGATGATCCAGAACCTCTGGTGGGCCGTAGGCTACAACGTCATCGCGATACCGCTCGCCGCCGGCGTCCTCGCCGGCAAGGGAATCCTGCTGCATCCCGCGGTCGGTGCGGTACTGATGTCGCTGAGCACGGTCATCGTCGCATTGAACGCGCAGCTGTTGCGGCGGACCGAACTGTAGGGTGCGGAATGCGCTACCGGAACCAGCATCCACACCCTGCAGTGTAGCGGTGCTGCAACGCTTGACGGAGCCGGCGGCCGCCAAGTAGCTTTTTCGAACCTGCCAACACGACGTACCACGGAGAGATGTACTTTCAGTTTTGACAGCCTGAGGATGTACGTGCACGCATGCGGCTGTTCGCCGCAGCAAGCGCAAGCTGTACATACAGCAGTCCACCCCCCAAACTCTCCCGAGGAGGCAGGATGAAACACTTGCAGTCGACTGCATTCGTGCTGGCCGGCAGTGTCCTGATCGCAGCTTGTGCCGACGACGTGTTTCAGCCGCAGCTGACACCGGACGCACCCGCAGCGATGTCGAGCGATGCTCCCGGATCGCTGGACATGATGGCAACGCCGGCTCCCACTCACATGGTGGTCTTCAAGGGCAAGGGTGTCCCGGCCGACTTCGCGCAGAAGGTCGAAGCACTCGGCGGAGAGGTGGAGTTGACGGTGCCCCGTTTCAACGTCGCCTCGGTCCGTGGCCTGGATGACGCTGGCATCCTCGCGCTTCGAGGTGACCGGAATGTCAGTCTCATCGAGTCGGAAACGATTCACGAACTGCCGAACGTGATGCTGGGTGACGTGCTGGCAATGGGCGCGGTTCCGAACTCGCCAGACGCGCCGGCTACCGCGTCCTTCTACCCGCGCCAGTGGAACCTCAGAACGATCCAGGCGCAGGATGCCTGGGCCGCGGGCCACCTGGGCTCACCCGACGTGACGGTCGCGATCCTGGACACGGGAATTGACTACCGGCACGCGGACCTGGCGGGCCTTGTCGATCTCGACCGCTCTGTCTCGTTCGCTACGGCCGACGACCCGTACGTGCAGTTCTATTTCCCGGGTGCCCATCTGGTTGCGGACATCGGGTACCATGGGACACATGTCGCCGCGACTGTCTCCAGCAATGCGCTGGCAGCCGCGGGCGTGACCAGCCGCACGACGCTGATGGGTGTGAAGGTCTGCAGCGTCGCGGCCGGTGGCTGCCCTGCCGTCGCCATCTTTGCCGGCATCGCGCACGCGGTGGAGAACGGTGCCGACATCATCAACATGAGCCTGGGCGGTGCGTTCCAGAAGAGCGCGAATCCCGGCTACCACTCGATCATCAACCAGGCGTTCAACTACGCACACCAGAACGGCGTAACGGTGATCGTGTCGGCAGGCAACGAGTCCATCGACCTGGATCATGACCTGTACCCGGATCCGAACACCGGCGAGATCCGCCACTTCCCGAGCCTGTACAAGACGTATTGTTCGACACCTCACAACATCTGCGTGTCGGCGACCGGCCCGACGTCCGGCGGAACCACAGGCCCATGGCCGGATGCTGATGCGCCTGCGTCCTATACGAACTACGGGCGTTCGGCAATCAACGTGGCTGCTCCCGGCGGCACTTCCGGTGCCGCGGTCACGGCAGCCTGTTCCGGCTTCAGCCTGACGGTGCCGGTCTGCCAGACCGGGACATACGTCGTCGGCCTGGGCGGTACGTCGATGGCCGCCCCGCATGTCTCTGGCGTCGCGGCCATGATCCTCGGGCAGCGGGGCAGGATGCAGCCATCCCAGCTCCGCAACGCCCTCGAACGCGCCGCTGACGACCTCGGCCAGAGCGGCACCGATCCGTTCTACGGCAAGGGCCGGATCAACGCCGCTCGCAGTATCGGCGCGATCTAGGCCTGAGCACGGCGAACAGAAGCGGGCGGCGCCCTCGGGTGCCGCCCGCACTGTTTCCGTACCGTTCCCCCCCACCCGCTGTGTCCCGCAGCCCCCGGCCCGCAGTCCCATCCCACCGGTAGCGCCCATCCCGCCCACCCCCTATCTTCCGCGCGGCCAATTCCGGAGGAATTCTGACAATGAAGGCAGTGACCCGCACCCTCGCGTTCTGCGCACTGGCCGCTGCAGCCTGCGGCGACCTCGACACGAACGACGACCGCGGCTATACGAAGGCGCCGCTCGAGCACCCGACGGTGCTGATCCGTGGCGAGCAACCCACCGAGATGGCGCTGTTGCGTGATCCGCTGAGGCCTGCTGTCTTCGAGGTGCCGATGCCGGACACGACACCGGCACAGGAGGCACCCGCCGAGCCGGCGCAGCCCGCCACACCGACTGATCTGCCCGAAGGCGTGACTCAGGAGATGGTCGCCTCCGGTCAGCAGCTGTATGGCGGGGCCGCGTTCTGCTTCACGTGTCACGGTCCGACCGGTGACGGAACGCCACTCGCCCCGTCGCTGAACGACGGCGACTGGCTGCACATCGACGGCTCGTACCCGGAGATCCTGCGGATCGTGCACGAAGGCGTGCCGCAGCCGGCGCAGTATCCGGCCGCCATGCCGCCGATGGGCGGTGCGCAGCTCACCGAGGAGCAGATGCGCGACGTCGCAGCGTACGTCTACACGCTCAGTCACTGACGCCCCGAGCCACTCATCACGGCGCAGTACCGGCGTCAGATCGATCGTAAATGCAGCGGCCGTCGCTCAGATGAGTGGCGGCCGCGGTCGCATCGCCCTCTGGAACAGCTCGAGCCGGTCCTTTTCCGGCATCTCGTGGGCCCGCTGCAGCGCGATGCCGGGCGGCACGTGCCATTCGACGCCTGCGACCAGCTCGTCCGTACCAGCGACGCGGCCGTCACGCCGGAAGATCAGCGCGTTGTGCCACGTGCCGCCGTCGTCGGGCTGTGAGCGCACGGCCACCTCGCAGCGCTGACCATCGATGAAGATGGCGCCGAGGTGCTCCTCAATGATGTGAGGCTGTTGCATGGCGTAGCTCCGCGACTGTAGCCGATCTATCTGCTGGCCGCGGCGCACCGGCCGCGGCTCCGATCCTGCTCGTTGCGGATTGCCCTGCAAGGTCTGCCGATGCGCAAGAGTCGCACCGCACCGCACGCACACCCGGGACTGCGTCGGACCGCGCTCCCCTGCCGGGCGTCCTTGCGGCGCCCCCGCCCGACACGCACTTTCTCCGCCCGGTATCCGGTCCCTGACCACTTGCCGGGAGCAGACATGTCGAGCGCCGCCGTAATCACCTTCATCGTCATAGCCGGGATCGTGTGGGGCGGGTTCATCACCATCGCCGTCACCGCGATCCGCCTCGAGGGCCGGAAGCGGGAAGGATAGCCGCAGACGTGCCGCGTAGAGACGACATCAAGAGCATCCTCATCCTCGGCTCGGGGCCGATCGTGATCGGCCAGGGCTGCGAGTTCGACTACTCCGGTACCCAGGCCGTGCGCGCCCTGAAGGAAGAGGGCTACCGGGTCATCCTCGTGAACAGCAATCCGGCCACGATCATGACCGATCCGGATCTCGCGGATCGGACCTACATCGAGCCGATCACGCCGGAATGGGTCGAGCGCATCATCGAGCGCGAGAAGCCGGACGCGCTGCTGCCTACCATGGGTGGCCAGACGGCGCTCAACGTCTCGCTCGAGCTGTTCGATCGCGGTGTGCTGGAGAAGCACGGCGTCGAGCTGATCGGTGCCGACGCGCGCGCGATCCGCATGGCCGAAGACCGCGAGGAGTTTGCCGAAGCGATGGCGCGCCTCGGCCTCAGGGTCCCGCACGGCGGCTTTGCGCGCTCGATCGAGGAAGCGCGCACGATCGTCGAGGACGTCGGCTACCCGGCGATCATCCGTCCGTCCTTCACGCTCGGCGGCACGGGCGGCGCGATCGCGTACAACCGCGACGAATTCGAGGATTTCGTGCGGCGCGGCATCGACCAGTCGCCGATCGGTGAGGTGCTGATCGATCGCAGCGTGATCGGCTGGAAGGAGTTCGAACTCGAGGTCATGCGTGATGGTGCGGACAATGTCGTCATCGTCTGCTCGATCGAGAACTTCGACCCGATGGGTGTGCACACCGGTGACTCGATCACGGTCGCACCGTCGCAGACGCTGACCGACGTCGAGTACCAGGCCATGCGCGACGCCGCGCTCGCGATCATCCGCGAGATCGGCGTCGAGGCCGGCGGCTGCAACATCCAGTTCGCGATCAGCCCGACGGACGGTGAGATACTGATCGTCGAGATGAACCCGCGCGTCTCGCGCAGTTCTGCACTGGCATCGAAGGCGACCGGCTTCCCGATCGCGCGCATCGGCGCGAAGCTCGCCGTCGGCTACCGTCTGGACGAGCTGCCGAACGACATCACGAAGTCGACGCCTGCGTCGTTCGAGCCGACGCTCGACTACGTCGTCTGCAAGTTCCCGCGTTTCGCGTTCGAGAAGTTCCCGACGGCGGATCCCACGCTCGGCGTGCAGATGAAAGCCGTCGGTGAGGTGATGTCGATCGGGCGGACGTTGAAGCAGGCGTGGCAGAAGGGGCTGCGCGGTCTCGAAATCGGCCGTGACGGCTGGGAGTCGGCGGCCAACCCGAAGGACGACGGCCTGCCCGACGACTCGATCGAGGCGCTGCGCAGCGCGTTGCGCCGGCCGACGGCCGAGCGCGTGTTCCAGATCAAGCGCGCGTTCGATGCCGGGATGAGCATCGACGAGATCAGCGAGCTGACGTTCATCGATCCCTGGTTCCTTGCGCAGCTCAAGGAAATGCACGACGCGGAGCAGTGGTACCGCTCGCTGCCGGACGTCGATCACGTCGCGATGCTGCGCATGAAGCGCATGGGCTTCGGTGACCGGTTGCTCGCGAAGTTCCGCGGTGAGTCGGAGCGCGACGTGCGCGAGCGCCGCTGGTCGTTCAGCATCCGCCCGACGTATCACATGGTGGACACGTGTGCGGGTGAGTTCCCGGCCGCGACGCCGTACCTGTACTCGGCATACGAATCGCAGAGCGAGGCGCCGCCCAGCGATCGCAGGAAGATCGTGATCCTCGGCTCCGGTCCGAACCGCATCGGCCAAGGCATCGAGTTCGACTACTGCTGTGTGCAGGCCGCGCTCGCGCTGCGCGACGCGGGCTTCGAGACGATCATGGTCAACTCGAACCCGGAGACCGTCTCCACCGACTTCGACATCTCGGACAAGCTGTACTTCGAGCCGCTCACGCTCGAAGACGTGCTCGAGATCGTCGAGCGCGAGCAGCCGCTGGGCGTGATCGTACAGCTCGGCGGCCAGACGCCGCTCAAGCTGGCAAAGCCGCTGGCCGATCTCGGCGTGCCGATCCTGGGCACGAGTGTAGAAGCGATCGATCGCGCCGAAGACCGCGACCGCTTCGCGGAAGTCTGCCGCAAGCTCGGCGCGAACATGCCGCCCAACGGCATCGCGACGAGCACCGAGCAGGCCGTAGCGATCGCGAACGACATCGGTTACCCGATCCTGGTACGACCGTCGTATGTGCTGGGCGGTCGCGCAATGGAGATCGTCTACGACGAAGCGTCGCTGCGCGATTACTTCGAGCGCGCCGTACGCGCGTCGCCGGATCACCCGGTGCTCGTCGACAGTTTCCTCGAGGACGCCTTCGAGGCGGATGTCGATGCGTTGAGCGACGGTGAGCGCGTCGTGATCGCGGGCGTGATGCAGCACATAGAGGACGCCGGCGTGCACTCCGGCGACTCGGCGACCGTCCTGCCGCCCTACATGCTGCGCGATGCCGAAGTCGAGAATATGCGCGAGCTGACACGCGCGTTCGCACTGGAGCTGGGCGTGGTCGGCCTGATCAACGTGCAGTACGCGGTGCGACACGGCACCGTCTACGTGCTCGAGGTCAACCCGCGCGCGTCGCGTACCGTTCCCTTCGTCTCCAAGGCCACCGGTGTTTCCTTCGCACGCCTCGCCTCGCTCGTGATGGCAGGGCACAAGCTGGCGGACATGGACGTGCCCGAGGAGCCGGATGTGATCGGTGTCGCCGTGAAGGAAGCCGTCTTCCCGTTCAACAAGTTCGACGTCGACGTCATTCTCGGGCCCGAGATGCGCTCCACCGGTGAGGTGATGGGCTTCGACGAAAGTTTCGGGATGGCGTTCGCGAAGGCTGAGATCTCGGCGGGCGCGCCGATCCCGACGGAGGGCGTCGTCTGCATCACCGTGAACGATCACGACAAGGCGAACGTCACGCCGATTGCGCGCCGGTTCCATGATCTCGGCTTCGAGATCCGCGCGACGGAAGGCACGTGGCGCTACCTGCGTGCGCGCGGCATCCCGGTCGAGCGCATCTTCAAGGTGGGCGAGGGCCGACCGCACATCGTGGATCAGCTGATCAGCGGGGAGATCGACCTGCTCATCAACACGCCGCTCGGCAAGAAGTCGCAGCACGACGACTACGCCATG
>CAYLME010000094.1:5535-13342 GCA_964384585.1 uncultured Gemmatimonadaceae bacterium | reverse complement strand
GCGCGCAACCGCGTGACCTCGACACACTGCGCGCCGCCCTCGAGCGGCTGCCGGCGCTTCGTGATGCGCTCGTGGATGTGCGTGCACCGTTGCTCACCGCTATCGCATCGCTCGATACGCTGAGCGACGTGCATGCGCTGCTTGCAGGCGGGCTGGCCGATGCGCCGGAGGCCGCAGCGGGGGGTGGCGGTGTGATCCGGGACGGCTACGACGCTGCACTCGATGAGCTGCGCGCGCTGCGCGACGGTGCGCAGGACACGATCGCGCAGCTGCAGTCGCAGGAGCGCACACGCACCGGGATCAGTTCGCTGAAGGTCGGCTACAACAAGGTCTTCGGCTATTTCATCGAAGTGACGCGCGCGAACGCCGATCGTGTGCCCGCCGACTACGAGCGCAAGCAGACGCTCGCGAACGCGGAACGCTACGTCACGCCCGAGCTGAAAGCGTGGGAGCAGAAGGTTCTGACCGCGGAGGAGCGGATCGCCTCGCTCGAGGTGCGGCTGTTCACGGAGCTGCGCCAGCAGGTGGCGGAGCAGACAGCGCGGCTGCAGCAGACCGCGGATCACGTTGCCGACCTCGACGTACTGTGCGCGCTCGCTCACCTCGCCGAGCGCCGCGACTACGTGCGGCCCGAGGTGCACACCGGCTACGCGCTCGAGATCCGCGCCGGCCGCCATCCCGTCGTCGAGACGATGATGCCACGCGAGGCGTTCATCCCGAACGACGTGGTGCTCGACGAAGAGCAGCGGATCATGATCCTGACCGGCCCCAACATGGCCGGCAAGAGCACGCTGCTGCGCCAGGTCGGGCTGATCCAGCTGCTCGCGCAGATCGGCAGCTTCGTGCCGGCCGGTCGTGCACGGCTGCCCGTGTGCGACCGCATCTTCACGCGCGTCGGTGCGAGCGACGACCTCGTGCGCGGCCAGTCCACGTTCATGGTCGAGATGCACGAGACCGCGGCGATCCTGCACAATGCGACGCGCGCGTCGCTCGTGCTCCTGGATGAGATCGGGCGCGGCACTGCGACCTACGATGGCGTCAGCATCGCGTGGGCGGTCACGGAGCACCTGCACGAGACGACGGGCGCGAAGACGATCTTCGCGACGCACTACCATGAGCTGACACAGCTTTCGGAACTGCTCGGCGCACTCGTAAACTTCAATGTCGCGGTACGCGAAGCCGGCCACGACATCGTGTTCCTGCATCACCTCCAGCCGGGCGGCGCGGACCGCAGCTACGGCATCGAGGTCGGCCGGCTCGCCGGCCTGCCCGCGAGTGTCGTCGCGCGTGCACGCGAGATCCTGCACGAGCTCGAGGGCGTGCACGGCGGTGCAGGTGCAGGCCTCGGTCGCACGGGTGCGGGCGCACCGCCGGCCGCGCGCGACCAGCTCTCGCTGTTCCAGCAGCCTGAGCCCGCAGCGCTCGAGCGGCTGCGCCGGCTCGACGTGGACCGGCTCACACCGATCCAGGCACTCACGATCCTGGCCGAACTGCGCGACATGGTCGATGCGACGCCGCGCCGCACGACTCCTGATTCCGGAATCCGATGAAGATCCGTCTGCCTGTCCTTCTCCTGATCCCGGCGCTCACCGCTGCATGCGCCGGTGAGCTGCAATCGACGGAAGAGCCACCTGCCGTCATCCCCGAAGGAAGACCGTTCGAGTATCCGGCCGGCGAGCTGTGGGAAGCACAGGCGGAAGGCGAAACCATGCTGCTCGTGCACGTGACGGAGCTGGGCGACGTGGACAGCGTGACGGTGGACGTGTCGAGCGGCCATGCGGAGTTCGACACGGCAGCCGTGCAGGGTGCATGGAAGCTGCGCTTTTCGCCCGCGCGCCGCGCCGAGCGGCGCGTCCCCGCGTGGACACGCGTGCCGGTGCGATTCCGCGCCGACACGCTCGCAACGATGGGTACGCCCACTGGAGGCTCCGATGAGTGATGCAGCACGCGCGCACGTGCGCCCGTACGCGAACGTGCTCGAGACCATCGGCTGGACACCACTCATCCGGCTGAACCGCGTGACTGGCAATGCGCGCACGCCCGTCTATGCAAAGGCCGAGTTCTTCAATCCGGGCGGCTCCGTGAAGGACCGCATCGGTCTCGCGATGATCGAGGCGGCCGAGCGCGAGGGGCGGCTGAAGCCGGGCGGCGTGATCGTCGAAGGCACGAGCGGCAACACGGGTGTCGGTCTCGCGATCGCGGCCGCCATCCGCGGCTACCGCTGCATCTTCACGATGCCCGACAAGATGAGCCAGGAGAAGGTGCGACTGCTGAAGGCATTCGGCGCCGACGTCGTCGTGACACCGACCGCGGTGCCGCCCGACCATCCGGACAACTACGTGCAGACCGCGAAGCGCATCGTGCAGGAGACGCCCGGTGCCATCCTGGCCGACCAGTTCTACAACCCGGTCAACCCCGAGGCGCACTACCGTACGACCGGTCCGGAGATCTGGGAGCAGACCGAAGGACGCGTGACGCACTTCGTCGGCTCGGCAGGGACGGGTGGGACCACGAGCGGCGTCGCGCGCTACCTGAAGGAGCGCAATTCGAAGATCCGCATCATCGCAGGCGACCCGATCGGCTCCATCTTTGCGCACTATCACAAGACGCACGAGAAGGGCGAGGGCGCGCCGTACAAGGTGGAGGGAATCGGCAACGACAAGCTGCCGTCCACGCTCGACTTCGACATCATCGACGAGTTCCACCCGGTGAGTGATCGGGATGCGTTCCGCATGGCGCGACGGCTCACGCGTGAAGAGGGACTCTTCGTCGGCGGCAGTGCAGGGCTGATCGTGTCCCTGGCCGTACAGGTTGCGGAGCAGGCCGATGATCCGGATGCCCTCGTCGTGTGCGTCCTGCCGGACACGGGCGAGCGCTACCTCAGCAAGGTCTACAACGACGAGTGGCTGCGCGAGAACCGGCTGCTCGAGCCGGAGCGCCTGCGTGCCGAGGAGATGATCGAGCGCAAGGAAGGCCCGGCCCCGGCCCTCGTCTCGGTCGAGCCGGGTGCGAAGCTGCGTCAGGCGCTCGCGCTCATCAACACCTACAACATCTCCCAGCTGCCGGTCTGCGAGGGCGGCCGTTGCGTCGGCTGCCTCGCCGAGTCGTCGGTCATGGCGCGCGTCATCGAGGATCCGGCCGTGCTCGACCGCACCGTCGAGGAGGTGATGGACGAGCCGCTGCCGGTCGTGGATGCGTCACTGCCCATGAGCGGCGTGGGACGCATGCTGACACGGCAGAACCCGGCAGTCCTGGTTGCATCGAACGGCGAACTGCGCGGCATCATCACGCGCTATGACGTGGTACGGTACTTGACCCAGTAGCCCGCGTTTCGCCCATCACGGGCATGCGGAGCAATTCAGCGGGCGGGCGGGAAGGGATTCGATGAAGATCGCGGTGCTGTTTGGTGGGACCAGCGAAGAGCGCGATGTCTCGATCGCGAGTGGTGCGCAGGTCGTGAAGGCGTTGCGCTCGCGTGGTCACGACGTCGTATCCGTGGACACTGCGCGCGGCGTGCTGCGTGGCGAGGAAGAAGCACGGCTGCTCGAGGCGGGCGTATCGCCGCTGCCGCCGGGACGCGCACAACTGGACGTGCTGCGCACCGGCGACGTCGCGGCGCTGCTGCGCGCACCGGAGATGGCCGACATCGACGTCGCATTCCTCGCGCTGCATGGTGGCACCGGTGAGGACGGCACGCTGCAGGCGATGCTGGACCTGACGGGCATGGCCTATACGGGCAGCGGCATGCTCGGCAGCGCGATCGCGATGGACAAGGACATCTCGAAGCGGCTCATGCTGTCGGCGGGTGTGCCGACACCGGAATGGCTGATGGCGCCGGCAACGCTGGACGACGTTGCGGAGGTCGTCGGCTGGCCGGCGGTCGTGAAGCCGAGCAAGCAGGGTTCCACGGTGGGGCTCACGGTGGTGAAGGACCCGAAGGATTACGAGGCCGCGGTCGAAGAGGCGTTCCGCTTCGACGACGAGGTGATGATCGAGCGCTTCATCCCCGGCCGCGAGCTGACGGTCCCGGTCCTCGGCGAGGATGTGCTGCCGGTGGGCGAGATCATCGCGAAGCACGAGATCTTCGACTACGAGTGCAAGTATCAGCCGGGCATGGCCGAGGAGATCTTCCCGGCCGACCTGACCGGCGCCCAGGTCGTGACCGCGCAGATGCTCGCGCTCAAGGCGCACCGCGCGCTCAAGCTGCGTGGCTACAGCCGCGTCGACTTCCGGCTGGACGCGAACGACACGTTCTGGTGTCTCGAGGCGAACACGCTGCCAGGGATGACCGCCGCATCACTGTTCCCAAAGGGCGCCGCCGCGGCCGGTATCGCGTTCCCCGAGGTGTGCGAGCGCATCTGCCGGCTCGGCATCGAGGAACACGCCCGCCGCCGCGGGGTCTAGCACTCTCCCTGACACATGCAATTCGAGGCGCGCGCCAGGTTCGCGCGCCAGGACGACGAGATGGCGTATAGAGGTTCTTCCTACGGTGGTGGCTTCGGCGGTGGCGGCATGACCCCATGGGTGGGGCGGCTGCTCATCGCGAACACGGTCGTGTTCCTGCTCCAGAACACGATCCCGCAGCTGACCATGCAGCTCGCGTTCATTCCCGCACTCACGATCGTGCGGCCATGGACGATGATCACCTACATGTTCGCGCACGGCGGCTTCGGTCACCTGCTCTTCAACATGATCGCGCTGTTCTTCTTCGGGCCGCCGCTCGAGTCACGACTCGGCTCGCGCGGCTTCCTCCTGTTCTGGCTCGTGTCCGGGCTGGGCGGTGCCGCGCTCTCGTTCGCGTTCGCATTCGATGCACCGATCATCGGCGCCTCGGCCGGCGTGTACGGCGTGCTGCTCGCCTTCGCGCTCTTCTATCCCGACATGCCGATCTACATCTGGGGCATTCTGCCCGTGAAGGCGAAGTGGCTCGTCGGGTTCATGTTCGTGCTCAGCCTCATGAACGCGGTGGGCGGCGCCAGCGACGGCGTCGCGCACTTCGCGCACCTGGGCGGTCTCGCGGGCGGGTTCCTCTACCTCTACTTCACCGGTCAGCTGCGCAGGGGCGGCGGCATGATGTCCCGGCTGCGCGGTGCAGTACCGAAACGCAGGAACAAGAACCTGACGGTGGTACCGGGCGGCAGCAGCAGCAGCACCAGTGCACCGCACCCGCCCCAGCAGCCGCCCGCGCCGCCGCGCCGCAGTGCCGACGATGCCCGCATGCTCGACCAGCTCGACCGCGTGCTCGACAAGATCAGCACGGAAGGGATCGCGAGCCTGAGCGCCGAGGAGCGACGGCTGCTCGACGAGGCGTCGAAGCGCTACCGCCAGAACTAGGCGGCGTCCGGACGGCCGCCAGCCGGGCGGCCGTCACTGGGCGGCGTCATTCCTGCGTCACCGGACCGTCGGCAAGTCGGCAGATTCCCGTGCGCTGACCCGGGTTCTCCCGACCGGTCCGCGGCATTTACCGGATCTTTCGCTTCCGTGCGCAGCTGCGCTTGACGTGCCGTCCGGCGCTGCGGTACGATCCGGAACCCCACCCGTTCCACAGGTCTTTTTCGGTCAGGAGGCTCCATGGCGGCGAAGGAATACACCTCGGATCGAATCCGTAACGTGGTCGTGCTCGGCCACGGGAACTCGGGAAAGACCACGCTCATCGATGCCCTCTGCTTCGCGACCGGAACGTCGCGGCGTCATGGCAGCGTGCGCGATGGCACGGCGCTCACCATGTACACGGACGAGGAGACAGAGCACGGCATCTCGATCCAGACGGCCGTCGCCTTCGCTGACTGGAATGGCGTGAAGGTGAACCTGCTCGACACGCCCGGTTACCTGGACTTCACCGGCGACGCGGTCGCCGCGACGAGGGTTGCCGATGGGGCTGTAGTCGTCGTGGGCGCCACGACGGGCGTCGAGGTGGGGACCGAAAAGGTCTGGGAGTACTGCGAGGCGCGGTCGATACCCAGGCTTTTTTTCATATCGCAGATGGATCGCGAGCACGCGAACTTCGAAAAGGTGCTCGATGAGCTGAAGCGGCACATGACGCCGAATGCGTTCGCGGCAGAGCTGCCGATCGGCGCCGGCGAGGACTTCCGCGGGATCGTGAACCTGTTCACCGGACAGGCACACATCTACAAGAAGGGAACGGAGACGGGCGAATACACCTCGGAGCCGATCCCGGCCGAGCTCGAGGCGCGTGCGAACCAGCTCCGCACGGAGTTGTTCGAGGCGATCGCCGCGACCGACGATGCCCTGCTCGAGCGCTACCTCGAAGGCGGCGAGATCTCCGGGCAGGAAGCCCTCGCGGCATGCCGCGACGCGATGCTGCATGGACAGCTCTTCCCGGTGTTCTGCGGCGCACCCGAGAAGACCTGGGGTGTGCGCGCGTTGCTCGAGGCGCTCGTCGAGATCGTGCCGAACCCGGCCCAGGCACATCACGAGTACACGCATCATGTCGGCCGCAACGACGAACTCGAGCTGCTGGGCACAGATGACGGCCCGTTCGCAGCGCTCATCTTCAAGACGATGGCAGAGCCGCACGTCGGCGAGCTGAGCTACTTCCGCATCTTCAGCGGCAGCGTCGAGAACGGGCAGGAAGTCTACAATGCGACGCGCAGCGCCGCCGAGAAGCTGGCGCACCTCTCCGTGCCGATGGGACGCGATCGCATCGAGGTGAATCGCCTGCACGCCGGCGACATCGGCGTCGTCGCAAAGCTGAAGAACAGCCACACCAACGACACGCTGAGCCTGCAGGACGACGCTGTCGAGCTGGACCCGATCCGCTTCCCCGAGCCTGACATCGCCCTCGCCGTGCGCGCGGCATCACGCAGCGACGAAGACAAGATCGGCGGCGGCCTCGCGCGACTGCACGAGGAGGATCCGACGTTCGTCTTCGGCTATGAGCCCGAGATCCGCCAGACCATCATTCGCGGACTCGGCGAGCTCCACCTCGAAGTGCAGATGGAGCGGCTGAAGCGGAAGTACCACGTCGAAGTCGTCACCGAAGAGCCGCGCGTCCCGTATCGTGAGACGATCCGAAAGCAGTCCGAGGCGCAGGGCAAGCACAAGAAGCAGACGGGCGGCCACGGCCAGTTCGGCGATGCACATGTGCGCATCCGTCCGCGCGAGCGCGGCGCCGGTTACGTGTTCACGAATGCGATCACCGGCGGCGTCGTGCCCGGCAAGTTCATCCCGTCCGTGGACAAGGGCATCCAGGAGGCTGCGCGTCGCGGCATCGTCGCTGGCTACCCGGTGGTCGATTTCGAAGCCGAGCTGTTCTTCGGCTCCTACCACAGCGTCGACTCGAGCGACATGGCATTCCAGATCGCGGGCTCGATGGCGTTCCAGAAAGCCGCCGCCGGCGCCGACCCCGTCCTCCTCGAGCCCATCGTCGAGGTCGAGGTGATCACGCCCGAAGCGTACATGGGCGACGTCATGGGTGACCTGAACCATCGTCGCGGCCGCATCCTCGGCATGGAGCAGAACGGCGCCAAGACGCACATCAAGGCGCTCGTGCCACAGGCCGAGCTCTACAAGTACGCGACGATGCTGCGCTCACTGACACAGGGCCGCGCCGTACACACGCGCCGCTTCCACGGCTACGAGGAAGCACCGCACCACGTGACCGCGAAGATCATCGAGGACTCGAACGAGAAGGAAGTGGAAGTGCACGCGTGAACGGCTTTATAACCACGGAGAGCACCGAGGACTGAGAACCATCCGGGTACACCCGGCAGGAACCTCAGTGTCCGCAGTGCCCTCCGTGGTTCAGCTGTTCGCTGCCGCGCGTGTAATGTCGGCGAGGAATGCC
>CAYLME010000094.1:3935-5525 GCA_964384585.1 uncultured Gemmatimonadaceae bacterium | reverse complement strand
AGTGACCCACGTCAGCCAGTTCGACCACCTGCGCGGAAGGGAACGACTCCTTCCAGCGGGGCAGGGCATCACCGAACGCAGGGTCCTTCGTTCCCCACACAAAGAGCGCTGGATGTTGCGCAAGCGCGCCGCGCGCCTGCCAGAGTGAATCGTACCACGCACTCGAGCCGAGTACTTCGCGCGCGAACACCCACGCCGGGTAGCGCGATGCCGGCGTCGGGAACGCATCGATGTAGTGGCGGTGCACCGTCTTTGTCAGTCGCGTGCGGTCACCGAATGCGGCAGGCACGATCATGCGCGGTGAGATGTTGAGTCGGGTGTACAGGAATCGACCGAAGCCGCTGCCCATGACGCGCGCAATCCTTTCCGCACTGCTGCCCGCCAGCGACCACATCCATGTATTGAACAGAACGACCGCCCGCACGTTCCCGGGGTGTCGCTCCGCGTAGGACAGGCCGATCGGCCCCCCGAAGTCGTGCACGATCAGCGTGATGTCACGCAGGCCGAGTTGCTCGATGAACCGTTCGAGCACGCGCGCATGGTCCTCCGGGCGATAGCCGAATTCGTGCGGCCGGTCGGAGAGACCGAAGCCGAGATGGTCCGGTGCGATCACGCGATGATCGCGCGACAGGTCACGAATCAGGCTGCGGTACAGGAACGACCAGGTCGGTGTGCCATGCACCATCAGCACGGGCGGGCCGCTGCCTTCGTCCACGTAATGCATCCGCCCGACACCAACATCCAGGTACTTCGATTCGAACGGATAGAGATTCCCGTCCACCCATTCACGTCCACTCATCGTCTCCTCCGTTGTTTCAGTCCGTCGTCTCTGCCGTAAAGCGTCTGACGAGCGCACGCGTGACGTCCTCGACCGGATAGTGGTCGGGATCCAGTGCGTAGTGCTGCGCTGCACCGTCAATCGCGGCGAAGAGCACACGCGCCTCGATCGCGGCGTCCTGAACGCCGGCATCGCTCAGCAGCTGCGCCAGACGTCCACGGGTCGATTCAGTCCATGACTGCGTCGCTGCCTCGAGTCCCTCGAGTACGCCCGGCTGCATCCGCAACTGGTATGACAACCGCCAGAACGAGAGGTGCTCGCCCACGATCGCGAATGCCGAGCGCGCCAATCGCTCGATGCGCTCTGCCGGCGTCGCACCGGCAGCAGCTTCGGCGAGCGAACGCTCGACGTCGCCCGCGGTCTGTTCGAACAGCGCCCGCAGCAGCGACTCCTTGCCGTCGAAATAGTTGTAGAGCAGCCCCTGCGAGACGCCCGCTTCCTCTGCAATCCGCCGCACCGGCGTGGCCGCATACCCATAGCGCGCAAACAGGCGCAGCGCCGCGTCCAGGATGCGCTCGCGACTCTCCTGGCGGATGGCTTCGAACTGGGCAGGGGTTCTGGGCATGGTGCGTGGCGACCTCGAGCGTGGCGTCGGCTGCTCTGCGTTCCGCAGTCGTTGAATGAATGACCGTTCAATCATGACGGGAGCCGCGGCTGGAGTCAATGTCGGCGCCGGCCAGGCCCTCTCGTCCCCGCCCGATCTTCGGGTTATATTCGGTTCATGGCCTCCCTGACCGAGCTCCGCCAGGCGA
>CAYLME010000094.1:0-3835 GCA_964384585.1 uncultured Gemmatimonadaceae bacterium | reverse complement strand
CGATCTTCGGGTTATATTCGGTTCATGGCCTCCCTGACCGAGCTCCGCCAGGCGACGCTGTCGTCGGTGCCCACCGGCATCGTAGCCGTGGACGCGCTGCTGCCCGGTGCGGGTCTGCCGCGCGGCCGGCTCACGTCCTGGGCGCCCGGCGGTGGCTCGAGTGGCGTGCTGCGCTCGGCGTGCAGTGCGGTGATTGCGCGTGGCGAGCGGGCGGCATGGATCGACGGTGCGCGCACGGTGACGGCGGACGGCTGGAGGCGCGGTCCGCTGCTGCTGCGCCCGAACGGTGAAGTGGAGTCCCTGGCGTGTGCGGAGGAGCTGCTGCAGAGCGGCGGCTTCGGGCTGGTCGTCGTGACGGGGCTGGGCCGTCATGGTGCGCGTTGCAGTGTGCGCCTTTCGCGCGCGGCGAAGGCGGGTGGCAGCGGTCTCGTGCTCGTGGGCGATGCCGCCGAGGTCGCTGCGCTGCGTGTCGACTGTCGCATCGATGAAGGCGGCTGGCGCTGGCGACGTGATCCATTCGGTGGTGCGGGTGAGCTGCTGAGCGTGCGCGTGCGGCTGGACGCGCGCGCACTCGGCTGGAGCGGTGCGACGTCGTTCGATCTGCCGGTGTGGACGCATGCGCCGCGCAGCAGCGTCGACGAGCTGCTCGTCGATCGTCGCGGTGTCACGGACCGGCGAGCGGCGTGGCGTCGTGCGTATGCGAAGCACATGGCGGAGCGAACCGCACAGCGTCGCGCGTCGATGGACAGGATCGTGTCGTCGCGGCCGGCGCACGAGGACGAACGTTTCATCACTGACGACGAACGCGACGTGCAGCGTCGCATGCGTGAAGCATGATCATCTGTCTGCGCCGCAGGGACGAAGCGCCGGCCGGCTGGGCGGAAGGCGCCGCCGATCTCCTCCTCGCCGTATCCCCGCGTGTCGCGGTGGACGCGGACGACTGCGTCTGGCTGGATGCGCGCGGGCTCGATGCTGCCGCGGTCGCGCGCACTGCGTGCGAGCGGCTCGAAACCCGGGTCGGCTGCGGCGTGTCGGTCGTACCCGTCGTCGCATGGGTTGCTGCCGGCGTGAGCGACGACGTGCACGTCATCGAACAGGGTGCGGAAGCATCGTTCATCGGCGGGCGGCCGCTCGACGCGCTCGAGCCTGATGAACGACTTCGCACATTGCTCGTCGGCGTCGGCGTCGAAACGTGTGGCGAGCTGGCCGCGCTCGCGCGTGAAGCGGTCGAGGTGCGTTTCGGTGCGGAGGCGGTGGATCTCTGGCGACGTGCCCGCGCCGAAGACGACCGGATGCTGTTCGGCACACTGGTACCCGAACGTCCACGAGTGTCGCTCGACTTCGTCGATTACGTGGTGAGCGATCCGGATCGGCTTGCGTTCACCGTGAACGCGCTGCTCGGCAGGCTGTGCGACGAGCTGGTCGCGCGCGGGCTGCACGCACGCGCACTGCAGCTCACGCTGTCACTGGCGAACGGAAGCGAATGGCGGCGCACGCTGCGAGCGGCGCGACCGACGGCAAGCCGGAGTGCGTGGCTGCGGCTCGTGCGTTCGCTGCTCGAGAAGCTGACGGTCCCGGACTCGATCGCGGGCATCGCCCTCGAGGTCGGCGCGACGGAGCCTGCGCGTGCAGTGCAGGGCGACCTGTTCGATGCCGGGTTCGCAACCGCCGCGGCGGTGGAGGCGGCCGTCGCGCGCCTGCTCGAGAGCATTGGCGGCGTCGTCTACGAGCCCGATGCGAATGCGCATCCGCTCGCCGAGAGGCGCACCGTCCTGGAGCCGGTGCCGCTCGCGATGGTGGCGGAGCGAAGAGTGAAGGAAGGCGACGCGGGACGTACGCGGTCAGCGTCGCATGCAGCGCCGAAGGGCGCGGCCGGCTCGTCGCGCGTGAGCACTGCACGCGATGCCGACGCGGTCGCAACCGACGCATTCAGTGGCCGGGCGGACCAGCTTACACTGCAGCTTCTCCCGACACCGAAGCTGATCCAGGTGGAGACAGAGCGACGGCGCGATCACGAGGCGCCGGCGCGCTGTCACGACGGTGCATGGAAGCGGATCGTGGACGTCGCAGGGCCGGACCGGCTGTCGGGGGGACAGTGGGATCGCAGCTACGCGCGCGAGTACTTCCGTGTCGTCACGGAGGATGGGCTGCTGCTCTGGATCTTCCGCGATGCCCTGCAGGGACGGTGGTACCTGCACGGCTGGTGGGACTGAACGTCCACCCTACTCCGGCGCGTCCGTCTTCCGTTTCGCCTGTTGCCCCGGATTCACCACCACCGTCTTGATGTTCACGAACTCGTGGATACCATGCTCGCCCAGCTCGCGGCCGTAGCCGGACGCCTTCACCCCGCCGAATGGGAGTCGCGGATCCGATGCGACCATGCCGTTGATGAACACGGCGCCGGCATCGATCCCGTCGATGAAGCGCAGTTGTTCATCCGCGTCCTGCGTCCAGGCAGCGCCACCGAGCCCGAATTTCGTGTCGTTCGCGACCCGGAGCGCATCCTCGATGTCATGCACCACGAACACCGATGCCACCGGACCGAACAGCTCATCCTTCCATGCGGGTGAATCCTGCGGGATGTCCGCGAGCACGGTCGGCGGATAGTAGTTACCGTCGCCGTCGAGCGGCTCACCACCCGTCAGTACGCGTGCACCCGCGCGCACGCTCTGCCGCACCTGCTCGTGCAGCTCGTCGCGAATGGACGGCGTAGCGAGCGGACCCACCTGCGTCTCCGCATCCATCGGATCACCGACACGCAGCGCTTCCATTGCACTCACGAAGCGACGCGTGAACTCGTCCGCGATATCCTGGTGCACGATGAAACGCTTCGCCGCGATGCAGGACTGGCCGTTGTTCACGGTCCGCGCCTTCACCGCCGTCGAAACCGCGGCGTCGAGATCCGCGCTCGGCATGATGATGAACGGATCGCTCCCGCCCAGCTCGAGCACTGCCTTCTTCAGCCGCTTGCCCGCGCGCTCTGCGACGCTGCTGCCCGCACCCTCACTGCCGGTCAGCGTGACCGCGCGCACGCGATCGTCATCGATGATCGAAGCGACGCGACTCGAGCCGATGATCAGGCTCTGGAACGCGCCGCCTGGGAAGCCTGCACGCTCGAAGGTCTCCTGGATCGCGCGTGCGCAGCGAGGCACGTTCGACGCGTGCTTGAGCAGACCCACGTTGCCGGCCATGAGTCCCGGCGCGGCAAAGCGGAAGACCTGCCAGAACGGGAAGTTCCAGGGCATGACGGCAAGGACGGGACCGAGCGGCTGGTATTTGATGAAGCTCGCTTCGGCGTCCGTCTCCACGATGCGGTCCGCCAGGAAACGCTCCGCATTGTCCGCATAGAACCTGCACACCCACGCGCACTTCTCGACCTCGCCGACCGCAGCCGAACGAAGCTTGCCCATCTCGGTCGTGATCAACTCGGCCCAGTGGTCCTTCTCGCGCTCGAGGATATCGGCGGCGGCATGCATCCATGCTGCCCGGTCCGCGAAGCTCGTCGTCCGATAGGACAGGAACGTCTGCCACGCGCGCTCGAGTGCGCGCTCGACGCCGACGTCGCTCAGCTCGTCGAATGTCTCGAGCGTCTCTCCGGTGGCCGGGTTGATCGTGGCGGTCGCCATGCTGCTCCTCACGTCATCGGTGTTGCCGGTCGCACGTAGCGGTTGAACGCATCCAGGATGCGACGCATGTAGTCGAGCTGGTGCTGTCGCTCGAGCAGTCCGTGCGGCTCGCGCGGATAGAGCACCAGGTCGACAGGCACACCCTTCAACCGCAATGCCTGTGCGAGCTGGATCATCTGTTCCGGGTGCACGCGCTCGTCCACGAGGCC
>CAYLME010000093.1:0-13358 GCA_964384585.1 uncultured Gemmatimonadaceae bacterium | reverse complement strand
GGCGGCGGCGTGCGTGGCGGCCCGTTCCACTCGCAGAACCCGGAGATGGCGTTCTTCCACACGCCGGGCCTCAAGATCGTCTATCCATCGACCGCCGCAGACGCGAAGGGGCTGCTCAAGGCCGCGATCCGCGACGACGACCCGGTCCTGTTCTTCGAGCACAAGAAGCTGTACCGCGCACCATTCCTGCGTGAGACGCTGCCCGCCGAAGACTTCGTCGTACCGCTCGGCAAGGCACGGCTCGACCGCGAGGGCAGCGATGTCACGATCGTGACGTACGGCATGATGGTGCACGAGAGCCGCAAGGCGGCCGAGCAGCTCGAGAACGAGGACGGCATCAACGTCGAGATCCTGGATCTGCGCACGCTGATGCCGCTCGACGAGGCGGCGATCATCGAATCGGTGAAGAAGACCAACCGTGTGCTCGTCGTGCACGAGGACACACGCACGGGCGGCATTGCCGGTGAGATCTCGATGCGCATCAACGAGAAGGCGTTCGAGTGGCTGGATGCGCCGATCCTGCGTGTCACGTCGATCGATTCACCGGTGCCGTACTCTCCTCCGCTGGAGGACTATTTCCTGCCGCAGGTCAGCGACATCGTCGCCGCCTGCCGCTATCTTGCGAACTACTGAGCGGCTCGATTCAAATCGTCGGAGCGCAATCCAATGGCACGTATTGAAGTCCCGATGCCCCAGATGGGCGAGAGCATCGCCGAGGGCACGGTCTCGAAGTGGCTGAAGAACGTCGGTGACGACGTACAACGCGATGAGCCGCTGCTCGAGATTTCGACCGACAAGGTCGATGCCGAGATCCCCTCGCCAAACGCCGGCACGCTCGTCGAGATCCTGGTCGAGGAGGGCGCCACCGTCGAGGTCGGCACCCCGATCGCCATGATCGAGACGGACAAGGCCGCTGCGGCGACGAGTGCGCCCAGTGCGCCGAGCGAGCCACCGGCAGAGGAGAAGACGCCGGCCGCGAAGGCAGCCGACGCCAGGCCGGCTCAGGCTGCGTCCGCTCCGGCTGCCGCTGCAACGGGCAACGGACGAGACGAGAGCGCCGAAGACCGGCTGCGTCGCCGCTCCACTCCACTCGTGCGCAAGATCGCCGAGGAGCACGGCGTCGACATCGCGCAGGTCGAGGGAACCGGCACCGCGGGTCGCGTTACGAAGAGCGACATCATGTCGTATCTCGAACAGCAGAGTGCTGCGCCGGCAGGCAAGGCGGGCCAGGCAGCGCCCGCAGCGCCCGCACGCCCGGCGGCTCCCGCAGCATCGAAGCCGACCGGCGGCGCGGTGGTGGGTGCTGACCAGTTCTGGGAGACGTTCTACGGACAGGTGAAGCATCCGGAGTTCCCCGCGCGCGAGGGCGACCGCGTCGAGCCGATGGATCGCATCCGTCGCCTCACTGCGGATCACATGGTGCGCGCCAAGCGCATCGCGCCGCATGTGCATTCGTTCATCGAGATCGACTTCACGTCGATCGACCGCGTGCGCAAGGCGAACGCGGCGCGCTGGGAGCAGCAGGGCGTCAAGGTGAGCTACACCGCCTTCGTCGCCTGGGCCGTGGCGCAGGTGCTGCCCGAGTTCCCGATGGTGAACGCCACGGTCAGCGGCGACAGCCTGCTCTATCGCGGCGACGTCAACATCGGCATGGCGGTCGATCTGAATCCGGGCCTGATCGTGCCGGTCGTGAAGAATGCGGACGAGCTGAACCTCGTCGGCATCGCACGTCGCATCAACGACCTCGCCGGACGAGCGCGCGATCGCAAGCTCAAGCCGGACGAGATCCAGGGCGCAACCTTCTCGATCACGAATCCCGGTGTGCTCGGCACGACGGTCGGCATGCCCGTGATTCCCGAGGGTACCGCCGCGATCCTCGGTACGGGTGCAATCGAGAAGCGCGTCGTTGCCGTCACTGCCGACGGCATGGACACGATCGCGATCCGCAAGCGCTCGTTCTTCTCGCTCGGCTACGATCATCGTATCGTCGATGGCGCCGATGCAGCACGCTTCCTCTCCCGGCTGAAGGAGCTCCTCGAGGCATTCCCCGAGGAGGCGTAGCAGCAGGACGCGCCACACGCACGTCACGGAGGCGTTCTTGTCAGAGCAGGGCGGTGTGACACGGCTGGTACCCGGCGTCGAGGCACGGACACGTGCGTTCGATGCCCGTACCGTCGCGCCACGCCGCCTTCGCGCTTCCCGACTCGGCACCGTTCCCTACGCACAGGGACTCGAGCTGCAGCAGCAACTCGTCGACCAGCGCCGTGCCGGTGACATCGACGACACGCTCCTGCTCCTCGAGCATCCGCACGTGATCACGCTCGGCACTGCGAGCAAGGCTTCCAACGTGCTGCTCGATGCGACGCAGCGTGCCGCGAGTTCCATCGAATTGTTCGAGACCGGGCGCGGTGGTGACGTCACCTATCACGGCCCCGGTCAGCTCGTCGGCTACCCCATCCTCGACCTCAAGCCGGACCGCTGCGATCTGCATCGCTACGTCCGTGATATCGAGGAAGTCATCATCCGTGCACTGCGCACCTGGGACGTTCCCGCCACGCGCGTTACCGGACTCACTGGCGTGTGGGTGAACGACGCGAAGATCTGCGCCATCGGTGTGCGCGTCTCCAGCGGATGGATTACGTCGCACGGCTTTGCACTCAACGTCGCAACCGATCTTTCCTTCTTCGGCGCAATCGTGCCGTGCGGCATTTCGGATCGTGGTGTGACATCCCTGGAGCGCGTGCTCGGTACACACGCACCGGATATGCGCATCGTATCCGACGTCGTGGCTGCTGCATTCGCGGAAGTATTCGAGCGGCGTCTCGTCGTGCGTGTGGTGTGAAATGCGCGTTGCAGCGCAGTCTCTCAAATCGGTTTGCTGCATAAAGATACGAACGTAGCCCGAAAGACTTGTTGCCCTGAGATGGGCGGTTTATGATTGCAGTGCGTCTGGACGGGATGCGGTTGTACCCGATCAGGCGGTTCGTCGGGAAACCGGCGGACAGTCCGCACAGGAGGTTCGGACCTGGGCGGACCGGCTGCGAGGTCGCTGGACGCAGCCAGTACTCCGCGGGCCACGCGGAGCTCCTGAGTCGCAGACCGCGCGACGAGGGAAAGGGAGGCAAAAGCTGGTCGCTTTCACGAGCGACATCGAACCTGGAGCGGCTTCCCGCCAGCGGAAAAAAGACCCCCGGAGCGTACGTGAAAGGCGCTCCGGGGGCCTTTTGTTTTCAGGGCTCGGTCTGGCGCGGTGCTGGCGCGGCGTGTTCGAAGAAGTCGAAGTACTTCTGCTTTTTGGTGCGCTGTTCCTCCAGCCATTCCTCGAAGCGGGACGGCACGAGGCCGTTCGAGCTGTTCAGTTCCTTCGCTGCGCGGATGGCGAGGACGTTGGCGTACTCGTTCTGCGGATGCCCGGCGTGACCGCGCACCCACTTCCACTCGATGCGGTGACGCGCGGCTGCGCGATCGAGCTCCTGCCACAGTTCGACGTTCTCGATCGGGCCTGCCTTGCGCGTCCAGTTGCGTTTCTTCCAGCCGTGCACCCACTCGCTCATCCCACGCACGAGGTATTGCGAGTCCGAAGTGAAGGTGACGTCGCATGCGCGGCGCAGCGCCTGCAGTCCGGCGATCGCGCTGCGCAGGGCCATCCGGTTGTTCGTCGTGCCGGGCTCGCTCAACCAGTAGTCGCGTCGCTCCCAGCGTTCGCCGAGCCAGTACTCGATGAGACCGGCCGCGCCGCCGGGATTGTCACGGTCCACGAACTGGTTGCCCAGGCAGGATTCGTCGGCATAGATGAATACGTGTTGCATGCTGGAAGGTAGCGTCGGGGGCGTGCTCCTGCATTCCGGATCGAAGATTCCCGCATGATCCCGATGGCCGACCACTGCGCAACCGCACATCCCTCGTGTCCTGGCTGCAGGCGCCGATCGCGCCGCTGCTGCGATTGTCGATGGTGGCAATGGGCGGCCCGTTCGGCTCACCCGGACGGTGACCTCGCCGGGTCACGCCCCTCGCGGCCCCTCAGTTGACGAGCCTCTCGTTGCCGCCCTCGCCCGGGGCCGGTAACTTCTCTCGTCTACAGTCTTTACCACGACCCGCGAGAGAACTTGCGCACACCCGGATACCTGCTGCTGGAAGACGGTCGCCGCTTCGAGGGCGAGCTGATGGGCGCCGACACGACGTCGCTTGGCGAAGCCGTGTTCAACACGTCGATGACCGGCTACCAGGAGGTGCTGACGGATCCGTCATACGCTGGTCAGATCGTCACGATGACGTACCCGCTCATCGGCAACTACGGTGTGAACCCGGAGGACGAGGAGTCGCGCGCCGTGCAGGTGGCGGGATTCATCGTGCGCGAGGTCGCGGAAGCGTGGAGCAACTGGCGCGGCACGCGTTCGCTCGATGACTATCTGGGTGATGCGGGCGTGGTCGGTCTCACGGGCGTCGACACCCGCGCGCTTACGATTCACCTGCGCAGCGCGGGCGCGATGCGCGCCGGGATCGCGCCGGCAAGTGTCTCGGAGTCGGACCTGCGCGAGAAGATTCTCGCGCATCCGCGCATGGAGGGCCTCGACCTGACATGCGGCGTATCGACGCCGGAGCCGTACGAGATCGCAGCTGTCGGACCCGAGCGCTTCCACGTCCTGGCCTATGACCTCGGCGTCAAGCGCAACTCGCTCGAGCTGCTGGCCGAGCGTGGGGCGCGGGTGACGACGCTGCCATCGGCCACACGCGCGGAGGCCGTGCTCGAGATGGAGCCGGACGGGTTCTTCGTGTCGAACGGGCCGGGTGACCCGGACGCCGTGGGTCAGGCACTGGACACGATCCGCAAGCTGGCCGAGCGGGGCATTCCCGTCTTCGGCATCTGTCTCGGGCATCAATTGATCGCGCGCGCCTACGGCGGCCAGACCTACAAGCTGCTGTACGGGCACAGGGCGGGGAACCATCCGGTGCGGCGGCTGAGCGACGGCGCGATCGAGATCACGGCGCAGAACCATGGCTTCGCCGTCCGGCGCGAAGGGGAAGACGGTGTCCAGGGCGCACCCGCGCTCCGGATGACGCACCTGAATCTCAATGACCAGACGATGGAGGGGCTTGAGCACCGGGAACTGCCGGTGTTCAGCGTCCAGTACCACCCGGAGGCCGCACCGGGCCCCCACGATTCGCTCTATCTCTTCGATCTGTTCACGGACGCGATGGCGCGGCGGAAGGGACACGGCTCTTAGTACGGACGCTCCTGCCCGATCGTCCCGGTCTCGCGGGGGAACCACGTGGTGTGCCGCCGGGACCGATCAGGACCTTCCGAGCGACCTGCCGGCCGCCCGTCGCCCGGTCCTGCGGCATTCCCACCTCACGATTGCGCCGTCCTGTGGCGCCATTGCCACGTAACCGCTGATCCTGTCACATCTTCGGGGTTTTCGGCCCGGATACGAAACTCTTGACTCCGGCACAGGCCCAACATTACTGTAGGTGCTGGAAATCCAAGAAGATACAGGCTTTTCAGCGCGGTGGTGCGTGACCCGGCGATCTGCATGGACGGTACTCGCCTTTTCGATCCTTTCGCTCATGGTCCTGAGTGGCGTCATCCTGGCGATTCGGGGTGGCGGCAGCCTGCAACTCGGCGACAGGATCGCGTTGATCGAGATCGATGGTCTGATCTCGGATGACCGGGCTCTACTGAAGCAACTCGACGATTACCGCGACGACGCGAGGGTGAAGGGCTACGTCGTGGCCATCAACTCTCCCGGTGGCGTCGTCGGCCCGTCACAGAGCATCTATCGCGAGCTCCGGCGGCTGCGCGACGGAGGCACCCCGGTGGTGGCGTCGATCGGTGGCGTGGGCGCGTCAGGCGGTTATCTCGTCGCGCTGGCTGCGGACTCGATCCTGGTCCTGCCCGGCACGCTCACTGGCTCGATCGGCGTGATCATGGAAATGCCGAATGCCTCGGAGCTGATGGAGAAGGTCGGCGTCCAGGTCGAGGTGGTGAAGAGCTCGGAGCACAAGGACATCGGCTCGCCGTTCCGCCCGATGGGTGAAGAAGACCGGGTGCTGCTGGACTCGCTGATCCAGGACGTGTACGGGCAGTTCGTCGAGACGGTGGCGGAGGAGCGCGGCCTCTCGCGCGAGCAGGTACTGGCGGTTGCCGATGGCCGTGTGATCTCGGGCAGACAGGCCGAAGCGCTGGGGCTCGTCGATGCAATCGGCAACCTGACGGACGCGGTGGCGATCGCCGGGCGCATGGCAGGGATCGGGTCCGATCCGTCTGTGGTGCGTCGGCGCGAGGAAGCCCCGACGCTGCTGGACGTGATGCTGGCGCGCACGCCTCTGGGTCGTTTGCGGGGCATGGCGCCGCTGGGTGTCGCCGACGGTGCGCCCGCGCTGAAGTACGTCGTGCCGTGGTGAGCGGCGACGCTGTTACCGGACGGACGCCTGCGGCAATCCGTACCGGAATGACCACAACGCCCAGGGGAGGGCAGAGATGACGAAAGCCGACCTCGTCGAGCAGGTAGCCGAGGCCATCGGCCCGGGGATCACCAAGAAGGACTGTGCGCTGGTGGTGGACGGCCTGCTCAATGCCATCAAGAATGCGATGGCCGACCACGAGCACATCGAGATCCGCGGGTTCGGTACCTTCAAAGTACGCAAGCGGCGCTCGCGCATGGCCCGCAACCCCCGTACGGGTGACCCGGTCGAGGTGCCGGCGCGTGCGGTGCCGATCTTCAAGCCGTCGAAGGATCTGCGCGTCCAGGTGTCGGAGGGGACGCACGTACCGGTCTGATCCAGGCGCCCTGATTCGATGCCCCGCCCGCGAGCCCTCGCGGCGGGGCATCGGCTTTTAACGCCGGCACCTCGTGCGGCGTCCATTCTCAGTGAAACGATCTGCCGCGCTGCCGCTCGACGACCCGTCCATGGACGATGCCGCACTGCTCGTGCGCGCGCGCGCGGGGGACGTCCGTGCACGCGAGGCACTGATCGCCCGCTACCTGGACGACGTGTATGCGCTTACCGCGCGCATGCTCGGCGACGGCGACAGCGGTGCCGACGCGGCGCAGGACGCATTCATGAATGCGCTGCGCGGGCTCGATTCGTTTCGCGGCGAGGCGTCGTTTCGTACATGGCTGCTGCGCATCGCAGCGAACGCCGCCCGCACGATGATGCGGCGTTCGGGACGTCGCAGGGAAACGCCGCTCGAGGCTGCAGAGCCGCTGCTCGCGGACGCCGCACCGGACCCGGCAGCACTGGCAGTGCTGCACGACGAGGCAGAACGAGTACTCGCACTGCTCTCGAAACTTCCGGCCAGGCAGCGCGAGGTGGTCACGCTGCGCGTGACGCAGGGGCTCGACTACCGGGAGATCGGACGCATCGTGGGATGCAGCGAGACCGCCGCGCGGGTGAACTATCACCACGGGATGAACCGACTGCGGGAGCTGACGCAATGATGGATCGGTGTGACACGATTCGTGACGACCTGCCACTGCTTGCGCAGGGAGTGCTCGAACCGGTGCGCGCACAGCGGATCGAGCGACATCTGCAGACGTGCGCGGACTGCCGCGACGAGCAGGCGCTCGTTGCACTGCTGCGCGCGCCGCTCGTTGCGCCGGCGGGACTCGGCGAGCGCACGCTGCATGCGGTCGGCAGCACACCGGCGCCTGGCAGCGTGCGGACGTGGCGTACGGCCGCGGCGGCCGCCGTCGCGGTGCTCGCGATCGGGGCGGGTGCACTGCTTCTGACGCGGTCGCAGGACGACTATGCATTGCTCGAGAATGGTGACGCCGCCGCATTCGGTTGGGCAATGCGCTCCGACCCCGTGCTGCACGGCGGCGTGGGGCTAGAAGCGCTGACAGACGACGAACTCGAGCTTCTGCTCGCGGAGATGCAGTCATGACGCATGTGGGTTTGCGTGGGGCACTGCTCGCGCTGGTACTGACGTTTGCGACGGGCGCAGGTGCACTTCATGCCCAGCAGGGGCAGGGCGCGCGGCGCGCGCAGCTCGAGGGCCGCGTGCTCAGCGAGTTCCTCGATCGCACGCAGCAGGAGATGGGACTGAGCGCACAGCAGCGCACGCGCATCGAGGAGATCATGCGTGCGAGCGCGCAACGCAATCGCGAACAGGCGCGCTCTGCGATGCAGCTTCGCCACGAGCTGTGGCTCGCGGTGGAGAATGACCGCACTGCCGATGCCGAGTTCAGCCGGCTGCTCGAACGCATGGAACAGTTGCGCTCCCGTGAACAGGACGCATGGCGCAGCGACCAGCGCGCCATCGCGTCCGTGCTGACACCGAGGCAACGTGCCGTCTTCTCGTTTCGCTGGATGGAATTCCAGGAGCGTGTCCGCGCGATCGTCGGGCAACGCCGCGGCATGGGTCCGCCGGGCATATAGCCGCCCCGGCGCGGCTGCTCGCGCAACGGCGGTGCGGTGTTTCGTGCGCCGCGCCGGCGCGAAGAGTCAGCCGGATCGATCGTCGCGGGATTCCTGCGGCCCCGCGGCGCGTTCGTGGCAGGCGCGTCGATCCCCCATTCCGTACCGCGGACGGGAACTTGCGACCCGTAGCGGAGTTCGAGAACACCAGCAGCGTTGCCGCTCCGGCGCGTGCCCTCCATACTCCGGTTACGATGCGCGTACGCCTCCTCCTCTTCGCTCTCTACCGCGAGCTCGCCGGAACCGGCGAGCTGGAACTGGAGTTGCCTGCGGATGCGACCGCTGCCGACGCCGTCGCGGCACTGCGCGCACGCAGCCAGGCCTGCGCTCGTATCCCTGATCGTCCCGTCATCGCAGTCAACCAGTCCTACGCATCGCTCGCAACGCCGCTCGCCGCCGGCGACGAGCTCGCACTGCTGCCGCCCGTGGCGGGCGGATAGCTGCATGTACACGGCGATCACCCCGGAACCGATTACGTCCGAGACCGTGCTGCGCCACGTGGGCAACGACGGTGACGGCGCGGTCTGCGTTTTCCTGGGTGTTGTGCGCGATCACAACGAGGGGCGCAGCGTGCAGGGCGTGCAGTACAGTGCGTATGCGGAAATGGCGGAGAAGGTTCTTGCCGAGATCGGTGCCGAGGCCCAGGCGCGCGCCGGCAGCGACCGCGTCGCGGTGGTGCACCGTACGGGCGACCTGCGTGTGGGCGATGCGAGCGTTGCGATCGCCGTGTCGTCGCCGCACCGCGAGCAGGCATTCGACGCGTGCCGCTACGTGATCGAGCAGATCAAGCGGCGGCTGCCCGTCTGGAAGCAGGAGCGCTACGCCGACGGAGACGATGCCTGGCTGGACGGTTCGGTGCCCGGGGCGGCGCATGACTGAATCACGCGCGTTGCCCGTCATCGAGCCGGGGGCGGCCGCGATGCGTGACGGCTTCGGGCGGCGCATCGAGTACCTGCGCATCTCGGTTACCGACAAGTGCAATCTGCGCTGCGTCTACTGCATGCCGATGGAAGGCCTGCCGTGGCTCGGTCGCGCCGAGATCCTGAGCTACGAGGAGATCGGAGAGATCGTCCAAGAAATGGCCCGGATGGGGCTGCGGCGCGTGCGGCTCACGGGCGGCGAGCCGCTCGTGCGTCGTGATCTGCACAAGCTTGCGGCACGGATCGCGGCCACGCCCGGCATCGAAGACCTCTCACTCTCGACAAACGCCGTCCTGCTCGCGGAGCAGGCGGATGCGTTGCGCGCCGCGGGCGTCGGCCGCATCAACGTATCGCTCGACTCATTGCGCCCCGATCGCGTGGATGCCATCGCACGGCGACCCGGCGCGCATGAAAGCATCTTCGCCGGGCTGGCGGCCGCCGAGCGCGCGGGCTTCGACCCGATCAAGGTGAACGTCGTCGTGATGCGCGGCCGGAACGACGACGAGCTCGAGGACTTCGCGCGCGTCACGCTGGATCGGCCATGGCATATTCGCTTCATCGAGGTGATGCCTGTCGGGGCGAACCTGGACATCTCGAGTGACGAGTACGTTCCCGCGCACGAGATGCTGGAGCGCCTCCGGCGCATCGGCTCGCTCGAGCCGGTGCAGGGGCCCGACGGCAGTGGCCCCGCGACTTACTTCCGCTTCGATGGTGGCGCCGGCACGATCGGCGTGATCACGCCGATGAGCCACAACTACTGCGACCGCTGCAACCGCATGCGCCTGACGGCGAACGGCCGGTTGCGCCCCTGTCTCTTCGGCGATATCGAGACGAACCTGCGGGACCCGCTGCGGCGTGGCGAACCCCTGCGCCCACACATCGAGCATACCCTTGCCATCAAGCCGGAGCGCCACTGGCTGGTACAGGGCAGCGACACCGGATCCGGCGGCCTCCAGGCGCTCTCGCAGGTCGGCGGCTGAGCCGCGTTTGACCACGGCAGGGCGCCTTCCTACTTTGCCGCAGTCTGTTCCCGGCACGTGCCGGTTCACATACATCGGATTCGGAACATGGTAGACAAGATCACGGTGGTCGGTGCCGGCCACGTCGGCGCGACCGCTGCCCAGGGCGTTGCGCTGAAGGAGTTGGCGCGTCAGGTGGTTCTGATCGACATCCTCGAAGGCGTACCGCAGGGCAAGGGACTGGACCAGTGGGAGTCCGCGCCGATCGAAGGCTTCGATACGCGCGTCATCGGTACGAACGACTACGCAGACACGGCCGGTTCGCAGATCGTGATCGTGACGGCGGGCATCGCACGCAAGCCGGGCATGAGCCGCGACGATCTGCTGAACACGAACGCGAAGATCGTCCGCGACGTAAGCGAGAACATCAGGCGTCACTCGCCCGATGCGATCATCATCATGATCAGCAATCCGCTGGACGTGATGGCGTACGTCTGCAAGGAGACGACGGGCTTCCCCCGCGAGCGTGTGATCGGCATGGCCGGTGTGCTCGACACCGCGCGCTATCGCTCGTTCATCGCGCTCGAGCTGGACGTCAGCGTCGAGGACATCCAGGCGCTGGTGCTGGGCGGTCACGGTGACACGATGGTTCCGCTCGCGAGCTACACGACGGTCAGCGGCATTCCGCTGACGCAGCTGCTCGCCCAGGATCGTATCGATGCACTGGTCGATCGCGCGCGCAAGGGTGGCGCCGAGATCGTCGGGCTGCTCAAGACGGGCAGCGCATACTACGCACCCGCCGCTGCGGCGGTGCAGATGGCGGAAGCGATCGTCAAGGACAAGAAGCGGATCCTGCCGTGCGCTGCATGGCTCGAAGGCGAGTACGGCATGAACGGCCTCTTCCTCGGCGTGCCTGTCAAGCTGGGGCGCAACGGGCTCGAGCAGGTGCTGGAGGTGGAGCTGACCGCGGACGAGAGGGCCGCGCTCGAGAAGTCGGCGGAGGCAGTACGGGAGACGATGGTCGCGCTCGGCTGAGCGCGACCTCGCGAGATCAACGCGGGAGCACGAATGCCACGCGAAGCGTCGCTCTGGGGATCGACGGTCGGCAGGAAGATCACCATGGCGGTTACGGGGACGATCCTGATCGGCTTCGTCCTCATTCACATGCTCGGAAATCTGAAGGTCTACCAGGGGTCGGAGGCCTTCAACGGATACGCCGAGGGTCTGCGCACCTTCGGCAAGCCGTTCTTCGGGGAGAGCCAGGTCCTCTGGATCCTCCGGATCGGCCTGATCGTCGCGCTCGTGCTGCACCTGGTCGCGGCGTACCAGCTGACCGTGCGTGCAAACCGGGCACGAAGCATCGGTTACAAGCAGTGGGACGGCGATCTCGTCTTCAGCTACGCCTCACGCACGATGCGCTGGGGCGGCGTCATCATCCTGCTGTTCGTGATCTACCACCTCATGCACTTCACGTTCGGCAACGCCCATCCGGATTTCGTGCACGGAGACGTGTACCGCAACCTGGTCGTGGGATTCCAGAGCGTGCCCGTCTCGCTCGCATACATCGCGGCGATGATCCCGCTCGGACTGCACCTGTACCACGGCTTCTGGAGCATGCTGCAGACGCTGGGCGCAAACAACGAGAAGTACAACCGTATCCGACGTCCGATCGCCGCGACCCTCGCGCTCGCGATCGTTCTCGCCAACATCTCGTTCCCGGTCTCCGTACTGACCGGCATCGTGCGGTAGACCGATGGAACTGAACGCAAGGATCCCGAGCGGTCCGATCCAGGACAAGTGGACGAAGCACCGCTTCGACCTCAAGCTGGTCAACCCGGCGAACAAGCGGAAATACGACGTCATCGTGGTCGGGACGGGGCTGGCCGGTGGCGCTGCGGCCGCAACGATGGCCGAGCTCGGCTACAACGTCCGCAACTTCTGTTTCCAGGACAGCGCCCGCCGGGCGCACAGCATTGCGGCCCAGGGCGGCATCAACGCCGCAAAGAACTACCAGGGCGACGGCGACAGCATCTTCCGCCTGTTCTACGACACGGTGAAGGGCGGCGACTTCCGTGCACGCGAAGCGAACGTGCACCGGCTGGCAGAGATCAGCCTCAACATCATCGACCAGTGCGTGGCGCAGGGCGTTCCGTTTGCCCGCGAGTACAGCGGCTACCTTGCGAATCGCAGCTTCGGCGGCGCACAGGTGTCGCGCACCTTCTATGCGCGCGGCCAGACCGGTCAGCAGCTGCTGCTCGGCGCCTACCAGGCGCTCATGCGCCAGGTCGCGGCCGGCAAGGTGAAGATGTACACGCGCCACGAGATGCTCGACCTCGTCGTCATCGATGGCGTGGCGCGCGGCATCGTCACGCGCGACATGCTGACCGGCCGCATCGAATCGCACGTCGCCGATGCGGTGCTGCTCGGCACGGGCGGCTACGCCAACGTGTTCTACCTGTCCACGAACGCGAAAGGCTCGAACGTCACCGCGGCGTGGCGCGCCTACAAGCGCGGAGCCGGCTTCGCGAACCCGTGCTACACGCAGATCCACCCGACATCGATTCCGCCGTCCGGTGACTACCAGTCGAAGCTCACGCTGATGAGCGAGTCGCTGCGCAACGACGGGCGGATCTGGGTGCCGCAGAAGCAGGGCGACCGACGCGCTCCGCACGAGATCCCCGAGAGCGAACGCGATTACTATCTCGAACGCTACTACCCGAGCTTCGGCAACCTCGCGCCACGCGACATCGCCTCGCGCCGCGCCAAGGAGATGGTTGACGAGGGACGTGGCGTTGGTCCAAGCGGTATCGGCGTGTATCTCGACTTCCGCGACGCGATCCAGCGTCTGGGCCAGGACGTCATCGCCGACCGCTATGGCAACCTCTTCGAGATGTATCGCAACATCACGGGTGACAACCCGTACGAGGTGCCGATGCGCATCTACCCCGCCGTGCACTACACGATGGGCGGTCTGTGGGTGGACTACGACCTGCAGTCGAACATCCCGGGCCTGTACGTCATCGGCGAGGCGAACTTCTCCGACCACGGGGCCAACCGGCTG
>CAYLME010000092.1:0-13396 GCA_964384585.1 uncultured Gemmatimonadaceae bacterium | reverse complement strand
CCAGATTGGCGGGCTGGACGCGCGAATTCTGCCGGGGACGCGCGTGCTGGTCGGGCCGGATCGCATCCCCGGCGTGATCGGGTGGGCGCCGATCCACCTCAATAGCGCGAAGGACGCCGTGTCAATCGGGCGGCTGCGGATCGACATCGGCGCACCGCTCGAGACGGCCGCGGATGTCGGCAGTGTCGTGGTCAGCGCACGTGGCGGCACACCGGTATACGTCCGCGACGTCGCTGACGTGACGATGGATTTCGGCGATACGGACAGCTACGTGACGCATACGACTGTCGACGGCATCACGACGAGCGCCGTAACGATCACCGTGTCGAAGCGGCCGGGCGCCAACGCGACGAAGGTCTCCGAGGCCGCGCTCGAGCGCGTGGAGCAGGCCAGGGAGCGGCTGCTTCCCGCTGACGTGCAGGTCGCAGTCACGCGCAACTACGGCGAGACAGCGGCCGAGAAGGCGGCCGAGCTCATCCTGCACCTGGCGATTGCCACGGTCTCCGTTACACTCCTGATCTGGCTGTTCCTCGGCTGGCGCGAGGCAGTCATCGTGCTCGTGGCCGTGCCGGTCACACTGGGCCTCACGCTCTTCGCGTACTACGCGTTCGGTTATACGCTCAACCGCATCACGCTCTTCGCGCTGATCTTCTCCATCGGCATCCTGGTGGACGACGCGATCGTCGTCGTCGAGAACATCTACCGGCACATGCAGATGGGTGACCGCTCACCCGAAGTGGCAGCCGTCGAGGGCGTGGAGGAAGTCGGCAACCCCACGATCCTCGCGACGTTCACTGTCATCGCCGCCATCCTGCCGATGGCGCTGGTGTCAGGCATGATGGGACCCTACATGCGACCGATTCCCGTCGGCGCGTCCGTCGCGATGCTCGCCTCCCTCGCGGTCGCCTTCATCGTGACTCCGTACATGGCGCTGCGGTTGCTGCGGGGCCACGTGCAGCCGGCGGGCCAGGTTGCGTCAGTCACGGCGTCCGCGAGCGGGCACGGGCCGGCCACGACCTCGAAGTTCGGCCGTTTCTACGGTGGCATGATGAAGCGGTTGATGGGGGACAACCGTCGTCGCAACACGTTCTACGCTGCCGTCGTCGGCCTGCTGTTCCTGTCGGTCGCGATGCTGTTCGTGCGACTGGTGCAGGTGAAGATGCTGCCGTTCGACAACAAGAGCGAGTTCCAGGTCATCGTCGATCTGCCGGAGGGCACCACGCTCGAGACGACGCAGGCAGCAGCGCAGGACATCGCCGCATACCTGCACACCGTGCCCGAGGTGGACAACACGCAGGTCTACGCGGGCGTCGCGGCGCCGTTCAACTTCAACGGCCTCGTGCGCCACTACTTCATGCGCAGTGGTGCCAACGTCGCGGACATCCAGGTCAACCTGGTCGCGAAGCATCATCGTGACAGGCAGAGCCACGCGATCGCCGTGGACGTACGACCCGGTGTCGAGGAGATCGCCGCGCGCTACGGCGCGCGCGCAAAGATCGCGGAGATCCCGCCCGGCCCGCCCGTGCTCTCCACGCTGGTCGCCGAGGTCTACGCCCCCGATGACGTGACGCGCATCGCTGCCGCGCGCGAGGTGCTCGCGATCTTCGAGAGCACGCCCGGTGTTGTGGACGTAGACTGGACGGTGGAGGATGCGCAGCAGACGCGCCGGTTCGCGGTGGATCGTTCGGTTGCCGCAAGGGCGGGGGCGAGTGTCGAACAGATCACGCAGACGCTCTACCTCGCACTGTCGGGTCACAGCGTCGGCATCGCGCCGTCCGCGGACGCGCGCGAAGGCACCCCGATCGTTGCGCGGCTGCCGCTCGAGGACCGTTCGTCGGTCGAGGCACTGCTGGCGCTTCCGATCGCGACAGCGCTCGGCCCGCAGCCGCTCGGTCGGTTCGTACGCGTCGAGGAGGGCGTGCGCGAGAGCAGCCGCGTGCGCAAGAACCTGCGTCCCACGATCTACGTGACCGGAGACGTCGCCGGCGCGATCGAATCGCCCGTGTACGCGATCCTCGATATGAACCGGAAGCTCGATGCAGTGAGCGTGAACGGCGCAGAGATTACGCGCTACAATGCCGTGCAGCCCGAGCGGCTGGACGAGCTCGCCATGAAGTGGGACGGCGAGTGGCAGGTCACGATCGAGGTGTTCCGTGATCTCGGCCTCGCATTCGCCGGTGTGCTGCTGCTGATCTATGCGCTCGTCGTCGGCTGGTTCCAGTCATTCAAGGTGCCGCTCGTCATCATGGCGCCGATCCCGCTCACGCTGATCGGGATCCTGCCGGGCCACGCACTGAGCGGCGCCTTCTTCACGGCGACGTCGATGATCGGCATGATCGCGCTCGCGGGCATCATCGTCCGCAACTCGATCCTGCTCGTGGACTTCATCCAGCTCGCGCAGGCGCTCGGCCGCCCGCTCGCGGATGCAGTCATCGAAGCCGGGACCGTGCGTTTCCGGCCGATCGCGCTGACCGCTGCGGCAGTCGTCGTGGGGGGCATCGTGATGGTGCTCGATCCGATCTTCCAGGGGCTCGCTGTTGCACTGATCAGCGGGGCCATCGTCGCCACGCTCCTGACCATGGTCGTCGTACCGCTCCTCTACTGGGAGCTGGCACGACGTGAGAAGAACGATGAACACATCGGCGGTGCCGCCGACGAGGGAGGTGACCGTGAAGCTGCTGCTGATCATCTACAGCGGGCAGAACTCGCGGCTGGTGCCGCAACTGCTTGAGACGCACCAGGCCGGGGGGTACACGCGGCTCGAGCCGGCGCACGGTGCCGGCGAAACCGGACGACGCGAAGGCACGCGTGCGTGGCCGGGAAGCGCCGATGTCTACTTCAGCATCGTGCCCGCCGAGCGCGTGCCGCAGCTGACGACGGCATTGAAGGAAGAGGCGAGTGCGCTCGGCGAAGGAGAACGGCTGCACCTGGCCGTGCTGCCGACGGAAACATTCATCTGACGTGCGTACAGGCGCGCCCGGGTCCGGACGCACCACCGACTTCTGTGAGGGAGCAGACAAATGTGTGACGATCGTATCATTCGCCGTTTCGCCGGGACGTTCCTCCTGATCGGCGCAGCCCTGAGCTGGTGGCACACGCCTGCGTGGCTTCTGTTCATCGCGTTCGTGGGTGCCAACCTCCTGCAGTCGAGCTTCACGAACTTCTGTCCGCTCGAGCGCATTCTCGGCCGCCTCGGCGTGGCAGGGTGCACGCCCGCGCACGTCGCGGACCGTACCGGCGCATAGGTCAGAGCAGGCAGCGCCGGCAGTCGCCGGCGCTGCCTGCCATCGCGCGCACATGGGCGCGCCGCTATCATGGCGCTCATGAACGAGCCGACCACTGACCAGCCGGAACCAGCGTCATCGCGTGCGCGCTTCGCCTTCTGGCTCGCACTCGCCGTCAGCTGGGTGATCCTGTTGCCGCTCCTGTGGTCGGCCGTCAGCACGCTGCCCTCGGCCGAGCGGCTGGAGCAGACGCGCACCGTTCCGATCCCCACCCTCGCCAGCTTCCTGCGTGTCATGGCCGTGAGTGCTGCGGAGCTTGCCGCAGCGCTGCTCGTGATCTGGCCCGGCTGGCACAGGGCGTACACGGCGCGCCTGTTTGCGGGCGCCATGATGCTCGGCGTGTGGTTCGTCATGAGCGTGCCCATGTCGCTGACCCGGCTCGAGTGGGTGCACCGCCGCTGGCTCGCGCTGCTGGCGTTCGCGCTGTTCGCGGCCGGTGTGTACCGGCTGGTCCGGCGGCTGATGCAGGGAAGGCCAAGCTTGACGTAGCCCACGCGGGAGCATACTCCTAGCTGGTGCCGGCGAGCTGCTTCCTCAACGAATGCGGACGATGGCCCAGCAACCCTCCAGTTCCCGCCTCATCCTCAGCATCGGCCTTTTCGTTCTCGTCGGCTTTCCGCTGGTCGCCTATCTCTGGGAATCGATGAACGAGCTGTTCGCCGGACATGTCCGTCCGCTGCAGCTTCTGATCGCCATTCCGGTCGCGATCCTTCTCTACCTGCTGTTGCGCTTCATGGCGCGTTCGATCCAGTCCTGGG
This sequence comes from uncultured Gemmatimonadaceae bacterium, assembly GCA_964384585.1. GTDB lineage: Bacteria > Gemmatimonadota > Gemmatimonadetes > Longimicrobiales > RSA9 > DASTYK01. Next base: position 9,354 of record CAYLME010000092.1, on the reverse strand, counting down.
ACCGGGCGCATTCGGCATCCACCGGGCACGAGATGCGATGACAGAACCACGCGACGAGGCGGGGCATGTGCCTGCCACCGGGTCGGGTGATCCGGCGGACACGGAACTGTTTCCGGGCGAGGAGCCGACGACGACGGGGACGCTGTTCCTCGTCATGATCATTCTCATGATCATCGTCGCGATCTGGGTGATCCTGTACCTGCGGCTGCTGGATCGCTGAGCGTTCCACTCAACGTGAAGGCGTGGTCATGAAAGTACACACGTACGAGAAGGCGTTCCTCGCTGTTGGTGCGCTGGTACTGGTCGCGTGCGCGCTCGCGCTCGTGTACGCGACCGTCGTGCACGGCATTCACCTGCCCGACGTCAGCGGCCGCGTCGATCCGGCCAACGTTGCGGCTACGCCGCCGTTCGATCAGCCCGGTGTCTACCGGCGCGGTCCCGACGAGTACGAAGCGGTCGTGATCGGCCGCGCGTGGAGCTTCCAGCCCACAGAGATCCGCGTGCCTGCGGGCGCGAAGATCACGTTCACGTCCACGACCACCGACGTGATCCACGGCTTCAACATCGAAGGCACTCGCCTGAACATGATGCTGATCCCCGGCCAGGTCTCGAAGAACACGTACACCTTCGCCGAGCCGGGCGAGTACCTGCTGATCTGCCACGAGTACTGCGGCCTTGCACACCACCTGATGCACGGCCGGATCATCGTCGTACCTGCCGGAACCGAGGTGCCCCTGGCGAACGGCGGTGTCGCGGCGGATGCAGCGGAGAGCGCGGCAAGCGAAGCCGCACACGTGAACCACTGAACCTTGGCGAGGCATGGCGTCGGTAACGTCTGTCGTACTGCGGCCCGAAGGCTATGATCTGCCGGCCGGGCAGCGTCGAGTCCTGCGCTGGACCATCTACATCGGCTATGCTGCACTCATCGCCGGCGTCTTCCACGGTCTCGCGAACGCGCTCTCCTATGCGGGCATCAGCATCCTCGGCTGGTTCCCCGGCCTGAGCACATACTACCAGGGACTCACCGCGCACGGCGTCGCAAACGTTCTGTTCTTCACGTTCACGTTCGCCAACGCGTTCCTGCCGCTCATGACCGGCCGCGCACTCGCGCGACCGCTGAACACCGGACTGCTCTGGGCATCCTTCATCACGCTCGTGCTCGGCAACATCCTCACGATCTATGCGGTCGTCGGGAACCATGCGAGCGTGCTCTATACGTCCTATGCGCCGCTGCAGGCGCACTGGACGTACTACCTCGGCCTGGTCCTGCTGGTCGTGAGCACGTACTTCGCGCTCGCGAACATGATCATCGCACTCGTCGGCTGGAAGAAGGCGAACCGCGGCGAGCGGATCCCGCTGCTCGCCTACATATCGGTGACGTCCTACGTGATGTGGCTGCTCGCGTCGCTGCCGATCGCCGTCGAGTTCATCGTCTTCCTGCTGCCATGGTCGCTCGGCTGGCGCTCGCACGTCGATCCGCTGCTCACGCGCACCCTCTTCTGGTTCACCGGCCACGCCATCGTATACGCCTGGCTGCTGCCGGCGTACGTCTCATGGTACGCGCTCATCCCGCGCCAGGTCGGCGGCGCGGTCATCAGCGACTCCTACACACGCATCGTCTGGATCCTGTTCCTGCTGCTCTCGATCCCGACCGGCATGCATCACCAGTACACGGATCCGGGCATCTCGAACGCCATGAAGGCCGTGCACGGCGTGCTCACGTTCGGTGTGTTCTTCCCATCGCTCGCGACCGCGTTCTCCGTCATGGCCGCACTCGAGATCGGCGGACGGCGCGCGGGCGGGACCGGATTGCTCGGCTGGATCAGAAAGCTGCCATGGAAGGATCCGTCCGTCCTCGCCCAGGTCCTGGCGATGCTCACGTTCGTGCTCGGCGGCGCGACCGGCCTCGTGAACGCCAGCTTCTCGATGAACCAGGTCATCCACAACACGACCTGGGTGCCCGGCCACTTCCACATGACCGTAGGCACCGCCGTCGCACTCACGCTCATGGGCGTCGCGTACTGGCTGATCCCGTACCTCACGCAGCGTCGCCTGTTCGGCAACGGCCTCGCGCTCGCTTCTTCCTGGATCTACACGATCGGCGTGCTCATCTTTGCGCGCGGCATGATCGACGGCGGCCTGCACGGCATGCCGCGCCGCACGTTCATGGCCGAGGCCAACTACCGCAGCCCCGCATGGGAGCTGCCCGGTATCCTCACCGGCATCGGCGGCACGATGATGTTCATCGGCGTCATGCTCTTCTTCGCCGTGATCGGCCTCACGATCGTCCTCGGCAAGCGCGACGGCGCGCCACAGGACATTCCTGTGTCCGTCACGCTCACCGCACCCGCGAAGGACGGCTGGGAGCCGATACTCGATCGGCTCGGGATCTGGGTCGTCGCCGCGATCGTGCTCATCCTTATCGCGTACGGTCCGTTCCTCATCGGGTACGACGTCGTTCCGGTATCGAGCGGGTTCCGATTGTTCTGAGCGCGGCGCCTGCCGCGCATGCGATCACGCCGGGGCTCCCGCATCACGGGCCCCGGCGTTTTCTCTTCGCAGTACCGCCGACCGGCACGGCCTGTGCACTCCTGCACCCCGGAACAGTACTATTTTCCGTCACAGGGGCGACGAGTCGCCGACGGTTGCGGGACGATGATATGACAGATTCGATCATGAACGTGGTGCGCGCTGCGGCAACGGCGCTGTTGCTGCTCGCGATGGCAGCGTGCGCGGATCCGAGCGGGCAGCCGAGTCCGGAGATCCAGGGGATCGTGGAGAGCGCGGATGGGCCGGTCACGATCCGCCTGCCGGAAGGCGATACGCTGGTACTGAGTGCGCCCGTCATCCGGTTCTACCGGGATCGCGGCTATCTGCAGGCGTGGACGGACTACGACGAGATCCTGGATCGCGGCTGGCAGCTGCTCAAGGTGATGGAGAACGCCGGGCAGGACGGTCTCGACCCGGTGCGCTACCGTTTCCCGGTCGCGCTCCGGATGGTGCAGCAGGTGGAGCAGGATTCACTGGAAGAGCACCAGGAACCCGGCCACATGGCGGCTGTGGATCTCGTGCTGTCCGAGGTGTTCGGCCGCTATGCGAACCACCTGACGGGTGGTGTGCTGGACCCATCGGCGTCCGGCCTCGACTGGGACATCCCGAAGGACTCGGTGGACACGTACGCGCTGCTCGTGCGGGTTGCCTCGGACGAGGATCCGACGCTCATCGTCGAATCACTGCGACCGGAAGTCCCGGAGTATCGCCTGCTGATGGAACAGCTCGCGCGCTATCAGCGCATCGTGCGCGAGGGCGGCTGGCCGGCAGTCGGCGACGACATACCCCGCGAGGTCGGCGGCCGGGGTGATGCGGTCGTCGCGCTGCGCAACCGGCTGATCGCCGAGGGCGATCCGGAGGAGGTGCGACTCGTTCGCGAGGGTGCCGCAGCAGCGAACGTGTACGACGAGGACCTCGCGGCTGCAGTCGAGCATTTCCAGACCCGTCACGCGCTGCAGCCCGACGGCCGCGTCGGCGCGTCCACGCTCGAGCAGTTGAACGTCACTGCGGACGAGCGGGTCCAGCAGATCGCGCTCAACCTCGACAAGTGGCGCTGGCTGCCGCAGCGCCTGGGTGACAGCTACATCCTCGTGAACGTGGCGGGTTTCGAGCTCGAGTACATCCGCAACGACAGCGTCGCGCTCGCGATGAACGTGGTCGTCGGACAGGAGGGCTGGGAGACGCCGATCTTTGCGGACACCATGGAGCACATCGTGGTCAACCCGTACTGGAACGTGCCCGCGTCGATCAAGCAGGAGGAGGTGATTCCGGCGATCCGGCGTGATCCCGGATACCTCTCACGCACCAACATGGAAGCGCTGTCGGGCAGCAGGGTGGTGCCTGCGTCGTCGATCGACTACGGCAATCTCGAGGCGTACAGCTTCCGCCAGAGGCCCGGTCGCAGCAACGCACTGGGCGCAGTCAAGTTCCTGTTCCCCAACGACAACAACATCTACCTGCACGACACGCCGGCCAGCCAGTACTTCTCGGCACACAGCCGCGCGTTCAGCCACGGCTGCATCCGGCTCGAGAAGCCGCTCGACCTCGCTCGCGCGCTCCTCGCCGATGTGACCGAGACGTCGCCGGACCGGCTGGACGCGTTGCTGGCGCGTGATTCCGAGCAGTGGATCAACGTGACGGAAACGTTGCCCGTCTACATCCTGTACTTCACGGCATGGGCGGGCCGCGACGGGACGATGCGGTTCTATCCGGACATCTACGAGCGCAACCGCCGGCTCGAGGACCAGGTCGAGCAGGAGCTGCGGATCGACACCATCCGCCCGCAGCAGGTCGTCGCCAGCGGCAGCGACTGACTACGCCCGGTCGCGCTTCAACGCCGCCGGATCGACCTCGTCCGAGCGGGTTACCTGCGCCTTCAGCACGCGTTCGCAGTATGCGAGCGCGTGCTCGTTCTCGGCCGCATCGACCGACGCCGTGCAGTCCGCGGGTATCACGATCTCGTAATCCCGCATGTACGCGTCGTTCGCCGTCAGTTTTACGCAGATGTCGCCGGTGATGCCCGTCAGGATGAGCGTGCGTACGCCCAGATAGCGCAGCAGCGTCTCGAGCGTCGTCTCGAAGAACGCCGAGTGCTTCGGCTTGAGCACGAAATAGTCGTCCGGATCGGGAGGCAGCAGTTCCGCGAGCGGCTGGCCGCGCACGCCGTCGTGCAGCACGCGGTCGATGACCTGCCGGAAGTCGGAGCGCCAGCGCCCGAAGTTGTCGTTCACATAGATCACCGGTACATGCGCCGCCTGGCAGCGCCCTTTCAGCTCTGCCGTGCGGCGCGCTGCCTCGAGTGCCGGCCCCGCGAGCCGCTCGCCGCCATCGAATTCGAGATCATTGATCATGTCGATGATCATCAGCGCCACTGCGGACTTGTCGGGCGCGTTGCCGTGCAGATCGCTGTTCAGGTCGGGCATGCCGTAGCGTCCATGAGTCAGTCCTGCGGCGAGGCGGGATGTGTGCCGCGCTCCGGGCAGCAGTGCACGCGGCATGCCTGAATTCCGTCGTCCTGACGACAACGCTTTGCGCGTTCGATGCGTCTGTACACTGGATGGCACTGGATCGTCGTGGATCGTGGCTCGCCACGCACCGTGACGTGTATCGGCTTCTATGTGCGAGACGCACCTGAAATTACTGATTTGATGCGATATCTTCTGATAGTCGGCCTGTTTCTTCTGATCGCCCTGCCTGCCCGAGCCCAGGATACGACGCTGATTCACGGCGTCGTCCGTGCTGCCGACACGAACCAGCCCCTTCCGGTCGCGGATATCGTCGTGCGCAATGCCGCCGACACCGTGCAGGTGGTCGCGACCGTGCGAACGCTGCCGAATGGCCTGTTCCGGGTGACCGGCGTGCCAGCGGGCCGGTACGTGGTGCAGGCGCTGTTCGTCGGCTACTCGCCCGGACGGCAGGTGATCACGCTCGCCGCGAACGACACGGTGGACGTGGGCGTGATGTCGCTCGCGGTGTCGGCAATCGCTCTCGAGGGTGTGACTGTGCAGACGGAGCGTGCGCCGGCGACGTTCGCACCCGATCGCACGATCTACAGCACGCAGGACATGCCGGTCGCGTCCGGCGGTGTCGCCACGGAGGTGCTGCGGAGCATCCCGGAGCTCGAGGTGGACATCGACGGTGGTGTCGAGCTGCGGGGCAGTACACCCGAGATCTACGTGAATGGCCGGCCGGCGCCCATGCAGGGCGAAGCGCTCACGGTGTTCCTGCAGCAGTTCCCGGGAGATCGCATCGAGCGCGTGGAAGTCATTCCCAACCCGTCGGCGCGCTTCAGCGCGGAGGGCTCGGGCGGCATCGTGAACATCGTTCTCAAGGACGACGTCGATCTCGGCCTGAGCGGCAGCGTGTTCGCGAATGCAGGCACACGCGGTGAGGTCGGCGGTGGCGGCCGCCTTTCGATGCAGCGTGGCCCGCTCACCCTCTACGGCGGCGCGTTCACCCGCTACTCGAACAACGACGACACCACGTTCGACCTGCGCAAGAACCTGGTCACGACACCCGAGACGTTCCTGCGCCAGGACGCGAGCAACCAGAGCGAGGGCCTGTCGGGCAGCATCGATCTCACGGCGGAATACGAGGTGACGGACCGGAGCCTGCTGTGGGTGGAAGGCCGGCTGAGCCGGTTCGGCTGGGACCGTGATGCCGTGACCACGACGACGCAGCTCAACGTGGACAGTGTTCCCACGCAGCGGTACACGCGCACCTCGGTGCGTGACTCCAGGCGCGGCAGCGCGGACGCCACGCTCGGCTTCCGCTGGTCGCCGGATCCGCGCAATCACGAGTTGTCGGTCGAGCTGGAGATCGAGCGTGGCAGCAACGACCAGGACGACGACGTCGAGACACTGCTCGAGCTGGCGGATCCAGATGCGCCGATCACGCCGGCCGACCTCACGTTGCTGCAGATGCAGGAAGCCGAGCGGGAGCTGTCCGCGCGCATCGACTACACGCGACCGTGGGGCGAGCATGGCCAGATCGAGCTAGGATTGCGGAGTGAGCTGGAGACGCTCGACGAGGACCGTTTCCTTCAGCTCATCAATGACGGCACTGCGGACGTGAGCGACACCGGCTTCGAGCACCGCGAGCTGTTCAACTCGATCTACGGTACGCTCACGCGTCGCTTCGGCAGCTTCGGCGCGCAGGTCGGCCTGCGGGCAGAGCGCGCGGACACGCGGTTCTCTCTGCCGGATGGCGAGAGCTTCGACAACGACTATTCCAGCATCTTCCCGAGCGCGAATGTCAGCTATGAGCTGAGCGACGGCGCGCAGGCGCGTCTCTCGTTTACGCGTCGCATCCGCCGGCCACGCACTCATTTTCTGAACCCGACCGACGACTCGACCGATCCGCTGAACCGGAGGATCGGTAATCCGTACCTCGAGCCGCAGTACACGAACAGCTTCAGCCTGGACCTGAGTCGCACCGCGACCTGGGGTACGATCCGCCTGTCGCCCTACTACCGCAGCACCGACAATGACTGGGCGCAGATCAAGACCGTGGACGCGGACGGCGTCTCGACCGTCACGTGGGAGAATGTCGCCTCGCAGGAGTCGTACGGCGCATCGCTCACGGCATCGCTGCGTCCGATCAGCGGCTGGGGCGGATTCGCGAGTATCAGCATCAACCACGAAGAGCGCGATGCGAGCAACCTCGCCGACACCTACTCGGGCAGCTCCACCCGGTGGTCCGCGCGCGCGAACATCAATGGTGCGCTGACCAGTACGCTGAGCGCGCAGATGATGGTGTCATACTCGCCGGCGCGTGACGTACCGCAGGGCCGCATCGGGTCTCGCACCATGATGCACATGGGCCTGCGCCAGCGGTTCCTGGACGGCAAGGGCTCCATCAACATCGGCATCGTCGATCCGTTCGACCTCTGGAATTCTCAGTTCGAGACCCGCGACCCGACGCACGTGCAGATCGGCCGGAGCGAATTCAGCATGCGACGCGCGACCATCGGCATCTCGTGGGCATTCGGCCGCCAGCCGGACTCGGAGCGCAACCGCCAGAACCAGGAGGACGACGCCGGGCCCGAGCCGGGTATTCGCTGACGCCGTTTCTCTTCTTCCTGTTCCGCGCTACAATCCCGGGCGGCGGCCGAATGGCCGCCGCCCTTTGTCCTACTCGATCCGGACTTGCATGCGAATCACCGTACTCGGCGCGGGACGTGTCGGCCGCGCGATCATCAGGGACCTGGCGGTGGACGGCACGTTCACGGTGAAAGCGGTGGACGTCGCCGCGGAATCGCTCGCGCCGCTGCAGGGCCTGCGCAACGTCACCTGCGAACGGGCGGACCTGTCACGCGGCGAGGAGATCGATCGGGTGATCGCGAACGCCGATCTCGTCGTCGGCGCCGTCGCCGGACACATGGGCTATGCGACCCTGGAGCGGATTCTGCAGGCGCGCCGCAACGTCGTGGACATCAGCTTCTTCGACCGCGATCCCTTCGAGCTGGACGCGCTCGCGCGCGAGCATGGCGTGGTCGCCGTAGTCGATTGTGGTGTTGCGCCCGGGTGCAGCAACCTCATCCTCGGACACATGGAGAGCGTGCTCGATGAGACGCACCGCTTTGCCTGCTACGTGGGCGGTCTGCCGGTGGAGCGCCGCTGGCCGTACGAGTATCGCGCGCCGTTCTCGCCGATCGACGTGATCGAGGAGTACACGCGGCCCGCGCGTTTCCGGCGCGGTGGCGAGGACGTCACGCTGCCGGCGCTGTCGGAGCGTGAGCGCATCGAGGTGCCCGGCGTCGGCACGCTCGAGGCGTTCAACACCGATGGATTGCGCACCCTGCTCACGACGTCGCGCACACCGACCATGATCGAGAAGACAATGCGCTATCCGGGGCATGCGGAGCTGATGGAGGTGATGCGCGAGACCGGCTTCTTCCGGACCGACTTCCTGAATGTCGGCGGCTCCGCGGTACGACCCCTGGAGGTATCGGCGAAGCTGCTGTTCGCGGCCTGGGAGTTCGCACCCGGAGAAGAAGACCTGACCGCGATGCGGGTGGAGGTGGAAGGAGTGCGCGGCGGCAGGCGCGTGGTGCATGCCTTCGACATGCTCGACCGGTACGATCGCGCGACACAGACCACGTCCATGGCGCGCACCACCGGATACACCTGCACGGCGGCAGTACGGATGGTCGCCTCGGGGCTCTACAAGCGGGTCGGTATTTCACCGCCGGAGTACATCGGTGCGGATCAGCGCTGCTACGACTTCATGATGGCGGGTCTGCGCGAGCGCGGCGTCGTGTTCGAGGAGTCCGTGCGTGAGCTGTAGCGCGAGGGTGAACGACGACGTCGGGATGCTGCGCGCTCAGCGCGGCGCAGTCGTCGTATCGCCCGCAATCAGTGATTCGTCCATGAGGTCGAACGCTTCGCGCACCGGCCGGCCCGCGAGTGCCTCGTCAATCGGCACGCCCAGCAGCCACAGTGCTGTCGGTCCGGTATCGAACGTCCGCACCAGCGTACGCAGCTCGCCCGCCCCGTGCACACCTTTTCCTGCCACGATCCACGGTATGAGCACGTCGGCTGCGCCCCGACCGGTGTGATCCCGGCCGTGCCCACCATGGTCGGCAGTTACGATCAGGGTGTACTCATCCGTGCCGTACGCAGCGTCCGCCGCGACGATGATGTCCGCCAGCACCGCGTCCGCCGTGCGAACCGCGTTGCCGTAGAACGGTGTCATCCACCCCGTGATGTGTCCGATGTAGTCCGGTTCGCCGATGTGAACGAAGAGCAGGTTGGGCCGCTCTGCGCGCAGCAGTGCCTGCACGCCGTTGCGCACATTACGCCC
>CAYLME010000091.1:0-13511 GCA_964384585.1 uncultured Gemmatimonadaceae bacterium | reverse complement strand
CACGCTTGCATCCGCCTCCCTCGAGATCGAGATCGCAGGGGCAACGTCCGCCGAGCGTCGCGCCCTGCGCGTCCTCCAGCTCGGCGCGATCCTGGTCGTCCTGGCCGCCGTCACATGGAAAACGTACGAGCTCGACCGCTTCTTCATCCCGAAGGAGCTGGTCCTGCACCTGACCGCGTTCACCGGCCTGATCCTGCTTCGCAGAAACCTGCGGCCGCCGCGCTTCGGCTGGGTGGACCTGCTGCTCGCCCTGCACCTCGGGCTCGGCATCGCGAGCGGCATTCTCGCCGTCAATCACTGGAACGCGCTGCGCGGCATTGCGATTACCGCCTCCGCGATCGCCGTGTTCCTGGCCGCGCGCGCAGTGAGCGACGCGGGACTGAGACCGCGCCTGCTCGCAGCCGTCGCCATCGCCGTCGTGATCGGATGCGTCACGTCGCTGCTGCAGACGTACGGCGTCGAAACGGACTTCTTCTCGGTCAACCGTGCGCCGGGCGGCACGTTCGGCAACCGCAACTTCGTTGCACACATGGCGGCGTTCGGACTGCCCGTCCTGCTGTTCGTAACGGTGTCGGCGCGCAATGCCGGTGGCTGGGTCACGGGTGCCGCAGGCAGCGCGGTCGTCGTTGCGACGCTTTTCCTCACGCGCTCGCGCGCTGCGTGGCTCGCGACCCTCGCCGCACTCGTCGTGCTGCTGCTGGCGCTGCTGCTGTCACCCGCGCTCCGGCGCGAGCGCGGCGTATGGCGTCGCATCCTCGGCATTACGGTGCTCGGCGCTGCCGGCATCGCCGCTGCGCTGCTCGTACCGAACACGCTCGAGTGGGCGAGCGCCAGTCCGTACCTCGACTCGATGCGTGACGTTACCAACTACGAGGAGGGCAGCGGCGCGGGCCGGCTCGTGCAGTACCGCCGCTCGCTCGGCATGGCCGGGGACAATGCGTTGCTCGGCGTCGGCGCGGGCAACTGGGGCGTGCACTATGCGGATTATGCGGGCCGCGGCGATCCGTCGATGTCCGGCCGGACGCCGGGCATGACCGCAAACCCGTGGCCGAGCAGTGACTGGGTCGCGTTCCTGGCGGAGCGCGGTGTGCCCGCGACGCTGCTGCTGGTCCTCGCTTTCGCGGCGATGGCGGTGCGCGCAATGCACCAGCTGTTCACGACCAGGAACGTCGATGCCGCACTGCGGGCGGGCACTCTGCTCGCCACCCTGATCGCCGCAGCCGTGGCCGGCATGTTCGACGCCGTGCTGCTGCTCGCGCTGCCTGCCATGCTCGTGCTCATGGCGGCCGGCGCGCTCTACGACCCGCCGGAATCACGGCTGCGACCGGGCGCGCGAGCGCGCAGCATCGCATCCGGTGTTCTCGTTCTGCTCGTTCTGATCGGTGCGGTGCGCAGCGTGACGCAGCTGGTAGCGATGGGCATCCACCAGGAGACAAACGACGCGACTGCACTGCGCGTCGCGTCGCTCGTCGATCCCGGCAACTTCCGCATCCACCTGCAGCTCGCACGCAGCGGCAGCGGTCTCGGCCGCGACGCGCGCTGTGCACACGCGCGCGCGGCCCATGCGCTCTACCCGAACGCGGTAGAAGCGCGACGGCTGAGCAACAGCTGCGACTAGTCTGTCAGAGCGAGACGAGTCACGGCAGCGAGCATGCGACGTGGGCGAACCGCGGCTCACCGCCGCTCTCTGCCTCGCTCGTGAGCCAGACGTTGCCGGCATCATCGATCGCGACCGACTCGCCCTGCGGATGGCCCAGCGCGCTGGCGTCCCAGCTGATCATGCCACCGGCGTCGCCGGCGAGCAGGCGCTCGGACGGATGGAAGCGCAGCATCGAAGGCGTGCGTATGACGATCCAGCGACCGTCGGGCGTCGCGGTGGCCGCGCTCACGCGCTCGCCGGCGGCGGGCTTCGGTCCGAGCTCCGCGACCGGTTCGAGGGTGGCTGGCTGTGTGCCGTCCTGCGGCAGCCTGAACACCCGCAGAGGACCGTGGCGTCCCTTGGTGACCAGGTAGAGCTCGCCATTCACCACGAAGAGAGACTCGGAATCGGCGGGTGTATCCGGGTAGCGTGCCTGCCAGGCATGTGCGCTGATCGATGTGGCACCGTCCGTGGGCTCCGGTACGACATAGACCAGCACCGACTCGCGGTCGCCATCGTTGTCGCCCGTATCGGCGATGTAGAGGCAGCTTGCGTCACCGCACGGCCCGGCCTCGATGTCCTCCCAGTCGATGTTGGTCGCACCATCGATCGCGACGCGCGCGACCATGGCACCCGAGGCGTCAACGCCGAAGAGCACTGCCTCGTTGCCGGAGTCGTTGTGTGTCCAGAAAACGTCAGGTCGCGCGATCCCGCGCGCGAGGCCGCTGCTCTCGCGGGCCTCCACGGGCAGCGTCGCGGTCGCGTCCACGATCCGGCAGACGTCCTGTGTGGCGGCGGCCGGCCGGGGCTGCGCCGCCGCCGCAGCGACTCTATCGATATGGGATACGGAATCGCCGTCGTTTCGCGCGAGCACCGCGGCACCGGTCGCCGCGAGCACTATCACGAGTCCGCCGACGATCACCAGTCCTCTACCACCACGCATATGCCACCTGCCAGAGTTAATGTTCCGGGGTACGGACCAAGGCAATATCCGTGCAGGCCCGGGACCAGCTCGCTGCGACGCGCCGTTTCGAACGCTTCACCGGCGCGCGCCCTCGAGCGGGCCGCCGGCCCGGCGCGGGCGTCCCTGGGTGATCCGATCCATCGCAACCCGACTCTGACGGCAGATGTTCACTGATGCCCCTTTGCTGTCCGGTACCACGATCCGCCTGGAGCCGCTCACGCTCGATCACGTGCCCGGTCTGTGCGCGGTCGGCCTCGATCCCGAGCTGTGGCGCTGGATGACGTCACGCGTGGACGACGAGGCGGACATGGAGCGCTACGTCCGCACGGCATTGCGCGCGTACGAGAGCGGCACTGCGCTTCCGTTCGCGACGGTCGAGCAGGCGAGCGGCCGCGTGATCGGCTCGACGCGCTTCGGTGCGATCGCGCGGCCGTTCCGGCGCGTCGAGATCGGCTGGACATGGATTGCACGCCCATGGCAGCGCACGGCCGTGAACACCGAGGCCAAGTACTTGATGCTGCGTCGCGCGTTCGAGGTGGAGGACTGCATCCGCGTCGAATTCAAGACGGACGTGCTGAACACCGCGTCGCGCAACGCGCTGCTGCGGATCGGCGCACAGGAGGAGGGCGTACTGCGCGATCACGTCATCACCGAGCGGGGACGCGTGCGCGATACCATCTACTTCAGCATCCTCGCCCGCGAGTGGCCGGCCGTGAAGTCCATGCTCGAACAGCGTCTCGCACGTTCGATTTCCGGCTAGCGCCCACCAGGCTTGCGTGACACCAGACGTTTCGCCTGATTCATACGACGGCTGCGTCGCCGACGAACCGTCCGCGGGAAATGTCTGCCGAGTGTCCGAGAGGTCACCATGAACGCCACCTCACATTTCGCGAAACGTTGCGCGCACGTCATGCCTCTGCTGCTGGCCGTGGTGCTCGCCGGCTGCGCCTCGAATCGCGGAGCCAGCGGTGAGGGCACGACTGTGCTCGGATGGAAGACGGTGATGCAGAAGGTGTCGCCCGCGTACCTGATCGCGGTGGACCGCAGCCAGTGCACGGTCTCGGCGGACCGCTTCAGCAAGGCAAAGGAAGGCGAGAGCTTCCTGTGCGCATGGAGCCGCAGCGCGGTCGCGGGCGATCCGCAGGGCAGCCCCTATCCCGGGGAAGAGGTGGGCATCCCGGGAAGCCCGGATCGGCCACGCATCCCACCGCCGACGAAGCGACCGCCGCCCCGGAACTGATCGCGAACCCCGATGCGGCCGCAGGCGATGGTGCAACTGCGGCGAGAGAACCACCACATGTGCAGAAACATCAGGCCGCTCTTCAATTTCGAGCCGGAAACAACCGATGACGAGATCCGCGCGTCGGCGCTGCAGTACGTGCGCAAGGTGAGCGGATACACGAAGCCGTCCCAGGCGAACCAGGAAGCGTTCGATCGTGCGGTGGACGAGGTCGCGGACGTGACGCGGCGGCTGCTCGACTCACTCGTGACGAACGCGCCGCCCAGGGATCGCGACGTGGAAGCCGCACGCGCGCGCGAGCGGGCGGCGAAGCGTTACGGCGCGGCCTGACCGGCGGTCGTCGCGGGCCAGCGGCGCGCCCGAACGCCTCAGAGCCATCCCTTCTCGCGTGCCAGCCGCGCCGCCTCCACACGGTTGCCGGCGTTCAGCTTGGCGATCGCTTCCGAGAGATAGTTGCGCACCGTCCCTTCCGAGAGTGACAGACGTTCCGCGATACGCGCGCTCGAGAGCCCCTCACCGGCGAGCCGCAGCACGTGGCGTTCGCGGTCCGTAAGCGGATCGCGCTCCGTCCAGGCTTCCTGCGCAAGCTCCGGATCAATCGCGCGTGCACCTGCGTGCACGTTGCGCACAGCATTGGCGAGCGTGTCCGCAGGACTGTCCTTCAGCAGGTAGCCGGACGCACCGGCGTCGAGCGCGCGGCGCAGATAGCCCGAGCGCGCAAAGGTCGTGAGGATGATGACGCGGCATGCCGCATGATTCGTGCGGATCGCCGCGGCGAGTTCGAGCCCCGTCATGCGCGGCATCTCGATGTCGGTCAGCACTACATCGGGCGCGAAGTCGGCCACCAGCGTCAATGCTTCTTCGCCGTCACCGGCCTCGCCGACGATCTCGATGTCCGGCTCGAGCGCGAGCAGTGCGGCGAGCGCGCCGCGGACCATCGACTGGTCCTCCGCGATCACGACACGGATGCTCATGCGTGCACCGTGTCCGCACCCTCAGGACGGGACGTCCTGCTGGATGCGCGCAGCGGGATCGTGATACGCAACAGCATGCCATTGTCGCCGTTGCGTTCCACCCGACCATCACACGCCTCGATACGTTCGCGCATGCCACGCAGGCCGCCGCCCTCCGGCTCGTTCATGCCGCGCCCGTCGTCGTGTACCTCGAACAGTGCAGCACCGTTGACGGCGTACAGCCGGACCGCGCACGTGGTCGCATTCGCGTGCCGTGCCACGTTCGTCACCGCCTCGCGCAGCGCCAGTGCGAGCGCCTCCTCGACGGATCGCTCGAGCGTGAGATGCTCGAACTCGAAGCGTGCGCGCACACCTGCGGCCTCGAGCATCGCACCTGCGCGCTGCGCCTCGTCTGCCAGCGTCGCGCGGTAGCCGCGCAGCGTCTCACGCACATCCTGCAGTGTGCGCCGGGCGACTCGCTCGACGTCGCGCATCTCGCCTGCCGCACGTGCGGGGTCACGCTCAGCGATGCGCGAGGCCAGCTCCGACTTGAGAACGATCAGCGACAGCGTGTGGCCGAGCACATCGTGCATGTCACGCGCGATCCGTTCGCGTTCGGCGATGGCGGCCAGGTGCTCGATCTCTTCCTGGGCGAGGCGAAGACACTTCTGCGCATGTGAGCGCTGTGAGAAGTGAAAGTTGACACCGCCCACCAGCACGATCATCCCGGTGGTGAACCAGTACCACACCGGCGGGTGCGTCAGCGCACCCATGATCACCGCGGCAATCGTGACCAGCAGGAGCGCACGCAGTGCGCTGCGCGGCGGCTGCAGGAAGCCGGCGAAGGCACCGGCATAGATGAACATCACCGAGGCGCCGACGTTCGTCGGCAGGAGCACCATGCCGAGTGCGGCAATGAAGGCGATGATAGCCACGAGCCGGCGCCCGTGCACCCAGTAGCCACGGAAGTACGCTGCCAGGAACGCGAGCAGTGCAACGATCGTCATCGCCCAGTACAGCAAGCCCGCGCGGCCCTGCTGCGTCCGTACGACCGGCTCGATCAGGAAAACGGACAGGTAGATCAGCCATGCGTATGGCGTCCACCCGAGCGGCCCGTCCGGCAGCAGCGGGAAGCGACGGCGTCCGGAACTCATCTTCGCATCCGTCATCATCGCCCCGTCATTTCATCGTCGCGCCGATACCGGCGTACCGCCGACCCGGGAAACGCGATCGTGAATCCGGTGAGTGCCAGGACATCAGACAGTGCACCCGGGGCCGCGGCATCGCCATACCTGGCCGTGGCACGCTGCAGCCCGGCCGGGGCCGGCTCAGTGGAGTCGAACATCATCGATGTCGAACCAGAAGTCGCCAGCCGGCGGCGCGCCCACGAAGAGAATCGCGGATACATCGCTGCCGTCGATACCGAGCGACGCCCATGTCACCTCGAACAGGCTCCAGTCCGTGCCCGGCATGAACTCGTGCGTCAGCGGCATCATGCCATGCGCCTGCGAGAAAACGAGCACGCGATGCGTACGACCGTCACCTCGGGCCTGGAACCGGACACCGTCGAACGCGGACAGATCGGCCGGCTGCATCATCTGCCGGGTCGGCGACCACATGATTCCGGCCCAGGCGTAGGCAAGCCGATCCGTGATCTCGCCGCTCACGTGCAGTGCATGCGCGCTGCCGCCTGCGCCGCCGTCAGCCAGTTCCGCGGAAGCCGTCGATGTGCCGCCCGCGAACGAGTCCGTGTTCGGCACGAAACCGGTGCCGAAGCGAACCGTCGCGCCATCCTCGAAGTCGGCGATCAGGCCGTCCGCAGACATGCCGGCAGGTGGAGCGATGACCAGTGATGCCGTGACGGATTCCGCCCAGCTCGCGCGGTCCAGCCGAACGCCGCCCTTCCAGACACCTTCGATCGCGCGCGTGGCGTGAATGTCACGAGTCGGATCACCGCGCACGAGCAGGAGGTCCGCGCGCTGTCCAACGGCGATGCGACCGCGATCGTCCAGTCCGAACGCGTCGGCCGGTACACTCGTCGCCGCGCGCAAAGCTTCGACCGGCGTAAGGCCCGCCTCCACCAGCAGCTCCAGTTCACGATGCATGGCGGCACCATGAGCCGTGCCAGGGTTCGGTGCATCCGTGCCGGCCAGGATCGGCACACCGGCCTCGTGCAGCCGTCTCACCGTGCGGAGCGGCACACTGAAGCGCTCGTCCGCATCGCCCGTCGCCGGGAACGCAGCCGCCAGGTTCGCGCGCGAGGAGGCCGGCAGGTACGCCAGCATGGACTCCTGTTCGAGCAGCGTGGCTGCGCCACCGATGCCCGTTATGCTCTTGAGTACGACGAGCGTCGGGATCACGAATGCGTCCGCCCCGCGTACCGAGGCAATGAAGTCGGACGCGGGCAGCGTGTCGGTGAACAGGTGCACCAGCCCGTCGCTCCCCGCTCTGATCGCGTCCATCGCCTGTTCGGCCGTGCTCACGTGCACGACTGCGAGCCTGCCGCGTGCATGGGCAGCGTCGACGAGCGCTTCCATCGTCGCGAAATCGAGCGCAGGCCAGTTCAGTCCGAAAAGGGCACCGTCGTCGTAGACGATCTTGATGTAATCCGAACCTTCCGCGATCCGGGCATCCACCCATGCCTGCGCCGAATCCGGCCGCGTGATCGTCGGAATCGGGAAGCCGTACTCGGTGCCGTGGCCGCCGGGCGGCGTAGCCAGCACGCCCGCGGAGAAGAGGTCCGCGCGACCCGACGCGCCGCCCGGCCGTTGCTGCTCCGCCCGCGCCGTTGCAGCACCGCGCGGCTCGGTGAACATGTCCAGCTCCGTCGTGACACCGAAGACGAGCGCCTCTTCGAGCGCGTTGCCGAACGCGTGCGTGTGGGCATCGATCAGGCCCGGAAGCAGCGTCATGCCGCTGCCATCCACGACGTCCGCGCCGGCCGGCACCGCCTGCTGTGTACCGATCGCTGCGATCCGGCCATCGCGCACCAGTACACTCGTCGGACCGCTCGTGTCGGTGCCGTCGAAGACACGTACATCGCGGATCAGGGTCGTCTGCGCTTCCAGCGATGCCGCCAGCGTCAGCAGGAAGAGCCCGGCGATCAGGAACGCCACTGCCACGTAGAACAGCAGCGATTGGATACGATTCATTGGTCACTCCGGTTCAGGTCCGTACACATGATGCCGTACGGACGCGCGGCACGGCAGGGCAGTCCGTCATCGATTCGGGGTGACATTCGTCAGGCGTTGCCGTCCGTCGGCAGCCGACTGGCGCCAGCCGGTGGCTGTCCGTCGGCTGCCTGCGGGCATCGGGAGCGGCGGAGCCGGCAGCAGCTGGCGCCACGTACAAAAATAGGTCGTTTCTGCCCATGCACGACGCTGCGCCTCGCGCCATCATGTCCGGGTATGGGTGAACCGACTCGACTTGAGGACGCAGCAATGATTTACGGGACATCACTCCGGATCGACCCGCGGATTCATTACGCGGTGAGCCGGGTATTCGCGGACCGTCTCCGTGTACTGGTGGTGACGGACGGGCTCACCAGCTTCGGTGACCTGGCCGATGCGCCGCTCGGCCGGGCACTGGGCGTGGGCCAGGGACGCTGCTCACACCTGCAGTTCGACGTGACCACGGCGCACCGCAGGTCCGCACCCGCCGACTTCGGCAACTTCCGATTCGATACGCACGATCTCGCCGGCTACGACCAGATCTGGGTATGGCGCGCGGACCACGAGCACGGCGTGCCACTCTCGCAGGCCGAGGTCCAGGCGCTGGGCGCGTTCATGGAGAGCGGCGGCCGCATCTACGCCGCGCGCAAGTGACCGGCTCGTCGCCGCTCACGCGGGGCGGCGGCGGGCGCTGTACGGACGCGCGGACCGATCCATGCATCGGACGGCCTCTCTCCTGCGCGGGCGCGTTCGACGCACCTGCTCCATCATCAGATCGACATCGAAGGTGGCGAGAATGGGCGGGATCATCGGTGCGGCCGGCCTCAAGCGCATGATCGCGTACACGGACTGGGCGAATGGCGCGATCCTCGACGCTGCGGCCGCACTCGATCAGGAACAGCTGACACGCGATCTGCGCAGCAGCTTTCCCTCGGTACGGGACACACTCCTTCATATCGCGGAATCGGACTGGATCTGGCTGCAACGCTGGAACGGCGAATCCCCCACGTCACCGCCCGGATGGAACGCGGCGACCTACAATGACATGCGCGCCCGCTGGGCAGCCGTCATGAGCGAACGGAGAGCTTTCCTGACACCGATCGACGACGCAGGCATGCTGCGGCGTGTCGCCTACCGCAGACTCGACGGCAGCGAGCACGAGAGCGCGCTCTGGGAACTGCTGCTCCACGTGGTCAACCACGCCACCTACCATCGTGGCCAGATCACGACCATGCTGCGTCAGCTCGGCGCGCGCACCGTCTCGACCGACATGACGCGCTGGTATCGCGAGCATGCTGCCGAGCTGACGCTCTGAACCTGGCGCCTGATCGCGCCGGTCACTCCACCACGAGCGTTGCGATCATGCCGCCGCCCTCGTGCGGCCGGCAGAAGTAGCGGTACGTGCCCGCCACCGTGAACGTGCGGGTATAGGCAGCACCCGCATCGATCAGCCCACTGTCGAACGGGGCCGCTCCCGCCGGCAGCATCACACTCTGCGGGTTCGCAGCAAGGGCAGGGTCCGCAGTGACCGTGTGCGGGATGTTACTCCTGTTGACCCACCGCACGGCCTGCCCCACCCGCACCGTCACGACAGCGGGCATATACGTGAGACTCGCCGTCATCTCGATTTCGACGTCACCTTCACCATCGTCCGTGCCGGCCGGGTCGCCGCTGAAGCACGCGGCGAGCAGCACCATGAGCGCGACGACCGAAACCGATCGCCGCCCGCTCAGGAGCCGCCCTCCACGATGACGACGCCGACCATGCCGGCCAGCTCGTGCGGCAGGCACACGTAACGGTATGTGCCCGGCACCGTGAACGTGTATGACCAGGTCTGACCCGCATCGATGTTCCCGGAATCGAACGGCTGCGCGCCGGACGGCAATGTCACGTTGCCCGCAGCCGCGGCCTTCGACGCGTCGGCCGTCACCGTATGCGGCAGCATCGACGAGTTGCGCCACAGTACCGTCTCGCCACGCGTGATGCGGACGGTGTCCGGGGAGAACAGCAGCCGGTTCGTCATGTCGACTTCGACGGCAGGCGCTCCGGTCGACGCACTGCCTGATGCGCTGGCCGGAACCGCAGCGGCGGACGCCGGTGCACGACGACCGAAGTAGCGCGCCAGCGTCAGCGGGATCGTGAACTCGAAGCCGTACACCACGCCGCCTGCGCCACGGGAACTGCCCTGCAATGTCGTCGTGTTCGCATTCGACGCGTGCAGCGACAGCGTGTGCGGCGACATCGGGATCCGCAGCTGCACACCCGCACTCCACGCCACGTCTTCCACATCGTCGGCGTCCACGAGCGTCATCGCATCGCCCGCCACGGCCAGCCAGTCGAGAACGTCGAACGCGATACCGCCACCAGCCGCAAAGCGCGTCTCGTCCATGTGGTATGCATTGGAAAGGACACGCGCAGCACCGAGCACACGCAGCCGGTTCATGCGACGCGCAAGCGTGAGCTCCGCGTCTGCACTGCGCGCAGCCTGGTTCCAGCCGCCGTGCAGCGATGCGTCCAGCGGCGCACCCTCCGCCTGCAGGAGCCCCTGCCAGCGGCCGAAGAACTCCCACTCGTTCGGATAGCCCGTTCGCACGAGCGAGTTGGTCGCGTAGCGCGCACCCACCAGCACACGGTGCGGCAGCGTTGCCCCGAGCAGGAACGTGGGCGAGTTGAGCACCTTGCGGGCAGGCGGGTCCGTCGCCTCGAAACGGTGCATGAAATGGAAGTGCAGTGTGCCCGCCTCCCCCGTCCATGTGCCGCCCAGGTTCGGCGAACGCTCGAGCAGCGACTGCGCCTGCACGGCCGGCGCGCCAGCGAGCATCATCGGCAGCAGCAGCAGCGCGGACAGCGCCGCGAACGGCATGCGCCGCAGCACTGCGGGTCGATCAGACCAGTCACGCCCGTCACCCCGGGCGCGCGGTCCGCGTCGTACTCGCCGCATCACTGCACACGAGTCGGGACGAGCGTGCCGTCCCGGTCGCACTCGCCCCATCACTGCACGCGGATCACGCCGGTCATGCCGAGCGTGCGGTGCGGGTTGCAGTAGTAGTTGTACGTGCCTGCCGTGTTGAACGTGTGCTCGAAGCTCTCGCCCGTCGCATCGAGCTGCACGGAGGTCCACTCGCTGTGACCATCCGGCGTCACCGTGTGCAGCGCGTTGTCGGCGTTCTCCCAGCGGATTCGCTCACCCACACTGATCGTCACGTCGTCGTTCGAGAAGCTCGTGCCCGACAGCGTGATCAGCGTGACCTGACCCGCATCGTCCTCTTCCAGCGCGACGTTCACCGTTGCGGTCTGGTTCGCGCCGACCGTGACCGCGACCGAAGCATCCTGCCCGGTCGCGAGCACGTATCCCGTCGGCGGCTCGATCCCCAGCGTCCAGGCACCCGTCGCCACGTCCGCGATCGTGTACGCGCCCGACGCTGCCGACATCGCCGTCCGCGTGGATTGCCCGCGGGTCAGCGTCAGCGTGGCACCGGCAACACCCGTCCCCGCCACCGCCACCGTACCGCTCACTGTCCCGGTCTCGGGCTCGATGATCACGCCACCGCCGCCACTGTCACCACAGCTCACACTCGCGACTACCAGTCCGGCCCCGATCCCCGCCGTCAGCATCCACGCAACGGTTCGCCGCATACGTTCCTCCGTCTCAGTGGGGGTGTTGTCCGCCGTTTCGTCGCGATTATTCACCTAATCAGCGTCGATTCTGTCGGTAAAACGAGCGTAGACGAATTTCTATGACGCGATGTTGGGATATTCCAGGACGAAATGACGGAAACCGGGTGGGCTTGGCTCATTCAATCGGGGCGGTGTGCGACAGACGGGTTGGCGCGGCGGGGACTGCACCGCAGAATCGGCGGGTGGCGGGTGGCGGGTGGCGGGTGGCGGGTGGCGGGTGGCGGGTGGCGGTTAGCGGTCAGCGGTTAGCGGTACCCCTGGCGCCCGGCGACAGGCGGCAAAGAACGGCCGTGGATCAGCTGGCCTGGTCGGCGGCCTCGTCGTCGACGTCCCTGTCGAGCCGCGCGAGGCTGGGCGTGACGGAGGGGCGCGCGTCCTTGGCGGTGCTCAGGACGATGGTCGTGCGGGTGGAGGCGACGGGTGGCAGCGGCTGGATGGTCTCGTCGAGCAATGCGCCGAGCGCGTCGGTGTCGCGGACGCGGACCTTGAGGAAGAAGCAGTCGTCGCCGACCACGCGATGCACCTCGAGCACCTCGGGGATGCGTGCGAGGGTCTCGGCGGTTTCCTTCGCGCGTGCGCCCTCGGACGTGCGGATGAGGACGAAGGCGAGGAGACCCTGGTCGAGTGCGACGGGGCAGATGTCGGCATGGTAGCCGCGGAGCACGCCGTTCTGTTCGAGCTTGCGGATGCGCTGGAACACGGCGGATGGTGCGAGTCCGACGCGCCGGGCGATCTCGGCGTTCGGCATCCGGGCGTTGTCCTGGAGCAGTTGCAGGATCTGCAGATCCAGATGGTCGTACATCTTTGAAAGATGGGGAGGCCGGGCGTGCATGCCAAGTGAGACGGTCCGCTGAAATGACGGATCGTCACAAAGGGGCGGCCTGTTGCTGTCGATTCGTCCCCGTACCGGGTCGTTGCGGCTTCCCGCGCGTTGGCCTCGTGTTTAAGTTGCGAAGTGGGCTCCTCTCGAGCCCGCCCACCCCGGAGGGCCTCATGCGTCTGCTTGCCGGCCTGCTGCTCGTGATCGTGCTACCTGCCACCGCGCATGCCCAGCTCGTGCGAGGCGCGGTGCGCTCGGAGTCCGATTCGATGGCGATCAATGCCGCCATGGTCCGCCTGATCGACCACGCGGGCGTGACGACCGACTCCACGCTGACGGATTCGCTCGGCGGTTTCCTGTTGTCGCCGAAGGAAGAGGGTCGCTACATCATCAACGTGAGCCATCTTGCGTTCCAGGCGATGGCGCGGCCGATCGAGCTGGAGCGCGGCTATGAGCTGACGGTGGTGCTGACGATGGCGGAGAACGCGATCGCACTGGAGCCCCTGATCGTGACGGCGCGTCGCCAGGTCCCGCTCGAGTACAGTGGTTTCTACCGGCGCAGCCGTGGCGGCACCGGGCGCTTTCTGACGCGTTCCGACATCGAGCGTCGCAATCCGGTCCGCACGAGCCACCTCTTCTATGTGATGCCGCGGGTGCAGATGGTGTCGGCGGACCCGCAGTTCGCTGGCCGGCAGATGGTCGCGATGCGCACGACGGGCGGCGGCTACTGCGCGCCGAACGTGTTCATCGATGGCATGATCGGCATGACGGCCGAGGACATCGACACGCTCCTGCCTGAGGACATCGACGGGGTGGAGGTCTACACCACGCCTGCGATGACGCCGATCGAGTATCAGCGCAACACGGATTGCGGTGCGATCCTGTTCTGGCTGCGCAAGGATGCGCGCGGCAGCCCGTTCACGTGGAAGCGGTTCTTCGTGGGCGTGGGCGCGTTCATGGGGCTGTTGCTGCTCTCGCAATGAGTCGTGTGGTTGCGCCGCTCGGGCGGCGCGGCCACTGACACATTGTCCGGAGTTTCCCGCCTGT
>CAYLME010000090.1:3184-13535 GCA_964384585.1 uncultured Gemmatimonadaceae bacterium | reverse complement strand
AGCCGCGGACTTCGACACCGGTCAGGAGGCGCGTGCCCGCTACGTCGCATACCTGGCAACGCGGCTCGAAGCGCCGCGCACGTTCGTACAGGAAGCCTCGAGCGCACGCGAACGCGCGCAGAACGAACCGCCGCGCCGGTTGCAGGCCCGCCGATGAGAGCGCTCCGGACGTTCGCGCACACGCGGCGGAGGTCGAATCCATGAGCATGCACGTCGGGATGGACGCGAACGCGCGTGCGCGCGCGGCCTATCATTTCGCGGTGCTGCGTGTCGTGCCGCACGTCCGCACGGGCGAGTTCGTGAACGTCGGTGTCGTTCTGCACGCGCGCACCGCCGAATACCTGGGCATCCGCGTGATCACCGACGAGGCGCGGCTGCGTGAGCTCGTGCCGGACGTCGATATCGAGCTGCTCGCGCGCTACCTGCGCGGCTACGAGGGCATCGTGCGCGGCGATCCCGAGGCGGGCGCGATTGCCCTGCTGCCTGCGTCCGAGCGGTTCCACTGGATGACGGCCCCCCGTTCCGACGTGCTGCAGCCCTCGCCGGTGCACAGCGGGATCGCGGAGGATCAGGACGCAGCACTGGAGGAGCTGTACCGCGCGTTCGTGGAATGAAAAAGCCTCAACCGGAAGATACCATGCGTCTGATTGCCGCCTGTGCAGCCCTGATCCTGACGGTCGCGCCCGCCGCGGCCCAGATGCCGTCCACCGACATCTTCGTTGCGGACCTGCGCATCGATGGCCGCACGATCGAGATCGGCACGCCGCGCAACGCGACCGCCCGACCGGGCTACGACAACCAGCCGTGGTTCCTGCGTGACGGCAGCGGCTTCCTCTACAATGCGGACGTGGGTGGCCAGACCGAGATCTCTCGTTTCGATCTCGGGATGTGGACGGCCACGCGCCTGACCGAAACGCCGGAGAACGAGTTCAGTCCGTCACTGACGGCGGACGGCACCATGCTCGTGGTGCGCTGGCCGGCCGACATGTCCACCGGCGCGCTGTGGCGCTACACGTCGGCGGGCGCGCCGATCGGCGAACATCCGGCGAGCGTCGAGCGTGTGGGCTACTACGGTGTCGCGGATGATGCGGGACTGGCCTTCTTCGTGAACGATTCCGTGCGCACGTTCAAGGTCGTCACCGCCAGCGGCGAAGAGCGTACGATCCTGACGGGTCTCGCGGGCTCGCCGCCGCAGCACATCCCCGGCACGCGTGCCGTCAGCTTCATGATGCCGGCCGACGACGGCCAGATCTGGATCCACCGCCTCGACCTCGCGTCCGGCGATATCGAACGCATCGCACCGCGCGTGGGCGAGACGCTGAGCTATGCGTGGCTGCCGGGCAACATGTTGCTCATGCCCGGTGGCAACGCCCTGTATGCGCTGGATAGTGCGCAGGGCGGGGAATGGCGCGAGGTCGCGCGCTTCGACAGCGCGGACCTCGCGAGCATCGTACGTATCGCCGTGAGCGCAGCCGGCGATCGTGTCGCCCTGGTAGCGGAGCAGCCCTGAGCGGGCAGCTACATCGAGCTCCCGGTCACCGCTGCGTGCTTCGCCGCTGTCGCGCACGGCAGGTTGTACAGTGCCTTCTCCAGCCCGCTCATGCCGACCACGAACGTGCGTGTCTCGTTGTCGTATGGATCGACGGCCCGAACCACGACGCGATGTGACTGGAGCGCGCGCTCCGTGAACGTGGCCACGCGTTCCATGCGGATGTAGGCCATCTCGTGGCCGCTCAACAGCTCCCAGTACTCCTGCGGCTCGGCCTCGTCCTCGTCGAAGCGATACTGCACGACGATATCATCGTCCTCGTCGCCTTCGTAGTACGTGCCGAGAACGAGGATGACGTTGAGTCCGTCCTCCATGCATTTCCAGCCGAGCGCGCCCTGCTCGTTGTCGGCGATCGACAGAATGAACGAGCTGTTCGCGTCGGTCAGCGCGTCGTGCGCAATGCTCACACTGAAATCGCCTTCATCGAACTCCGTCTGCACCACGCTGGCCTGCGCGTGCAGCGCGGTGGGCATGATGGCACACGCTGCCGCAATGAGTGCAGCCTGCATCGGACGCATGCGTTCCTCCCTTTCGAGCATCATCGCTCCGCGGAGCGCTCACCGCTCCGTTCGTTTCGTGGCAGGGGTCCCGAGTTACAGCTCCACTCCGTCGCGGCGGGTGCCGCCAGGGAATGGCTACTAATGTGCACACGAGCGGAAATCAGGTCATACTCGCGACTGCGAGTGCCCGGCTTCCAAGCGCTGGCCGATCAAGCAGATAGCAGGCGAGTGCCACTACCGACCGGAGCTGTGCCGCCGTCCCTTAGCCGCAGGTACAGTGCCGCTCACGGGGTCGTCGGCTCATGGCCTCGCACGGCATGCAACGCGGACGGCGCCCGGGACCGTTGTCCCATGTCACACCGCGGGCCTAAACTGCTGGCATGGCGGACTCACCTACGAAGCTGCAACGCTGGCTCGACCTCATTGCCTATCTGGTGGGGCGACGCCTGCCGGTGTCGGCAGACGAACTGATGCGCGCTGTGCCCGGCTATGCGCAGAAGTGGGAATCCGAGTCGCACACCGACCGTGAGACTGCGCGGCGCATGTTCGAGCGCGACAAGGACGAGCTGCGCAGGCTCGGCATACCGCTGCGCACGATGAAATACGCGCTTGCCTCGGCGAACGAGGAGCAGGAGGGCTACGTCATCGAGCGGCGCGACTTCTATCTCCCCTATCTGAAGATTGTCGAGCAGGCGACCGCTCGTCCGGAGTACCGGGACCGGTTCCGTCCGGCCACTGTCGAGGTCGCGCGCGAGGATGCACCGCTCGCGGCGGAGGCGCTGCGCCGGGTGGCGGACGTGCCCGGGTTCCCGATGGTGAAGGAAGCGCGCAGTGCGTTCCGCAAGCTTGCCTTCGACATGGATCCCTCCGCGTTCGCCGAAGAATCGCCGATCGTGCTCTTTGCCGAGAAGCCGGGCACTGCGGAGCTGACCGCCCACCTGCGCGTGCTCTCTGAAGCACTCCTGGCACGCAAGACGGTCACGTTCCGCTATCACGGCATCTACCGCGGTCACGAGACCTCCCGCACGGTCGATGGCTACGGCGTGCTGCTGCAGCATGGTCACTGGTACTTCATCGGCCGCGACCACGATCGGGACGACATACGCGTGTTTCGTGTCGGGCGCATGGACGACGTCACGATGAACACGCGCTCACCCAACAGGCACGACTACACGATCCCCGACGATTTCCAGCTCTCCGCCTACGTTGGCCGCCAGGCATGGGAACTGGGCGGGCCGGACGAGGAGCCGGTCCGTGCGCAGGTGCATTTCCCGTTTCCGCTGAGTCTCTGGGCAGAGCGCAACGACCACGGCGCGCTCGTCGAGCGGTTGAACGACGGAAGCACCGTCCGTGAGTTCGTCGTGCACCAGGTGAATCCGTTTCTGCGCTGGCTCCTGAGCCTGCAGGGCGAGGCGAGACTGCTGACGCCGCCGGAGCTGATCGAGGAGATGCGCGCGCTGGCTGCGGGGATCGCATCCGCGCACGCGTCGAGCGACGACGCTTCATCCGATGCGGATGCATCGGAACAGGAGGGCGGCGATGCGCGCTGATCTCCAGCTCGAGCGCCTGCTCTACGTGCTGCCGGTGGCCGCGCGCGATGGCGGAGCCCGCATCGATGACCTCGCCCGTGATCTCGACGTCACACCGGCCCGCGTCCTCGCTGACCTCCAGGCCGCGATGACACGCTCGTACTATCACCCCGCCGGTACGGTCGAGCCGTTCACGATCCTGATTGAAGGCGACGTCGTGAGCGTCCACGCGCCGCGCGAATTCCAGCGGCCGGTGCGCCTCAGTGAGCGCGAGGCACTGGCCCTCGGCTTGGGACTGCGCGCACTCGCCGCTGAAGCCGAGCAGCCGCGACGCGCGGAAATCATTGCACTGGCCGCGCGCCTGGAGTCGGAACTCACCACGCGCGCGGACGTGCCCGTCGACTCCGATGTCGCCAGCCTCCGGGCGGTGCTGTTCCCGGAGGGTATGCCCGAAGGCATCCTGGCGCGCGACGCCGACCTGTCCATCCACGACGTCGAGTATGCACCGGACATCATGCTCGGGCTCGGCGACGACAGCCTCCGCGGCATCATCGCGGACGCGATCGAACAGCATCGGATGCTGCGCATCACGTATCTCAAGTTCGGTGATGCTGCACAGTCGGAACGCCGCATCGCGCCCTACCGGCTCGTCCTTGCCGAGGGGAAGTGGTACGTCGCCGCGCATGATCCTGACCGTGGGGACCTGCGCTTCTTCCGCCTCGATCGCATGCTCGATGCGGTGATCGAAGAGGAGGCACCTCCGGAGAAGCCCGAGGTGGACCTGCAGGCGATGCTGCAGGACGGCATTGCCTACTACGCGCGCGACGACGTGAAGGTCACGGTGCGCTACGCAGGCACGATTGCGCGCTGGATCGCAGAACAGCAGCAGGGCGAGGCGCAGGAGGATGGGAGTGTGGTCGTGACGCACAACGTCGCCGACCCCGGCTGGTTCGTCAGTCAGATCATGCAATACGGCGGGGCCGCGACTGTCGAGGCACCGGCCGAAGCGCGCCGCTGGGTGAGTGCAGCGGCGCGCCGGCTCGCCGGCGGGTGATCAGGGCCAGAGCCAGCCGAACACACCCGCTGTGAGCAGTGCGTAGACGAGCGCGTCGACCACGTTCTTCATCGTCGTGCTCCACTTGCGACCCGACCAGATGGATTCCTGGACCTGGCCGAGCGCATAGCTTGCGAACGCGGTCGTGCCCGCGAAGCGGAAGACATCGAGGTAATCGGCGCCGGGCCCCAGCGCACGTCCCGCGATATACGCTGCGACGATACTGACGACGAGCGTCATCACGAACCACATCCCCAGATTCTTGCCCATCGACGGCTCGCCCGTCGGATGCACCGTCATCAGAACGACCGGGCCTTCCCTGTACTTCTGCACGAAATCCGGATCCTTCATCGATGCCATGCCCTCGCCCCGCGGCACCATGTAATCCCCCGGTGGCACACCGCGCAGCGCAGTACGTGCGCGCTCCTCGTCCGGCAGCTTCGCCCAGTCATCCTTGTGGAGCGGCAATAGCATGTGCAGGAGCGCACTCGCGAAGAACACGACGAGGGCCGCGATCAGGATGGGAAGCCAGAGTGCCGCCAGGGTCACCATGCATACCTCCGTGCAGTGGAAGGGCTGCTGCCAGGTCGTGCCGCGTTGCGTGCTGTGATGCCGGGATGATGCACACGATGTCGCATCCGTGCACAGAAAGAAAGAGCGGTGTTGGGGGACGTCAGGGCTGCGCGACCAGCCATTCCGCGAATGTGCGGTCGCTCGGAGCGAGCGGCAGGTCCAGCAGCACAGCCGGATCCACCCAGCGGATCTCCTCGTGCTCGAGCGGCTCGGGCTCGCCCGCGAACTCCACGTGTGCGAACCGGATCAGATACGGCGAGCCAGCATCGTGCTGTTCGAAGACGACGTCGCCGACACGGGTTACGAGCACCCCCAGCTCCTCCGCCATCTCGCGCTCCGCCGCAGCGCGCAGCGATTCGCCGGGCTCGAACTTGCCGCCCGGAAACTCCCACAGGCCGCCATGCCGCTTGTGCAGCGGCCGCCGGCAGATCATGAAACGGCCCTCGCGCTGGCAGACCGCCGCGAGGACGGGAATGAGTACGTCGCCTGACGCAGGCTGTGGTGACACTGGCTCCCGGGAAGCTGCGGAACGGGCGCTCGCGCCGACGGCGCGGCATCGCAGAATAGAACGGTGGCGGAGGCGCGGCCAGCATCCGCGCAAGCGCGGGCTGCAGATCCGGGTGCCGCGTTCCCGTCCTGCAGCCCGCCAGGGTGCACCGGCAGCAGTCACCGGTGCACGATGCACATCGCCGGATTACTCCCTGCGCCGCCGCTCGATCAGTTCACGCTTGCGTGAGCGGCCGGTCTTCCGGTCGTAGGCCATCTGGTGGAGGTACTTCGCGTTGACTTCCTGTCCGAGCGAAGCAGACGGCGCCGCTGCCAGGGTGCGCAGGTCTTCGATCTCCGCCTGCAACTGCGCGTCATCGATGCCGGAGAGCTGCAGGCCCAGCATGGATTCGTGCAGCGTGCGACGTGCTGCATCGAGGTCGCCGGCTTCCCTTGAACGCAGCGCCTCCTCGCGTGCGTCCGCCGCATCGAGCAGCAGAGACTCGCGCTCGATCGTCGGATCGACATGCGGGACGTGCGCAGCATCGAGCGTGACCGGCAGCGTCACGGTCTCGTGGCGGACGTCGTCGCCCGCGAGCACGTCCGCAGTCACGCTCAGCGTCGCAACAGCCGTCGCCGTGGCCGGCGCGAACGGCAGCAGGAACTCCACGAGCAGCAGTCGCGGCTCGCGTGCGTACAGGTCACCCATGTCATAGCGCACGCCGTCGGACACCGTGGTCGATGTGTATGCGTGCCGGACGCGCACTGCCTGCACGTCTGCGGTGGGTCGGATCGTCACCGACAGGTTCTGCGCGCACGTGCCGAGCAGATCGCTCAGCTCGTCCTGGAAGATCGCAAGCGCCTGGTCTGCCGTCTCGATGTAATAGGTGCCACCGCCCCCGGCCTCCGCCATGCGCCGGAGAAGGGTCTCATCGTAGTCTGCACCGAAGCCGATCGTCGTCGTGCTGACCCCGGTCTCACGCGCCTGCGCCGCCATCGACGCAAGCTGCACCGGGCTCGTGATGCCGGCGTTCGCCAGG
The DNA here is from genome assembly GCA_964384585.1 of uncultured Gemmatimonadaceae bacterium. Taxonomy (GTDB): domain Bacteria; phylum Gemmatimonadota; class Gemmatimonadetes; order Longimicrobiales; family RSA9; genus DASTYK01. The sequence goes on along the minus strand of CAYLME010000090.1, from coordinate 6,804 downwards.
CCATCCGTGAGCAGGACGATCCGGCGGACCCGTCGGTCCGCGGCCGCGCTGAGCAACTCGCGACCGCGCAGCCAGCCACCACTCAGATTGGTCGAGCCACGCGGCTCGATGCCTCCGATGCGATACGTCAGATCCGGCATGTCCCCACCGGCAGCATGCGCGGCAACCGTATCCACCTCGTGATCGTACGCGACCACGCTGACGCGGTCCTGCGGCCAGAGCCGCCGCACGACCTCGGCTGCCGCGTGCTTCGCGGCCTCGATCTTCTCGCCGTGCATCGAGCCGGAGCGGTCCAGCACGAGCGCCAGATCGAGGGGAGTGCGGGCGCCGGCGGGAGGCGGGCTCCCCTCGATCCGCAGCAGCATGCGGACGACGTGTCCTTCCGGTACGGTCCTGTGGTCGAGCTGTACTGTCGTGTCCATCGCGTGGCACCCTCCGCTGGTGTGGTGCACCAGTCTACGCGAGGGGTGTGACAGCCAGACGAGCGGACTCCGCCACCACGACCACCAGCACCGGGCACTGGCAGTCGAACAGGTGTCCTCGGCCGTCGGGACGATCCGCCGCGACGATCAGTCCTGGCCGCTGCGACGATCATTCCTGTCCGCCGCGGAACAGCCGCCGGTCCAGCGACAGCGATCCACTGCCGCGGACCATCACCGCGAAGGCGACTCCCACGGCCAGCAGGTGATACTCGAAGCCCTCGCCGGCCTGCGTACCGAACCAGTTCATGAAGAAGCCGTTGGACACGTGCTGCGTGAGCGCCGCCCCGACCATTACCGCCGCGATACCCACCGCGGCCACTCGACTCTGCAGCCCGACCACGAGTGCCAGCGGCGCCAGGAACTCGATCAGGACCACCAGGAACGCGATCGCCCCGGGCAGACCATAGTCACGCGTCAGGTGCGCCATCGCCGCGCCGTACCCCGGCCCGCCGAACCAGCCCAGCACCTTCTGCGCACCGTGCGGAAAAATGACGAGCGCGAGAGTCGCGCGGAGAACGACGGCGACACGGTCATCGCCCGTCCGTCCGAGCACCTGCAGTACACGTCGCGCGGCACCACCGTCCGCCTCCGCCCCACGTCCCATCCCCACACCCGCGACCCTCGTGCTCATCACGACCTCCAAGTTCAGTGACTCGATAATTATTGACTAATTAAGTAAATTGATGAAAAAAATCAGTCGATCTGGTGCCGGATCCGCCGCAGCGCATCGACGAGCGCTCGCAGTTCGGCATCTCCGAGGTCTCCCAGCAATGCCTCGTCCGTGCCATCGACCGCGGCGTCCAGCTCGCCCAGCACCTTGCGGCCCGCCGGCGTGATGGAGCAGAGCACCTGGCGCCGATCGTCCTCGCAGCGCTCCCGGCTCACCAGCCCCTTTGCCTCGAGGCGGTCGAGCAGGCGCGTGATCCCCGGCGTCTGCTCCAGCATCCGTGCCGCGATCTCCATGGTCGGAAGGGCAGCGCCGCCACCGCCGCGCAGGATCCGGAGCACGTTGTACTGCTGCATCGTGAGCCCGTGCGGCTCGAGCAGGCTGCCGAACGTCCGACGCATGGCATCGGCGGTCCGGAAAACCTCGCTGACGGCCTGCAGCTGCAGCGGCGAGAGCCGGCTGAACGGGCGTGCTGTCATCGTCATGGTCGTAATGATACTGCAAACATTTGATTAATCAAGTATTTTGGGAACAGATGGCGCCGCGGCCCCTGGACTGGCCGACGGCGCCCGTTCTGTACGGCGTCGAGCGAACCCTGCTGGCGGCGCGCCGGACTGCGCCGGACTGCTTCGCTACACCCACCGCGCCTGGATCTGGTCGAGCACCTCGGCGCCGGGGCACAGCTCCTCGAAGGGCAGTGCAGTGAGCGGGGCCTCGATGGTCTCGAGCAGGTCGTGCATGTCCGGCTCGCTGGTGTCCACGTACAGCAGTCCCGTCGGTACCTCGCCGGCCGCCTGGCGCTCCTGCAGGTACGACCAGGCCGCGTCGCGGTCGGTGGGGTCGTAACCATCGGCGACGCGGCGGAAGCGGAGCATGCTGCCGTCATGCATCGTGACGTGAGCGACGTCGCCCATCGTGTAGTTCGACGTGATCTCCTGTGCCGGCGGCACGAAGTCGGCGGCAACGATCTCGACATCGCGTTCGCGCGTTGCCTGGTAGCTGCGCGTGGAGCCCTCGTGGTCATTGAACGTGACGCAGGGCGAGATCACGTCGATCAATGCGAAGCCCTTGTGCGCGATGCCCGCCTCGATGAGCGGCACGAGCTGCGCCTTGTCACCCGAGAACGAGCGCGCCACGAACGTTGCGCCGAGCGTGAGCGCGAGCAGCACGGGATCGATGGGCGCCTGCCGGTTGGCCTCGCCCCGCTTCGTTTTCGATCCGATCTCGGCCGATGCGCTGAATTGCCCCTTGGTCAGGCCGTAGACGCCGTTGTTCTCGAGCACGTACAGCATGTTGACGTTGCGACGGATCGCGTGGCAGAGCTGGCCGAGCCCGATCGACAGCGAGTCACCGTCCCCGGAAACGCCGATGTAGGTCAGCTCACGGTTTGCTGCCGCGGCGCCCGACGCGATGGCCGGCATGCGTCCGTGCACCGCGTTGAAGCCGTGCGCGCCGCCCAGGAAGTAGGTGGGCGTCTTCGCGGAGCAGCCGATGCCGCTCAGCTTCGCGACGCGATGCGGCGGGATCTCGAGTTTCCAGAAGGCCTCGATGATCGCCGCCGTCACGGAGTCATGACCGCATCCGGCGCACAGCGTGGACATCGACCCCTCGTAGTCGCGCCGTGTGAGTCCGAGCGAATTCGTCGGCAGCGAAGGGTGGTGAACACGCGGCTTGGCGATGTATGTCATGCTCCGTTCTCCAGGATGCCTGTGCGTATGGCCGCGATGGCCGCGTTGCTGGCGATGCTGATCATTGCGTGACCTCCGCGGTGACGAGCTGCGGCGTGTCCTGGCGCGCGTTGGGACGCAGCTCTGCCAGCACACCGTCCACGACTGCGTCGGCGGGCAGCGGGAAGCCGCCGAAGTGCGTGATGCTGCGCAGCTTCTCAGGCGGTACGCCCGCCTCCATGATGAGCAGGTGCTGCAACTGTGCGTCGCGATTCTGATCGATGACGAACGTGACCTCGTGCTCGTCGATGAAGCGGGCCACGCTTTCCGCGAACGGGAATGCCCGCGGCCGGAGGAAGTCCGCGGTGATGCCGAGTTCTGCCAGGCGTGCCTGTGCTTCGATCACCGCGCGCCGCGAGCTGCCGATCGCGATGAGTCCGATCGGCGACGTCATGTGCGATGGGACGGAACGGACGCCTGCAACCGTCTCGCCCGTCGCTGCCTTTCCGTTGCCTGACGCGGCAGCAGGTGCCGCGATCACCTCGGGCTGCGGCGCATACGCCGCTGCGTTCTCGATCTTGCGCGCGAGTCGCTCCATCACGTCCGCGTAGGCGGGCGGATCCTCGGTGTAGCGGCCGTAGCGGTCGTGGCCCGATCCGCGCGTGAAGTACGCACCTTTCGCGCTCTGCCCGGGCAGTGTGCGGTACGGAACGCCGTCGCCGTCCGAGTCGAGGTAGCGCGAGAACTTCTCGACCCGCTGGAGGGCCTCCGCATCGAGTACCTTGCCACGATCCGGGCGGTACG
>CAYLME010000090.1:0-3174 GCA_964384585.1 uncultured Gemmatimonadaceae bacterium | reverse complement strand
ACGCGGCACGACCCAGTCGTTCATGCCGATGTCGAGGTCGCTGACCACGAACACCGGCGTCTGGAAGCGCTCCGTCAGGTCGAACGCAGCCACCGCGTGTGTGAAGCACTCGTGCGGATCGGCAGGGAAGAGCGCGATGTGCTTCGTATCGCCATGCGACGCATACACGATGCTGAGCAGGTCGCCCTGCTGGGTGCGCGTCGGCATGCCGGTGGACGGCCCGACCCGCTGCACGTCGAAGAAGACGCCCGGGATCTCCGCGTAGTAGGCGAGCCCGAGGAACTCACTCATGAGCGAGATGCCGGGGCCGCTCGTCGCCGTGAACGCGCGCGCACCGTTCCAGGTCGCGCCGAGCACCATGCCCGCCGCGGCGAGTTCGTCCTCGGCCTGCAGGATCGCGACACGTCGCTTGCCGGTCGCTTCATCCTTGCGGTACTTGCCCGCGAACGCCGAGAACGCCTCGATCAGCGATGTGGACGGGGTGATCGGGTACCACGCTGCGACTGTTGCGCCCGCATACAGGCAGCCCAGCGCTGACGCAGTATTGCCGTCCACCAGGATGTGGTCCGGCAGTGCGTCCATGCGTTGCAGCCGGATCGGCAGCGGGCACGTGAAGTGTTGGCGCGCATACTCGTAACCGACGTCGATGGCAGTGAAGTTCGACTGCAGCAGCGCCTGCTTCTTGCCGTACGTCTCGCTGAGCAGTGCGCGCACGACGTCGAGCTCCACATCGAGCAGCGCGGCGAGGGCACCCACGTACATGATGTTCTTCATGAGGATGCGCTCACGCACGCCGCTGAACTTCTCCGCGCACAGCCTGGCGAGTGGAATGCCGAGGAACGTGACGTCATCGCGGTGCAGCGACCGGTCGAGCGGCGCCGTCGAGTCGTAGACGATCCAGCCGCCCGACACGATCTCTGCGATGTCGCGCTGGTACGAAGCCGGGTTCATCGCCACCATCAGGTCGAAACGCGGCGTGCGCGCGACGTGGCCGTCGGCATTCACACGAATCTCGTACCAGGTCGGCAGCCCCTGGATGTTCGACGGGAACAGGTTCTTTCCCGAAACCGGTATTCCCATCCTGAAGATGGCCTGGCGCAGCAGCGTGTTCGCGCTCGCCGAGCCCGTGCCGTTCACGGTCGCGATCTTGAACGCAAAACGATTCGTGCGGTCCTGCTTCATGCCCTTCATACCGCGACCTCCACGGCCGGCGTGACTTCCTTGCCTGCGTACGGCAGCAGGATCTCCGAGCGCATCATGTCCCACGCCGCGGTCGGGCAGCGCTCCGCGCACAGGCCGCAGTGGATGCACACATCCTCGTCCTTCACCATCACACGCGCAGTGTGCTTCAGCGGAGCCGACACGAAGAGTGCCTGGTCCTTGTTGTTTGCCGGTGCGGTCAGGTGCAGGCGCAGCTCGTCATCGGGCGCATCGTGCACGATGGTGAGACAGCTCATCGGGCAGATGTCGATGCATGCGTCGCACTCGATGCATGCCGCCGCCGTGAAGTGCGTCTGGATGTCGCAGTTCAGGCAGCGTTCGACTTCGCGCAGCGTCTGATCCACGTCGAACCCCAGCTCGACTTCCACCTCGATGCTCTTCAGTCGCTGCTGCAGTGCGACGTGCTGCATCGCGGCGCGCCGTGCCGGCTCGTAATCGTTGCTGTAGCTCCACTCGTGCAGCCCCATCTTGGTGCTGAGCAGGTTCATGCCGACGGGTGGCCGCTCGGTGACGGGGATGTCGTTGCAGTGGTTGTGGATCGAGATCGCCGCCTGGTGACCGTGCGCGACGGCCCAGATGATGTTCTCCGGGCCCCACGCAGCGTCGCCGCCAGCGAATACGCCGGGCAGCGTCGTCTGGTGCGTTACCCGATCGACGACCGGCTGGTCCCACTCGTTGAACTCGATGCCGATGTCACGCTCGAGCCACGGGTAGGCAGGCTCCTGCCCGAGTGCGAGGATCACGTCGTCGCAGGGAACCACGACCTGGTCGAGCTTGCGCGAGCGCTGCTTGCCGTTCTCGTCGTAGTACCACTCGACGATGTCGAACGCCAGGCCGGTCAGCCTGCCGTTCTCGATCACGAAATGCGACGGCGCATGGTTCTCGACGATCTCGATGCCTTCTTCTTCCGCGTCCTCGAGTTCCCAGGGTGACGCCTTGAAGTACGGGCGCGACCTGCGCGCCATCACCTTCACGTCCTTCGCGCCGAGACGCAGCGACGTGCGGCAGCAGTCCATGGCGGTGTTGCCGACGCCGATCACAAGCACGCGCTCGCCGATCCGATCGATGTGCTCGAACGCAACCGACTCGAGCCAGTCGATGCCGATGTGCACATGGTCGGGATCGTCCCAGCGGCCCGGTGCGTCCAGCTCCTTGCCGCGCGGTGCGCCCGAGCCGATGAACACCGCGTCCCAGCCCTCGCGCAGCAGCGCATCCATCGACGTCACGGGCGAGTTGAGACGCAGGTCCGCGCCCATGTCGAGAATCGTGCTGATTTCCTCGTAGAGCACTTCCGGCGGCAGGCGGAACTGCGGGATGTTCGACCACATGAGGCCGCCCGCACGATCGTGCTTCTCGAACAGCGTCACGTCGTAACCGAGCGGGAGCAGGTCGTTCGCGACCGTCAGCGACGCGGGACCTGCACCGATGCACGCGACGCGCTTGCCGTTCTTCACTGCTGCAGCCTTCGGCAGCCGCGCGGTCACGTCGCCCTTCATGTCCGCAGCAACACGCTTGAGCCGACAGATCGCCACCGGCTCACCGTCCACCCGGTGCCTGCGACACGCCGGCTCGCATGGCCGGTCACACGTGCGTCCCAGGATGCCGGGAAACACGTTCGACTGCCGGTTGAGCATGTAGGCGTCGGCGAAGCGGCCCTGCGCGATCAGGCGGATGTACTGCGGAACATCGGTATGGGCCGGACACGCCCACTGGCAGTCGACGACCTTGTGATAGTACGCGGGGTCGGTCGTGTCCGTCGGCCGGACCGCCCCGCCGTCGTGGTTCCCGTTCCGTCTTGTCATTGCCGCAGCTCCACTGCGCGCATGTCGCGGCTCGCCTCGACATCGCGCGTGATCGAAAACATCGGACACATCGAACCTGTACAACGGGCAGGATACTCCAGGCAGACCAGCTCGGACGGATCCACGGCGACAGATCGCATGCCTCGATGCC
>CAYLME010000089.1:0-13547 GCA_964384585.1 uncultured Gemmatimonadaceae bacterium | reverse complement strand
GAGCGTGCGTTCAGTCATGCACAGCTCTACGACTACGGCATGAAGCGGCTGGCGTCGCCGCGTGCCATGCAGACGTCCACCGTCTTCGACCTCGCATCGGTCACGAAGGTGATGGCGACGACGTACGCGATCATGCTCCTGGTCGATCGCGGAATGGTGGACATCGATGTACCAGTGTATCGCTACCTGCCGGAGCTGAGCAGCACTCCTCTCGAACCCATTACGGTGCGCCACCTGCTCACGCATTCGTCGGGCCTGATGCAATGGCAGCCGCTGTACTACCACGCATCGACGCCGGCGCAGACGTACCAGGCAATCCGCTCGCTGCCGCTCGCATGGGAAGTCGGCAGTGAGCGTCGCTACAGTGATCTCGGTTTCATGCTGCTGGGATACCTGGTCGAGCGTGTCACCGGGGATTCACTGGGTGGCTTCCTGGAGGAAGCGCTGTACGGGCCGCTCGGACTGAAGGCTACCGGGTTCCTGCCCCGCGCACGTGGGCTTTCCGGATTCGCGGCAACATCGCATGGGAATCCGTACGAGCGTCGCATGGTGTACGACACCGCGTTCGGCTACGACTACGACGGCGACCCGGATGCGTGGAACGGCTGGCGGGAGTACACGCTCGTGGGCGAAGTCAATGACGGGAACGCGTGGTACGCGCATGGAGGCGTGGCCGGGCACGCCGGCCTGTTCTCGACCGGGCGGGAGCTTGCGACGCTGCTGAACGTGCTGCTGGCCGGTGGCGTTCATGAAGGACGTCGTGTGCTGAGTCGTGACGTGGTCGAGACGTTTCTGCGACCGGGCGACTTCGGCCATGCGCTCGGGTGGCAGGTTCCGGACGATGCGCCGCCCGGCAGCTTCGCGCACAGCGGGTTCACGGGAACGTACGTGATGGGCGTGCCCCGCGAGGAGCTCGGCATCGTGCTGCTGGTGAACCGGCAGAACCTGGGCGTGGACGAGCGAGGCTTCTACCCGGACATGGATGTGCGGCGGCGTGTGATCGAGGTGCTGGTGCCCGGCAGGTGACGCAGCCCAAACCCGCAATGCGCTTCAGTGCGCGGGTCAGTGGCTAGTGCTGCGCCCGGATCTCGTTGCTGCGCACCATGCCGCGCAGCGTGCTGTCCGGGTTCGAGGCCACGGACTCGACGATGTCGAGGAAGACCGCGGCCGTTTCCGGGTCGCGTGCCTCGAGCAGCTCGAAGTCGTGGAAGACGAGGACGCGCGGGGTCTCGTCTTCTTCGTCCCCGCCGAACAGCATGTCCGCGAGCGCGTCCCAGTTGAAGCCGAACCATGCGGGCATGTGCAGCGCCTGGTAGAGTGCGTGCAGCAGCGTGGTGCGGTCATAGACGGGTGCGCGGTCCACCCATACCGGATCCATCCCGGCATCGCGGAGCTGCCGGATCACCGGCTCGACGGCCGCGGTTCGTGCGTCGTGCATCAGCGAACTCGCAGGAAGCTGACATAGTGGTCCGACGTGTAATAGACCTCGCCCTCTGCGCCGATGACCAGCCGTTGAGGTCCCGCGTGCGAGATGCCGGGAGTGCGCACCACGTACTCGTGGTAGTATCCGGCCGGTCGGGCAGGGAGCAGCCGCTCGCGATTGCCGAAGACGCCGCCGTCATTGCGGTGTGGATCGCGCTCGCCGGCCTCGATGCGCTCGAGTGTGGGCGCGAGGTCGACGTCGCCACGCCATACGATCCGGCCGTCCGTGTCGCGGACCGCGACGTCGGGCACGATCAGGCTGCCAACGTCCGCATTCACGACCGCCGCCGGGCTCGCGGGCGCGGGCAGCGACTGGGTCGGCACCGGAACCGGATCGGCCGGCGCCGGTGATGGGTCGGTGGTCGTCGCCCATTGCGATCCGAACACGACCAGCACGGCCGCGGCAACGAGCGTGAACAGCCAGCGCAGCTTCACGAGGGCACTCCCGCAGGCAGCATCGTTACTGGCAGGTGGTGAGGGGAATCTAGCGTCGGACCACGATCCGGCCATGGCCCGCGTCTGCGATCGCCCCCGTCGGCACTCCAGCGGGTCTCCTGCGTCCTATGCGAACTGTTTTTCGTCCGCCGTCGGTCCGTACATCGACGGGACCGGCAGGTCGAGCAGCCGCAGGTACACGCCGAGCTGAGCGCGGTGGTGCACGATGTGATTCATGTGCTGCCGGATGACCTGCTGGCGTGGCAACGTGAAAATCACGTTGTCACCCATCTTCAGTGACCACGGCACGGACAGCTCGCTGTCTTTCGTATCGCGGATCGCCGCGCGCGCCTGCTCGACGGACTGGTCGAAATGCGCGAGAAGCGCCTCCGTCGTCTGGTTGCTGTAACCGGGTGAAGCCGCCAGGTCAAGCTCGGTCCTGCGCAGCATGACGACGAGCCATCCGGGCATGCCGGCCACGAGCTGCGTCAGGTGGGCAAGCGAGAACGACTTCGGGTGCGGCTTCCAGTCGGCGTGATCTGACGGCACACGTTCGATCACGCGGCGCGTACTGACCATCTCCTCATCGAACTCCTGCAGCAGGTCGGCCATGAAGCTCATCCGGATAACCTCCACTAGTGTGAACTGCCAGACGGAAGACGCAGAAAAGGGCCCAAAAGGTACATCGAGGGCCCGGGCCGTCAGCCAGACAGCCGCGGCGGATGGGGTTCCGATTCGATCGAGCGGGCATGTCCGGCTGTACATGGTCGTACGGTCATTGCTGAGCAGCGACGGGTTGCTGCAGGCAGTAACCGAGGAACGGCCCACCACGCGCGCGGGTATCGGAACGGATGAAGCGAATCCTTGTCATTGCCGGCCTCATCGTGGCCGTGATCCTGATTGCGCTGGTCACGCGCGACCAGCTGCCCCGTGTCGAGGAAGCGGCCGACACCGTGCCAGCCGCGATCCCGACGCCTGGGACACCCGGCGATACAGCGGCGCCGGATTCGCTGCTCTCCGATTCACTCGCTACCGACTCACTGCCGGGCGGCGGAATGCCGCAGACAGCGCCGGATGCACCGGTGCCGGGCGCAGCCGGCGGCGCTGGCAACAATCGCGCGGCGGCTTCGGGCGCGCCTTCCGCCGGTGGCGCCGGATCCGCGGGTCCCGTGGCGACATCGCCCGCGACGTCGACTTCGTCGCAGCTCACGGTTGCCCAGATCCTCGCACGTGCTGCGACCGCCTATGAAGGCGTGCAGTCCATGCAGGCCGAGTTCGCGATGACGATGACGAACCCGCTGCTGCGCCGGACGACGAACAGCGCGGGCACGCTGTATCAACGGCGCCCCGATCGCATCGCGCTGCGCTTTTCGCAGCCGGACGGTGACCGGATCGTGAGCGACGGGGAGCATTTCTGGGTCTACTATCCGAGCGTCGACGCGAAGCAGGTGATCCGGATGCCTGCGTCGCAGGGTGCGAGCGGCGGTGTCGATCTCCAGGCGCAGTTCATCGGTGACCCATCCCGGCGCTTCGAGGCAACGCTGCACGGCACGGAGAACGTAGGCGGACGCAGCACGTACGTCATAACGCTCGTGCCGCGTCAGCCGGTGAGCTACGAATCGCTCAAGGTCTGGCTCGACACGGACGACTACCTGGCCCGGCGCTTCGAGATCGACGAGGAGAACGGCTCGGTGCGCCGCTTCGATCTGAGTGCGCTCAGGACGAATGTGCCCCTCGGCGACGATGTCTTCCGCTTCACACCGCCGGCCGACGCACGCATCATCGATCGTCGCTGACGGGCTGCCCGGATTCAGCGCGTCCCGTTTGATCCAACCCCCGGGGGGACCTATACTTGGCCCCCGGGCTTTCCTTTTCTGACGCCGGCTGCATGACCACGACGAGCCGTAGAACACCGCTCCCGGTGCTGGGACAGCGCGCCGCGAGCGCACCGGAACCGGAGCTGCCGCCCGATCCCTCCGCCCCGCGCGTTCGTCTCGTCACTCTCGGCTGTGACAAGAACACGGTAGACTCGGAGCGCCAGCTCGGTCGCCTGCTGGGTGCGGGCGCGCGCGTGGTGGACGAGGCGGACGGTGCCGACGTCGTCGTGATCAACACGTGCGGATTCATCGATGCCGCGCGCGAGGAGTCCGTGGACGCGATCCTCGACGCCGTGCGCCTGAAGGAAGCCGGGCGCGTCCGCGCGGTCGTCGCGATGGGCTGCCTGGTGCAGCGCTACCGTGAAGAACTCGAGGCCGAGCTGCCCGAGGTGGACCTCTTCATCCGCCTGACCGAAGCCGAGCAGCTCGTGCCGCAGCTGCGCGCGCGCGGGGTGCTGCCGCCGGCCGACGCACTCTCGACGATGGAGCGGCCGCTGCGCGTGCTGTCCACGCGAACGCGCCACACGTCGTACCTGAAGATCAGCGAGGGCTGTGATCACGGCTGCGCGTTCTGCGCGATTCCGCTGATGCGCGGCAAGCACCGCTCGACGCCGATCGACGCGCTCGTGCGCGAGGCCCGGCAACTCGAGGACGCAGGCGTCGTCGAGCTGAACATCATCTCGCAGGACACGACGTGGTACGGCCGCGACCTGCTGCGCGGCAACGCGCCCGCCGAACACGACCTGTTCGTAGGCAGGGTGTTCCCCCAGATGGCCGGCAGCAACGGTGATGGTGGTGTGCATCGTAACGCCGCGCCCCAAACGCATCCCGCTGTTCACCCCCGGCCCCGGGCCCCGGACCCCGGCCCCCGGCCCGCAGCACCCGCAGACCGCCACGCCCTGCTCCCCGAGCTCCTGACCACGCTGCTCCAGGAAACCAGCATCCAGTGGCTCCGTCTCTTCTACATGTATCCTTCCGGCATCTCGCGCGAGCTGGTCGAGCTGATGGCGCGCGAACGGCGCATACTGCCGTACCTCGACATGCCCATCCAGCACGGTGCCGATGCGGTACTGAAGCGCATGCGCCGGCCCGAGCGTCAGGCCACCATCCGCGAGCGCGTGTCATGGCTGCGCGACGCGATCCCGGACCTCTCGCTGCGCACGACGCTCATCATCGGCTTTCCGGGCGAGACGGAGGACGATTTCGAGCAGTTGCTCGATCTGCTCGAGGAAGTCCGGTTCGATCATCTCGGAGCGTTCCCGTATTCCGTCGAGGACGGCACGCCCGCGGCAACAATGCCGGACCAGGTGCCGGACGCCGTCATCCGCGACCGACTGGAGCGCCTGTTCGAGCTGCAACGCTCGATCACGATGGAGCGCAACGAGCGCTGGATCGGCCGGGAGACGACGGTGCTGGTGGACTCCATTGTCGGCCGGGAAAGCGGGATGGACGCGCCGGGCAGCGCAGCAGATGATGAAGTGGACGCGCGCGGCGCCGTCGGCCGCACGGTCGGGCAGGCACTCGAGATCGACGGTGTCGTGCACATCAGCGACGCGCGCGGTGCACGGCCGGGTGAGTACGTGCGCGTGCGCATCGATGATGTACTGGACGACGACCTGGTCGGCACACGGATGGGGAAAGGGAGGTGACGTGAGCACGGTCACGGCAAGTGAGAGCGCGCGGCTCTTCCATCGCGCACAGCAGCTCATTCCGGGAGGCGTGAACTCACCCGTACGCGCGTTCGGCAAGGTCGGCACCGAGCCGTTCTTCGTCGACCATGCCGCGGGCGCGCGCCTGTTCGACGTCGATCGCCGCAGCTATCTCGACTACGTGATGAGCTGGGGTGCGCTCATGCTCGGGCACGCGCATCCCTCGATCGTGCGTGCGCTCACGGACGCAGTCAGCCGCGGCACGAGCTACGGCGCGCCGAGCGGCGCGGAAGTCGAGCTGGCGGAGCTGGTCGTCGAGCTGGTGCCGTCCGTCGAGATGGTGCGCTTCGTCAATAGCGGCACGGAAGCGACGATGTCCGCACTGCGGCTCGCACGTGCCGCAACCGACCGCGACGTCGTCGTGAAGTTCGAGGGCTGCTACCATGGCCACGCCGATTACTTCCTGGTGAAGGCGGGCAGCGGTGTTGCCACGCTCGGCCTGCCCGACTCGCCCGGCGTGCCGCGCGCTGCGGCCGAGCTGACGCGGACCGTCCCGTTCAATGACGCCGATGCACTGCGCGCGCTGTTCGAAGTCGAGGGCGATCGCGTCGCCTGCGTCATCATCGAGCCGATCGTCGGCAACAGCGGGTTCATCCCGCCGGTCCCGGGCTTCCTCGAGAGTGTGCGCGCGCTGACGCAGCAGTACGGCGCGCTGCTCATCTTCGATGAAGTCATGACCGGCTTCCGCGTGGCGGCGGGCGGTGCACAGCAGCGCTTCGGCATCGAGCCGGATCTCACTACGCTCGGCAAGGTGATCGGCGGTGGCCTGCCCGTCGGTGCGTACGGCGGGCGCCGCGACCTGATGGAGCGCATTGCGCCCGCGGGACCGGTCTACCAGGCCGGTACGCTCTCCGGCAACCCGCTCGCCATGGCAGCGGGCATCGCGCAGTTGCTGTTCCTGCGCGAGAGCCATCCGCATGCGGAGCTCGAGACGCGCGCACAGCGGCTCGTGGACGGCGTGACGGGCGCGGCTCGCCAGCTCGGCGTCCCGGCGTGGGGCGGCGCTACAGGCGCAATGTTCGGCTGGCACTTCGTCGATGGGCCCGTGCGCACGTTTGCGGATGCACAGCGCGTGGACGCCGCGTTCTTTGCGCGCTTCTATCGCGCATGTCTCGAGCGCGGCATCTTCCTGCCCGCGTCACCGTTCGAGGCGATGTTCCTCTCGACTGCACACACGGACGCAGACATCGATCACACCGTCGAACAGGTTGCGGCAGCGATGAAGGAGGCACAGCGATGAGCCGATGCGGATCGAGGTCCGCGCACGCGCACCGTGACGCACCGTGCATGAACGCGAGCCGGTCGTCGTGCCGGTCCACCTTCCGCACCCGCATCGCCATCTTCGTCCTGCTCCTCACCGCGGCGTGCCGACCCGGTGAGCCGACTGCACCCGTGCCCTCGCCCGGCGATCTGCCGGGCCGCGAGCCGATGGTGCGTATCGGCGTGGTCGTGGACAGTGCCACGGCCGGCGTCAGCTCGGCGGCCAGCTTCGCGATCGCGGAGTCGTCGGGCAGCGTGGTCGCGCGCGGCGCGGCCGGCGAAGTCTTCGTCGTCCGCAACGCAGGCGGCGTGCTGCGCGGTCAGTCCGATCGCGGCCAGCAGTTCTCCAGCAATGCCGAGACGCTGCGCGTCCGTGCGGAGAACGACACCGTGCGTCTCGGCGGCCGTTCGTATCGCGGCGAGGCGCTCGTGCGGGTTGCGGGCAGCGGGGTGACGGCGATCAACGTGCTCGAGCTGGAAGCCTACCTGCTCGGCGTCGTGCCCCGCGAGATCGGACGCCGCCCGGTGAACGAGATGGACGCGATGAAGGCGCAGGCCGTCGCGGCGCGTACGTACGCGATCGGCAACCTGAATGGTCGCGCGAATCTCGGCTTCGACTTCTTCGCGACCGTGCAGGACCAGGTGTACGGCGGCACGGCCGACGAGGATCCGCTCGTATCGCAGGCAGTGGAGGAGACACGCGGCGAGATCCTCACCCACAACGGCCGTCCGATCCTGGCCTATTACAGCTCGACGTGCGGGGGACACACCGCGTCGATCGAGGAGTCATGGGCGGGCCGCGCACCGCTGCCGTACCTGCGTGGCGTCTCCGACCGCATACCGGGCACCGACCAGCACTACTGCGACACCTCGAGCCGATTCCGCTGGCAGCACCAGTGGACACGCGACGAGTTGATCAACACGCTCGGTGAGACGCTGCGCGCACACACGCGCGGCGCCGTGCAGAGCGTGCAGCGCGTGAACGACGTCCGCATCGCCGACCGTAATGCGTCCGGTCGCGTGACGATCGAGGTGACTGCGGACGGCCGGACACATCGTGTGCGCATGGACTCGCTGCGCTGGGTGCTGCGCACCAGCCCGGGCGGTCCGATCCTGAACAGCTCGATGCTGCTCGATATGACTGCGACAGAGGGCAGCGACGGCACCGTTGAGCACCTGCAGGTTTCCGGCGGCGGCTGGGGTCACGCGATCGGCATGTGCCAGGTCGGTGCGATGGGTCGCGCGCGCGCGGGGCAGTCGTACCGCGAGATCCTGGCTGCGTACTACACCGGCGCACGCGTCGAAAGGCTGTACTAGACGTTCGCACTGCATGGACGACTTCGTGGCGCGGCGGCCGTGATGGCCGTACCACACCCGGCAAACTGAGTCAACGCGATGGAGGGTGGATGCGGAAGCTGTTTCTGTCCTGCTGTGTGATGCTGATGAGCGTCTCGACAGTACAGGCGCAGACGCTCGCGGATTACGACTACGAGAACCTCACGTTCCGCGGCTTTGGTTTCGACTACGGCATCATCTGGCCGAACAAGGTCGAGTCCACGGACCAGTTCAGCGTGCGCCTCGATCTCGGCTTCCTCGGCCCGGCCGTACGGCTGTCGTCGTCGCTTTCGTACTGGAGCTCCTCCTTCAAGGAGTCCGAGCTGCAGCGTCTGGCGGATCGGCTGGAGCAGCTGCCTGCGCTGGTGGCGCAGGGTGTGGATCTGAGTGCTGCAGACCTCGGCCGTGTTCGCTGGAGCGACGTCTCGGCGACCGTGGATGCACACATGGTGTGGACCGTGCCCGGCAACATCATCACCTTCCTCGGCGCCGGCGTGGGAATCCACGCGCTGAACGGGCGCGGCGAATCCATCGAGGACACGTTCATCGAGGATCTGCTCGATTCGATCAGTCCCGCCGTTGCGTTCTCCGCAGGCGTGGAGTACCAGCTCGCGCAGCGGCTCCGCTTCTACGGTGAAGGTCGCTACACCCTGCTGAGCGACATTCACTATCCCGGCGTGCGCGCCGGCGTCGCGATCATGCTGCCACAGCGCCCGGCCACGGCCGGCACGATGGAGACTCGACGATGACGGTTCGTGTCGGCCTGCTCGGCCTCGGCTCGATCGCGCAGGTCGTGCACCTGCCCATCCTTGCGGAACTCGACGATGTCACCCTGGACATCGTGGGCGACGTCGATGACCTGAGAGCGCGTACGATCGGAGGACGGTTCGCTGCGCGCGCCACGCGCAGCGACGACGACGTCTACAGGGCGGATATCGATGCCGTCGTCATCTGCACGCCCAACCACAAGCACGAGGAACAGGCGATCGCCGCGATGGAAGCGGGCAAGCACGTGCTCGTCGAAAAGCCGCTTGCGCTGACGGAAGAAGGATGCGAGCGCGTCGTGGCCACTGCAGAGCGGACCGGACGCACGTTGATGGTGGCGATGAACAATCGCTACCGACCGGACACGCAGGCGATCAAGCCGTTCGCCGACGGCGGCGAGCTCGGCCGCATCTTTCTCACGCGCGGCGCCTGGCTCAACCGCAAGGTGCGCGGCGGCCGGCGCACGTGGCGTCACCGCCTCGCGACCGCGGGTGGCGGCGCGATGATGGATCTTGGCGTGCAGGCGCTCGACCTCTGCCTCTGGACGCTCAATTTCCCGAAGGTGAAGGGCGTGATCGCACACACGCACACGCCGCCGGACGCCGAGGTCGAGGACACGGGCGCGATCCTCGTCCAGCTCGAGGACGGCGCGGCCATCTCCCTCACGGTGAGCTGGAGCATGGTCGCCGAGCGCGATCGTCACTACATGCGCCTGCTCGGGACGCACGGCTCCGCGATGATCCAGCCGCTCGCCGTCTACAAGGAAGCCGACACCGGCCTGCTCGACGTCACACCCAAGCTGCCGCCGCCCGGTCGCGAGAACGCGTACACCGCATCCTATCGCAACCAGCTCACGGAGTTCATCCGCGCTGTCCGTGGTGCGGTGAAGCATGAGCCGCCACGCGAGCAGGCAATGCTGATGCGGATCATCAACCGGGCGTACGAGGCGGCGCGCGAGGGCAGACAGATCGAGGTGTAGGGTCTGGCAGTGCCTGATCCAGGTGACTCACGGCCCGAGCCTGGGGTGCCAGCGCTGCACTTGCCGCTTGGCCCCCGGCCCAGGACCCGGCCCGGGGTATGAGACGGGACGCCATGGCCACGGTTCCACGGTCCGGAAGGCGATTCCGATCCGGCGGGGACGGGCCAGCACCCCGAAATCTTGATCCGGAGCGGGCTTCCCGCTACAATTGATAGTCTAAGCCCGAAACCGAGAGCGTCCAGAAAGCCGAGAAGAACGATGAAGCCCGGCATTCATCCGGATTACAAGGAAATCACCGTCCAGTGCGCGTGCGGCAACAGCTGGCAGACGCGCAGCACGGCGGACGCGATTCACGTCGAAATCTGCTCTGTCTGCCACCCGTACTACACGGGCAAGCAGCGTCTGATGGATACTGCAGGACGCGTCGAACGCTTCCAGAAGAAGTGGGCGAAGCAGGACGCCGCGGCGGGCAAGTAATCGAAGAGCCGGGTCAGCCCGGCTCTTTCACTATCCGATAGCAACATGAGCTGGCAGGATCGGGTGCCCGAAGTGCAGCGTCGCTTCGAGGCGCTGACGGAGGCGCTCGCGGATCCAGCGGTGCTGGAGTCGCGTGAGCGCTATACGGCGACTGCGCGCGAGCACGCGGAGCTGGCGCCGGTAGTCGAGGCGGCAGCGCGCTGGCAGACGGCGCGTGCCCGGCTCGACGACGTCCGCAGCGTGATCGACGCCGGCGATGATCCCGAGCTGGTCGAGCTGGCGGAAATGGAGCTCGAGGAGCTGGAGGCGGAGGAGTCGCGGCTCGAGGCCGAGCTGCGTCGCCGTCTCGTGCCGAAGGATCCGCTTGCCGACCGTGCAGCCGTCGTCGAAATCCGTGCCGGCACGGGCGGCGACGAAGCGGGCCTCTTCGCGGCCGACCTCTACCGCATGTACAGCCGCTACGCAGACAGGCGCAACTGGAAGATCGAGCTCGTCGACCTCGCCGAAGGCGAGCGTGGCGCGTACAAGGAAGTGGTCTTCATCGTGCGCGGCTCCGACGCGTACGGTGACCTGCGCAACGAGTCCGGCGTGCACCGCGTGCAGCGTGTCCCCGCGACGGAGAGCCAGGGCCGGATCCATACCTCGGCCGCGACGGTGGCGGTGCTGCCGGAGGCGGAGGACGTGGACGTCGAATTGCGCGACGAGGACCTGCGAATCGACGTATATCGCAGCTCGGGTCCGGGCGGCCAGTCCGTCAACACGACCGATTCCGCAGTGCGCATCACGCACCTCCCGACCGGCGTCGTCGTGACCTGCCAGGACGAGAAGTCGCAGCACAAGAACAAGGCAAAAGCGCTGCAGGTGCTGCGCAGCCGGCTGCTCGATGCCAGGCTGGCCGAGCAGGAGGCCGAGCGCGCGCGCGAGCGCAAGACGCAGGTCGGCACGGGTGATCGCTCTGCGAAGATCCGCACGTACAACTTCCCGCAGAGTCGCGTGACCGATCATCGGATCGGGCTGACACTGCATCAGCTGCCGGACGTGTTGAACGGTGATCTCGACGAGCTGGTCGGCGCGCTCAAGCTGGCGCGCGAGGCAGAGCGGCTCGAGGGCGCCGTCGCCTGACGCGGGTGGCGGAAACGGCACTCGCACTGGCGCAGAAGGCCGCGCAGCTCCTGCGTGAGCGCGGCTTCGAGAACGCGCGGCTCGAGGCGGAGCTGCTGCTGGCAGGCGTGCTCGGACTGAAGCGACTCGAGCTGTACACGCAGTTCGACCGGCCGATCGACGACGTGGAGCTGGAGGCGTTCCGTTCCCACGTGCGCCGCCGGCTGAAGCACGAGCCGCTGCAATACATCCTGGGCGACGTCGAGTTTCGCACGCTCCGGCTGAAGGTGGACCGCCGCGCACTGATCCCGCGGCCGGAAACGGAGATGCTCGTGGGTGTCGTGCTGGAGCACGTGCAGCGGCATGCGACGCCCGCGCCGCGCGTTCTCGACCTCGGCACCGGTAGCGGCGCGATCGCACTCGCGATCCTCGCCGAGCATCCGGCCGCGACGGCGGTGGCAACGGATGCGTCGCTGGACGCACTGGCGCTGGCAGGCGAGAATGCAGTGCTGAGCGGGCTCGCCGGGCGGCTGGAGCTTCGCCACGGCGACCTGTGGGCCGCAGTGCCCGCGGATGAGGCGTTCGACATCGTCGTCTCGAACCCGCCCTACGTGGCGGAAGCCGACGCGCCGGGGCTCGCGCCGGAAGTGCGCGAGTGGGAGCCGGAAAGTGCGCTGTTCGCCGCGTCGAACGGCATGGCAGTGCTGGAGCGGATCGTGGACGGCGCAGCGCGTCACCTGTTGCCGGGCGGCCTGCTCGCAGTGGAGCTTGGACTCGGCCAGGCCGCAGCGGTGGCAGCGCGCATCGATGCGACGGGCGCGTTCGAGGCCGCACGCACGACGGATGACCTGACCGGCCGGCCGCGCATCGTCAGTGCGGTGCGGGCCGGACCGAACCAGACTGTAGCAACCTGACCGGCGCCGCGCGTGTGCGCGGTGCATGTCGTCACTCGAGGGAAGCAGCAGATGAATGAAGGCATGATCGAGAAGGCGCGCGATCTGGGCCGCATGATCGGCCAGACGGACGAGTACAAGGCACTCGGCCGCGCGCGTCAGAATCTGGACAATGATCGCGATGCGGTCGAGGCTCTCAACGCGCTCGCGGAGCTGGAAGCGCAGATCTCGAGTGCACTGCGCGCGGGGCAGGAGCCGTCGCCGGAAGCGCAGCAGGCGTACGAAGCCTCGTTCGGCAAGCTGCAGGGCTCGACCGTCTACCAGGCGCTGGTCGCGGCGCAGACCAACTTCGACAAGGTACTCGGACGCGTGAACGACGAAATCGGGAAGGGCATCGAGCTGGGCGCACAGTCCAGGATCATCCTCTCCTGACCCGTTGATGCCCAGCCTCGACAGCCTGCGCGGCGCCGTCTACGGGATCATCGACCCGCTCACCGACTGGCTGAGCGCGCGGCGTGTTCACCCGAACGCGCTCACGACGATCGGCTTCCTGGTGACGTGCTCGTCCGCACTCGCGTTCCATCAGCACCACGTGCGGACCGCAGGCTTCCTCATCCTGCTGGGCGGCTTCTTCGACATCCTGGACGGGCGCGTCGCGCGCCTGACGGGACTGGGCAGCAAGTTCGGGGCGTTCTATGACTCGACGCTCGACCGCATCAGTGAGATCGCCGTCTTCATGGGTCTGCTCTCCCTGTACAACGACTACCGGCTCGAGCTCGGCGATGTAGGCATGATCTACCTGATCATGCTTGCAATGGCGGGGTCACTGATGATCAGCTATACTCGCGCGCGGGCCGAAGCAATGGGGCTGGATTGCCGGGTCGGTCTGATGCCGCGCGCCGAAAGAGTCGTACTGCTCGGTGCCGCATCGCTGTTTTTCGGTGAGGCGTGGAACGGGCTCGTACTGAAGATCGTGATCGTCATCCTCGCCGTGCTCACGAACCTGACGGCGTTCCAGCGTATCATCTGGGTCTATCAGCACGCGCGCGGCGTGCCGCTCGACGAGTAGCACGCGCGCGATCGGGCAGCGCACAACACATTCGAGGACTATACAGGCATGGCCAACAACCAGAACATCGCACCCGCCACCGGTCGTCTCGGTGTGCTGCTTCCGGGCATGGGTGCGGTTGCGACCACGTTCATTGCAGGTGTCGAGGCAGTCCGCCGTGGCATG
>CAYLME010000088.1:0-13666 GCA_964384585.1 uncultured Gemmatimonadaceae bacterium | reverse complement strand
GGAATCAGGCAGCGGATTTCAGTCGTTCCAGTTCCGTGCGCTCGAGTTCATGATGGGCAACAAGCGGCTGCCCGCGGTGGAGCACTACCCGGAGGGCACAACGGCACGCGCCCGGCTGACAGAGCTGTACGCGCAGCCGACACTCTGGGACGCGTTCCTCGCGTGGCTTGCGCGCGCGGGCTACGCCGTGCCGAGCGCCCAGCTCGAACGCGACGTTCGCACGAGGATCGAGTCGGATCCCGAGCTGCAGCAGGTGCTGCTGCAGGTGTATCGTACGGATGCGGATGCCCGCGAGCTGTGCGAGCGGCTGGTGGACCTGGACGAAGGCGTACAGGAGTGGCGCTACCGGCACGTGAAGATGGTGGAACGGACGATCGGTGCGAAGGTCGGCACCGGTGGCTCCGCCGGTGCAGCCTACCTCGTCACGACACTGATGAAGCCCGCGTTCCCCGACCTGTGGGAGATCCGGACCGAGTTGTAGTGTCCTGAACGGATCTCCCGCCGCGGTGTGCTGCTCTGTGCACGGACGGATTCCGGCTCAGGCTACTGGACAGCCTCTGCTGCGACGCCCAGCTCCTGCTGCAGCTCTGCGCGCGTGCGGATGATCAGGTCACGCACGCGATCGCGCAGGCCGGGCACGTCAGCCGAGGTCATGCCGCTGGTCTCGATCGGCTCGAGCACGCGCACTTCCGCATTTGCGCGATTGAACAGGAACGAGCCTTTCGCCATGCAGTAGCGTGTGCCGGCGACCGCCAGCGGCAGGATCGGCGTGCCTGTCTCGATCGCGACACGGAACGCACCATCACGGAATGGCAGCAGGTCCGCGGTCCTCGAGCGCGTACCCTCCGGCATGATCATCACGGAAACGCGCTTCCCCAGCCGGTCGCCAACCTCCCGCAATGCACCCGCACGGCTGCGTGCCTCGCCGCGCCGGACCGGGATGTCACCCGCGAGACGCATCATCCAGCCCATGAACGGGATGTTGAAGATCTCCTGCTTCGACATCCACTTCATCTCCCACGGCAGGTGGCTGATCAGGAAGATGTCCGCGTAGGACTCGTGATTCGAAACCGCGATGTACGGCCGCCGCGGATCTTCGATCCGGACGCCCGACGTGCGGAAACGCCAGACGGGGTTCATCCAGACGGCCACGACAGCCGCGCGACGGAACCAGCGGCCCACGGTATAGCGGCCGGGATCGAACGGTGCCGTGAACAGGAAGATGACCGCCAGGAGCGGCGTCCAGACGATGACCAGGACTGCATAGAGCAGCCAGAGGATTGCGGAGCCGATCTGCTGCGCCAGCCGTGCCATGCCTGCTTCGGGTGTGGGTACAGGGTCGGCAAAACAATAGCAGGACGCACGCGAATGTGAAGCATGTGGCTTGCTCGAGGATGGAAAAAGACCCACTGAGGCACACCACTTGCCGCGTGTGCAGGATCCGTTTCCCGGAGGACGCTCGATGGGCCGTACGGTGCTCGTCGCCGATGACAATGCTGACAACCGCGCCGTCTATGTGATGGTGCTGACCCACTTCGGTTACCGCGTCGTGGAGGCCGCCGACGGCGCCGAAGCGATCGACGTCGCACACGCGGAGCATCCCGACCTGATCCTGATGGACCTGCAGATGCCGCGCATGACCGGTTTCCAGGCGACGGAGCGGCTCAAGGAGGATCCGGCGACCGCGTCGATCCCCGTCATCGCCGTGACTGCGCTGGCGATGGAAGGCGACCGCAACATGGCATTCGCGGTTGGTTGCGACGGCTATTTTGCGAAGCCGGTCGAGCCACGCACTCTAGCGGCCGAGGTGCGTCGCAGGATCGGCCCGCCGGACGCGGGGCCGAGCGCTGGCGTGGCATAGCCGAACGGCACCGTTCAGTCCTTTTCGAGCAGGTCTCTCAACGCCGGGATGAGCAACGGCAGGTCCGGTCCCTTCGGCACGCAGCGGACCGAGCGCGCACGCAGCTGATTCTCGTGGATGTCCGTGAACGAACTGACGACCACGATCGGGATTGCCGCGGTGCGGAAGTCTGCGCGCAGCCGATCGATCAACGCGAGACCGAGCGGTACGCCATCGAAGTGCAGGCCTGTCACGACAGCGTCCGGTCGAATCCGTGTCGCCGTGGCGAAGGCTGCGTCCGGCGCGGTCCTCGCCACCACCTCGTATCCATGATGACGCAGCAGCGTGCTCAGGATATCGACGTGATCGGGATCGTGGTCTACGACCAGGATGCGCTCGCCGTTCATCCGGTTCGAGTCTGACGGGCACAGCAACGGCGCCTGTCGCATGCGCCGTCGTGATGGCGCCATTGTACCTGCTCACCGGCGGCGAGGACAGGGTCATTTCGCGACACCTCGGCGCATTGCTCGCAGCGTCCGCGCCTGCTGATTACACTCTGCAGCAGTCGCGCGACGTCATCGGAACGTGCATCTTGTGGTGCGCCCGATGATGGACGTGAGTCAACGCCACGAGGAATTGCTGACGTGCCACCTGCCGATCGGAAACTGGAAAGCGCACTCGCCGAGCTGGAGTCGAAGGCGTCCGCGGCCTCCACGGAGTACAAGGCCCAGCACTATGCCCGTGCGGCCGAGCTGTGCGCGCAGGCGAACCAGCGCGAGCGGGCGCTCCAGTACTGGGGCCAGGCAATCGACCTCTACCTGACCACCGGGCGGCCGCGGGCCGCCGCGGCGCTCTGCCGCAAGGTCATCCGCTTCGCGCCGGATACGATCCGCGCGCGGCGGACCCTCGCGCTGCTCTCGCTCGGCGAAGGCGAGATGCGCCAGGCGGGCGACGACCTGGAGCAGTACGTCGAGGCGGCGCAGCGGGCGCACCACGAGCAGCTGGCTCGCAAGCAGATCCTGTTGATGAGCGAAGCCACGTCAGCGCAGGATTTCCGCGCGCGGGCCGCCGACCTGCTGCAGCGCCTGGGCGATGAGGCCGCCGCTGGACGGCTGCGGGAGCGGCCGCCACCGGCGGAAGACGGAGCGGCGTCCACGGATGAGCCCGGCCTTCTCGATGAGGCAAGCGAACGCTGGTCAACGATCCTGCGGCTGGCCCTGATGTCGCCGTCCCAGATCGACCGGCTGTAAGTCCGTCGTTACCGCAGGGCAAACTGCGTCGGGGTCCGGCGCGCCGCCGCAACGCGCGATTGCTCGCGCCCCGCATCCGCCTACCTTGCTGGCATGAGCTCAAGGGTCCTGGTCGTCGACGACGATCCCGAAATCCGGAAGATGATCGAGCTGGCGTTCCCGCTGCCGGACTGGGACGTCACGACGGTCGCCGCGGCCGAGCCGGCACTCGAGAGCTTCACCGCCGGCGCTTTCGACATCGTGCTGCTCGATCTCCAGCTCCCGACCATCAGTGGACTCGACGTGCTGCGGATCCTGCGCGAGCGCGATCCGAGTGTGCCGGTCATCATGTTCAGCGGCTATGGCGGCGTATCCACGGCAGTGGAAGCGATGCAGCTCGGCGCGGAGAACTTCCTCGAAAAGCCGTTCGACCTCCGGCATCTCGAGGCACTCATGCGGCGCGCGGTCGAGAAGGCGGACCTGCGACGGCGTACCGAATACCTGCTGCGCCGGCGTCAGCTCGACGCGCGTGCATTCGCCGAGCTGGGCGACACACCCGTCATGCGCGACATCGCGCAGCGCGTCGAGGTGCTCGCGCCGGCGGAAGCGACCGTGCTGCTGCAGGGCGAAACGGGCACCGGCAAGGGACGCCTCGCCGAACTCATGCACTCGCTGTCGCCACGCGCCGAGGGACCGTTCGTCGAGATCAACTGCGCAGGTCTCTCGGCGACGTTCCTCGATTCGGAACTCTTCGGACACGAGAAGGGTGCGTTCACGGACGCAAAAACACCCAAACGCGGCCTCTTCGAAGTCGCACACGGCGGTACGCTCTTCCTCGACGAGATCGGCGACCTCGCTCCGGAGCTGCAGCCAAAGCTGCTGAAAGTGCTCGAGACGCATCGCTTCCGTCGCCTCGGCGCCACGCGCGAGATCTCCGTTGACGTGCGAGTCATCACCGCGACCAACCGGGACCTGCGCGAGCGCATCCGCGCGGGTGAGTTCCGCGAAGACCTGTACTACCGCATCGCACCACACGTCATCACACTGCCGCCGCTGCGCGAGCGCGGCGACGAAGCGGTGGCGGACCTCGCTCACCACCTGCTGGCCGCAGTGCGCCGCGAGCTCGGACGCGGTCCGCGGGAGTTCTCCCGTGACGCGCTGCAGATCATCCTCCACTACCCCTGGCCCGGCAACGTGCGCGAGCTGCGCAGCGTCCTCGAGCACGCCGCGCTCAACGCCGGCGACGCCGATGTGCTCGTGCCCGCAATGCTGCCGGTCGAAGTGCGCGGCCACCGCAGAGACGGCACCGCCACGGCACTCGCCGCATCCGACGAGCACACCTCACTCGCCGAATTTCTCGCGGGCGCCGAGCGCGACTTCATCGTGCACACCCTCGGGCGCGCCCGCGGCAACCGCGCCCGCGCTGCACGGATGCTCGGCATTTCACGCGCAACCCTGTACGACAAGCTGCGCCGTCACGGCCTCTCCGAAGCGCGCGAAGTGTCAGGCCCACCAGACACTATGTAGTCTCTGCCTGACACATGCGCCAGGTGCTGCTGTCGCACTGGCTTAGCACCAATAACCGCCAGAGTGTCAGGGGATCCGTACACTCTGCGCATGTCGGTCGAGAGGCTGGTGCAGGAGGCGCAACGCGTTCGACCATAACGGCTTGTGCCCCGTGCGCGGGCAGTGGCACGCGACTGGCCTTCTGTGCACGCCCCCTGCCCTGGTACAGGACAACGGACATCGAGAACACCCGACGAAGGGGTTCACGGATGATCAGGTGGCTGAAAGACCTGAGCGTTTCGCAGACGCTTCTTGGCCTTTTCCTGGCGGTCGCACTGCTGTGCGCGCTCACCGGTGCCGTCGGCATTGGCGGCATGATGCGCATCAACGGCTACGCTGAGCGGCTGCATACGCAGCGACTGCTTCCCGTCCAACAACTGAGCGAGACGTCGGCGCGGCTGGATGACATCCAGGCCGCGGCGCAGGCGCGTGCGGCTGGCGGCATCACGGCAGCGGCGGCGCTGCGTGAGGTCCGGACGTCGCGTGCGGTTGTGAGCGAGCGCTGGGCGCAGGTCCGATCCGCGCTGGACGAGCCGACTGCGCAGGTGCTGGTGCGGGAGATCGATGAGCGCATGACGGACGCGCGTGGTGCACTCGACGATCTCGAAGTGCGGGTGCAGTCGGCGGACCGGGCGGCTGTCGCGGAGCTGAGCGCGGGCGAGCTGCAGCGCGCGGTTGCTGCCGTGCAGGCGCCGCTGAGCGAGCTACTCGCACTGGAGGTCGAGTCGGCAAGCGCCGACGCGGCGGCTGCGCGTGAGGCGTTCAGTGAGACGCGTCGCATGACATGGCTGATCGTCATTCTCGCGATGAGCATCTCGCTCGGTCTGGGCTACATCGTCAGCCGTGCGATCACGAACGCGCTCGGCCAGATGCGCGATGCGGCCGATCGTCTCGCCAGCGGCAATCTCGACATCAACGTGACATTCGAATCGAAGGGCGACGTCGGGCGCCTCGCGGATTCGTTCCGGCGGATGGCGGGCGCGCAGAAGGAGATCGCGGCTGCGGCCGTTGAGATCGCCGCGGGCAACCTCGACGTGGACGTGGAGCCACGCTCGGACGACGACGTGCTGGTCCGATCGTTCATCACGCTGCGCGACTCCGTGCGTAGTGTGACGGCGGAAGCGCGCTCGCTCGCGGATGCCGCAGTGGCGGGTGATCTCGCGAAGCGTGGCGATGTGGAGCGTTTCGACGGCGCGTACCGCGACGTCGTCGCCGGCATCAACGGCATCATCGACGGCATGACAGCGCCGTTGAATGAAGCGGTGCAGGTGCTCGAGCGCCTTGCGGCCAAGGACCTGACGGTGCGCATGAGCGGCAGCTACCAGGGCGACCACGCGCGCATCATGGCGGCGCTGAACGCGGCCATGGATCACATGGAGGAAGCGCTTGCGCAGATCGCGGCGTCGGCGGACCAGGTCGCGTCCGCGGCCACGCAGGTCGGTGCGGGCAGCCAGGTGCTTGCGCACGGCACGAGCGAGCAGGCGAGCTCGCTCGAGGAGATCTCGGCGAGCCTGCAGGAGATGACGTCGATGACCAGGCAGAGCGCCACGCACGCACACGAGTGCGATGCGCTCTCCGAGTCCGCGCGCGGCATGGCGCACGAGGGTGTCCAGAGCATGGCGCGTCTTGCGGACGCGATGGAGCGGATCCGCACGTCGTCGGACCAGACCGCGAAGATCGTCAAGACGATCGATGAGATCGCGTTCCAGACGAACCTGCTGGCGCTGAACGCGGCGGTCGAGGCCGCGCGTGCCGGCGAGGCCGGTCGCGGCTTCGCGGTGGTGGCGGAAGAGGTGCGCTCACTCGCGCTGCGAAGTGCGGAAGCGGCGCGCACCACGTCGGACCTGATCGATGGCGCGGTCGGCAATGCGCGCGATGGCGCGGAGCTCAGCACGGTCGTCGCGCAGCAGCTGCACGCGATCGCGGACCGTGCGGACCAGGTGCGGCGCGTCGTTGCGGAGATCGCGGGCTCGACCGAACAGCAGAGCCGGGGCATCGCGCAGATCACCTCGTCGGTCGAGCAGGTGAATGCAGTGACACAGACGGCCGCGGCGAACTCCGAGGAAAGTGCGAGCGCATCCGAAGAGCTGTCCAGCCAGTCACTCGTGATGCGCAGCCTGGTGGGCGAGTTCCGCCTGGCGGAGCACGCGTCATGGCAGGGCGGCGGGATCCGGCACGGCGTATCCTCGCCGCGCCGATTCACTGTGCGACGTCAGAACAACGGCGTATCGGTACAACCCGGCAAGCGGACACCTCCGCTGCGCAACGCACATCCCGAATCCGTGATTCCGTTCAGCGACGAAGACGACCTGCGCACGCTCGAGGAGTTCTAGCATGCAGCACGCACATGCGACGTCGCATGAAGCGTCCGCCACCGTTGACGCAGCGGCAGCGAGCGCGCACACGCAGTGGCTGGTCTGCGCGCTGGGCGGCACGGAGTACGGTCTGGACGTGACCCGTGTACAGCAGATCATCGGCCTGCTTCCGATCACGCGTGTGCCGCGCATGCCCGCGGCGGTGCGTGGCGTGATCAACCTGCGTGGCCGTGTGATCCCCGTGATCGACCTGCGCGTCCGGTTCGGTCTGGAGGCAGTGGACCACGGACAGCGCACGTGCATCATCGTCGTGCAGACGGGCGAGACGGACCTCGGCCTGGTCGTGGACGGCGTGGCGGAAGTCGTGCACCTCGATGCAGCGGCCATCGAGGACGCGCCGCATTTCGGCGACAACGTCGATACCGACCATCTCATCGGTGTGGCGAAGCACGGCGAGCGCGTGCTGCTGCTGCTCGATGTCGATCGTACACTCCCGGCAGAGGCGGCGCTCGCACTGAACGGTGTCGCGGTGCAGCCGGACGGAAGCGCGGGCCCGCAACCGGCCTGAGCGGAAGCAGCATAGAACGAGGCTGAGCGATGATGCTCACACCTGATCAGTTCGGCACACTGAGCGCGCTCGTGCATCGGAGCAGTGGGATCCATCTGCACCAGGGCAAGCTCGGACTGGTGCAGTCGCGACTGGCCGGGCGGCTGCGTGAGCTCGACACCTCCGACGTGGACATGTACCTCGCGGGACTCGCGGCCCCGGGCGGCGGAGTCGAGGTCGCGCGGCTGGTCGATGCACTGACGACGAACAAGACCGGCTTCTTCCGCGAGCCGCAGCACTTCACGCTGCTGCGCTCGCTGCTGCCGGAGCTGCAGCAGGACGGCAGGCGGCTGACCGTCTGGAGCGCGGGCTGTTCGTCGGGCGAGGAGGCATACACGCTGGCGCTGGTGCTGGCGGACGCGATCGGCACGGACGCGGACATCCGCATCCTCGCGACCGACATCTCGGCACGCATGATCGAGCGCGCGCGCGCCGCGGTCTACACGGAAGACGCGATCGAGCCGGTGCACCCACTGCTGCGGCAGCGCTGGATCCGCTGCGTGCAGCCGCGCCATCCACGCAGCTACGAGATCGCGCCCGAGGTGCGCAACCTCGTCCGGTTCGCGCGGCTCAACCTGATGGGCCCGTGGCCGATGCGTGGCACGTTCGACCTGATCTGCTGCCGCAACGTCATGATCTACTTCGACAAGGCGACGCAGCAGACGCTCGTGCAACGGTTCGCCGAGAAGCTCCGGCCGGGCGGCTACCTGTTCACGGGGCACTCGGAGAGCCTGGCCGGCCTCGAGCACACGTTCCATTACGTGAGACCTGCCGTCTACCAGCGGATGTGATGTCGAATGCGCCGGAGACCAGAATGAGGGTCGAAGATCGCTTGAGGAAGAAGGACCGCAGCGCCACCGCGCCAGCGCGCCTGATCGTCGTCGGGCTGGGCGAGCTGTACGTGAGTACGTCGCCGGGCGAGACACTGATCACCTATGCGCTCGGCAGCTGTCTCGGCGTCGCGCTGCACGATCCGGTCGCCGGCGTAGGCGGTATGCTGCACGCCGTGCATCCGCGCATCGAGCTGGACCCGGCGCGGGCGCGGGCCGAGCCGGCGGTCTTCGTGGAGAGCGGCCTGCCCGCATTGTTCCGGGCATGCTATGCACGTGGCGCGCGCAAGGAACGGCTGGTCGTACGCATCGCCGGTGCGGGCACCAGCGCGGATATCGAGCGGGACCATTTCGAGATCGGCAGGCGCAACCTGCTGATTGCGCGGCAGCTCTTCTGGAAGAACGGAATCCTTGTCAGCGCGCAGGACGTGGGCGGTACGGCGTCACGCACGCTCAGTCTGCACGTCGGCAGCGGCGCGGTACGCGTGCGAAGCGCGGGCGGCGGCAGCATCCACCTGTGAGGCATAATGGCCATCAACGTACTCCTCATCGATGACAGCGCAGTGATGCGCGCCATGATCCTGAAGTCGCTCGAGATGAGCGGCGTGCCGCTGGGTGCGGTGCACCAGGCGTCCAACGGGACGGAAGGCCTCGCCGCGCTGGGCGAGCATGCGATCGACCTGGTCATGCTCGATATCAGCATGCCGGGCATGCGCGGCGACGAAATGCTCGAACAGCTGCGCGCAGCACCCGCGACGGCAGACCTGCCCGTGATCGTGATCTCGAGCGAGCGTACGACGGAGCGCGTCGCACGCATGGAAGCGCTGGGCGCCATCTACCTGCCCAAGCCGTTCCTGCCGGAACAGCTGCGCGACATCGTCATCGACGTGACAGGAGCAAGGAAATGAGCGCGACACTCGAGCAGACGCTGTGCTCGGCCGCGATCTACACGTTCGAGCGCATGGTATTCCTGCTGCCGGACATTCCGCCGGACGAGATGCAGCGTCGTCAGAACGTTCAGGCCGTTGCGACGATTGCGTTCTCCGGTCCTGCACGCGGAAGACTGCAGGTGCACGCTGGTGAAGGATTGCTGCCGCGGCTGACCGCGAACATGATGGGCATGGACGTCGCACCCGAGGCGTTGCAGCTCGACGCACTGGGCGAGATCGCAAACGTGATCTGTGGCCAGGTGCTGCCCGCGCTGCACCCGGTGAGCGCCTTCGAGTACATGCCGCCACAGGTGGTGAGCGGCTCGTGCGACACGGACCAGGGTAGCACGCCGTCCGCCCGTATCGAGCTGGGCCTGGAGTCCAGTCGCGCCGAGCTGCTGCTGTTCCTGGACGCCGTGCCGGCGGGCACGTCATGATCCGGGTCCTCGTCGTCGACGACTCGGCCGTCGTACGCACGATCCTGCAGCGCGAGCTGTCCGCCGAGGACGACATCGAAGTCGTGGGCGTGGCCGAGGACGCGTACGACGCGCGCGAGAAGATCCTCCGGCTGGCGCCCGACGTGGTCACGCTCGATGTCGAGATGCCGCGCATGAACGGCATCGACTTCCTCGAGCGGTTGATGATGTACCACCCGGTACCGGTCGTCATCTTCAGCTCGGTGACCGCGCCGAACAGCGAGGCCGCACTGCACGCGCTCTCGCTCGGCGCGGTGGAGGTCGTCGCGAAGCCCGCAGCGGGCAGTGACGCAAAGGCCGTGATGCAGCAGCTCGTGCGCGGCGTCCGTGCCGCGGCTGCCGCCAACCTCGGTCACGAGCCGGACGACCGTGCGGATTCCACGCCGGCCATGCCGTCGCTGAATGCGGCCCTCCGCGCGCGCATCCGCCAGAACGTGATCGCAGTCGGCGCATCGACCGGCGGACCCGCCGCGATCGAGCGGCTGCTCGCAGCCATGCCGGCCGGATCGCCACCGATCCTCATCGTGCAGCACATGCCGGCCGGCTTCACGAGTGCGTTCGCGCAGCGTCTGGACGCGCGTTCGGAGATGAACGTGCGCGAGGCGCGCGACGGCGACCGCGTCGAGCCGGACGTCGTACTCATCGCACCCGGCGATCGCCACATGACCGTGGTGCGCCGCAGCGACGACCTGCGGATCCTGCTGCACGACGGGCCGCCCGTGCACCACGCGCGCCCCTCGGTGGACGTGCTCTTCCATTCTGTCGCGAAGACGCTGGGCCAGGATGCGGTCGGCGTGCTGCTGACGGGAATGGGCAGTGACGGGGCGGCCGGCATGCGCACGATGCGCGACGCCGGTGCACACACGATCGCGCAGGACGAGAAGAGCTGCGTCGTGTTCAGCATGCCGGAGGAAGCGATCCGGCGCGGCGGCGCATGCGACGTCCTGCCGCTCGCGCACATTCCCGCGGCTGCCCTCAACGCGGCGACGTCGATCCTGCTCGGCGAGGTGTCCAGCGCATGAGCGCTGCGCTGCCGCTCGAAGCGATGCGCGAGATCCTGCCGGAATTCACGCAGGAGTCGCTCGACTGGATGGCGCAGGCGGAAGCTGCGCTGCTCGAGCTGGAAGCGGATGCGTTCAATGTCGAGGCAGTCAACGTCGTGCTGCGCGCGTTCCACACCGTCAAGGGCACGTCCGCGTTCCTGGGCCTGGACGTGCTGTCCGGCCTGGCGCACGACGCGGAATCGCTGCTGAGTGCCGTGCGCGACGACGGCGTCTCCTTCACCCGCACACACGCCGACCTGCTGCTGGCCGCCGCGGATGCCACGCGCGCGCTGCTCGAGCATGCGCGCGCGAGCATCATGCAGGACGCTGCCGGCAATCCACCAGAAGAAACGTACGACACGCTGCGAGCGCAGCTGCGGGCCGTACACGGTACCGGCGGCGTGCCGGTGGCCACAGACGTGGCGGCCGCATCCGACGATGGACATGACCACACGCACGCGTGGACAGCGGACGCCGAGTGGACGCGTGTGCGTACGCGACGGCTGGACAATCTGCTGGACCTAGTCGGTGAGCTGGTCGTGGCGCAGTCGATGGTTGCGCAGGATGCCGCCGTTGCCAGCGAGCCACATGGTTCGCTCGCGGGCAAGGTGCTGCAGCAGTCGAAGATCGTGCGCGAGCTGCAGGCGCTCGGACTCGGCCTGCGCATGGTGCCGCTGCGGCCGCTGTTCCAGCGCATGCAGCGGCTCGTCCGCGAGCTGTCGCACCAGTCGGGCAAGGATGTCACGCTCATCACCGAGGGTGCGGACACCGGCATAGACCGCAGAATGGTCGAGGCGCTCACTGATCCACTCGTGCACATGATCCGCAACGCGATCGATCACGGCATAGAGCCGGCGGATGAACGCGTGTCGCACGGCAAGCCGGCGCACGCGACACTGCGGCTCACTGCGAGCCACGCGGGCGGCGCAGTGGTGATCGAACTGCAGGATGACGGACGCGGGCTCGACCGCGCGCGGATCCTGGCCACCGCCGTGGCGCGCGGGCTGGTCACGGACGGACGTGAGCGCGGCGATGACGAAGTGTGGCAGTTCATATTCGCGCCCGGGCTGTCCACGTCGGAGAGCGTGACGGACCTGTCGGGACGCGGCGTGGGCATGGACGTCGTCCAGCGCAGCATCGAG
Source organism: uncultured Gemmatimonadaceae bacterium (assembly GCA_964384585.1). GTDB lineage: Bacteria > Gemmatimonadota > Gemmatimonadetes > Longimicrobiales > RSA9 > DASTYK01. The sequence goes on along the minus strand of CAYLME010000088.1, from coordinate 1,689 downwards.
TCACTCCGGGGCCGCATCGACATCGACTCGGCGCCCGGCACAGGCACCACGTTCACGATCCGGCTGCCCCTCACGACCGCGATCACCGACGGCCTGCTCGTTCGTGTCGGCGCAGAGCGCTACATCGTGCCGTCGATGAGTGTGCGATCGAGCTTCCGTCCGGCGGCAGATGCTGTCGTCGCTGCAGCATCGGTCAACAGCGCTGCGGGCCGGGGGACGCCGGACCGAGCGGAAGCCGGCGGGAGCACGGCAGCGGCGCATGCACCGACCACCGCGCCGGGCGCTGCCGGTGCGGAACTGGTGATGGTGCAGAACGTACCGCTGCCCATCGTGCGGCTGCATGACGTGTTCGGCGTCGCGGATGCGGAGACGAACCCCGCGCGTGCCGTGCTCGTCGTCATCGAGGACGGGCGGGAACGCTTTGCACTCCTCGTGGACGAGTTGCTCGGCCAGCAGCAGTTCGTCGTGAAGCCGCTCGCGGGCGCACTGCAGGGGCTGCCCGGCGTGGCCGGTTCGGCCGTACTCAGCGATGGCCGGGTGGGGCTGATCCTGGATCCGGCAGGCCTGCGCGGGGTGATGGCCGCGGACGCGGCGGGAAGCGGTCCAAACGTGTTCCGCCGTGGTGACGGTCGCGTTCTGATCTGCTGACGTCTGATCTGCTGCAGGTGACGGCCGGGCCCGGGATCGATCCGGGTCCGGCCGACGTCGGACCTACGCTCCGCCAAGCAGCTGCACGCCGTTCCCGTGAACGCCGATCTGCACCTGCTGCCCGATCGTGAGCTGCGTGCCTCCCGGTGCGTTCCCGACCACGTCGAACGATGCGCCGCTCTCGTCCGCGACGGATGCGGTGAACTCGGTGAACGAGCCGCGATAGCTGGCACGCGCGATCGTCGCGGCAGCGCCGCCTTCCATCAGTCGGACATCAGCCGGGCGCACCGACAGCTGCACCGGCGTTTCGTTCCCGGTCGCGAGCGGTGACACCACTTCACCCAGCGGCGTATCGAACACGCCGTCACGTGCGATCGCGGGGATGATGTTCGTCGGGCCGAAGAAGCGCGCGACGTACGCGTCGCGCGGTCGCTCGTACAGCTCGCGCGGCGTACCGATCTGCCAGAGGTCGCCGTCGCGCAGGATCGCAACGCGATCGGCCAGCGCAAGCACGTCGTCCGTGTCATGCACCACGATCAGCGCCGTCGTTCCGCTCGTGCGCAGGATACGTCCGACCTCGGAGCGCAGCTCGTCGCGCAGTGCGGCGTCCAGGTTGCTGAACGGCTCGTCGAGCAGGATGACCGCGGGATCGGGCGCGAGTGCGCGTGCGAGCGCGACGCGCTGGCGCTGCCCACCGGACAGCTCGTGCGGATAGCGCTCGCCGAGGCCCTTCATGCCGACCAGCTCGAGCAACTCCTGCACGCGCTGCATCCGCTGCGGTCGCCGAAGGCGGTGCAGTCCGTAGGCGATGTTGCGTTCGACGGTGAGGTGCGGGAAGAGCGCGTAGTCCTGGAAGACAAGACCGACCCCGCGCTGTTCGGGCGGTAGCACGTCGCGCGGGCGCGAAACGACGCGGTCGCCGATCCGGACGGTGCCGGTGGTCGGTGTCTCGAGGCCCGCGATCGTACGCAGCAGCGTCGTCTTGCCGGACCCGCTCTCACCGACAACGCCGATCAGCTCGCCCGCTGCGACGTCGAGATC
>CAYLME010000087.1:3262-13771 GCA_964384585.1 uncultured Gemmatimonadaceae bacterium | reverse complement strand
GAGATCCCGCTGCTCGTGCACCACTTTGTCGATCAGTACAACAAGAAGCTCAGACTCAATATCGAAGGCGTCGATGCCGACGCGATGCGCCTGCTGCTGAACTACCCGTGGCCGGGCAACGTGCGCGAGCTCGAGAACACGATCGAGCGCGCGATGGTGCTGGCGGACGGGCGTCGCCTGGGCGAGGACGATCTGCCGCCGCACGTGCGCACGCCCATCTCCGCCATGGACTCGCCTGAGCTGGGTGAGGACGAGCTGTCGGTGAAGAAGCACGGCTCGGCGCTCGAGCGGCGGCTGATCCAGAAGGCGCTGGAGCGTACGGGCGGCAACCGCACGCGCGCGGCGGACCTGCTCGAGCTCAGCTCACGCGCACTGCTCTACAAGATCCGCGAGTACGGCCTGGAATAGGTCGCGCACGGCCATGGTCGCGCCCCGGGTACGGCGCGACCATGGCGCATGTTCACATCACCCCGCCTTCCGCGCTCCGGCTACAGCCTCGTCGAGCTGCTCGCCGTTCTCGCGACACTCGGCATCGCCCTCGCCGTAGCCACGCCGGGCGTTCGTCGCACCATCGACAGATACGCAGTCCGTGCCGCGCGCGATGCCGTCGCGACCGAACTGGCACGGACCCGCATGCTCGCCCGTACGCACGGCGGCGCAGCCCTGGTACTGGATGCACGCTACGGTATGGTGTGGGTGCGCTCACCGCGAGGCGACACGCTCGCGTTGCCGACGCACGTCACGGCCGTATACAACGCGCGCATCGATCTGTCCGGCGCGGACACCGCCGCCGTCGCGTACGACCGGCTCGGTATCGGCCGCATGGCCAATCGAACCGTGCGCCTGGTCCGTCATGACGCCGATGCGCGACTCACCATCTCCGCTTACGGACGGGTGCGGCTATGGTGATCCCTGGTCGGTTCACGCTGTTCGCCACAAACGGCACGCGACGTCCCGGATTCGGAGTCGTCGAGGTCATCGTCGCGCTCGTGGTCTTCGCGATCGGCGCGCTCGGAGCGGCTGCACTGACGGCGCACGCAGCACGGACGGCAACGTCCGCACTTCGGCGCGAAACGGCAATGCAGCAGGCGACAGCGATGCTCGACTCGCTCGTCACCGCGGCTGCACCGGCCGCGGGTGTGCGGCGCGAACAGATCGCGGAATATCACTGGACGGTCGCAGCCGACAGCGTCGGTCATGACATCCGGTTCGAGATCGTCCTCTCCGGTCAAACCGACACGATCCGGCTCGGGTCGCGCAGCGTGGCACTTCCGCCCGCAATCGGCGCATGGTGAGGCAGCCTCTTCCGCGAGCGGGCATGACGCTGGTCGAGTGCCTGGTCGCGCTGGTCCTCGCTTCGCTGGTGAGCGCCGCCGTGGTGTCCGTGATGGCGACTCAGAGCCGACTGCTGCGGTCGCTTGCCAGCGGAAGCGCCGATGCGGAGGCGGCGCGTACTGCGGTGGGTATCCTTGGCGAGGAACTGCGCTGGGTGGACCCGCTGCGCGATGTGCGGGCCATCGGCGGTGATTCCGTCATCCTGCGGGTGTTCCGCGGTGGCGGCCGTGTCTGCCATGTCGCAGCCGATGCCGTCACCGTGATGTACGCGGGCACGAGACGGCCCGACGCCAGCAAGGACTCGGTGCTGCTGTATACCGCCGCCGGCGAGTCGGCGTACGTGCTCCGGGACGTTACGGAAGCGACCTGCGGAGTCGATCCCGCATTGCGGCTGCGCATGGGCATGCCCGCACCGCCGTCAGCGTACGCACTCGTCTTTGAAAGCGGCAGCTACTTCGTCCGCGATCGGGCGCTCCGCTACCGGCTCGGCCGCGAGGGTCGCCAGCCGCTGACCGACGAACGTTTCGCCACGCGTGGCGCACTGCGCCTGGCAGCCGACAGCTCAGCCGCCCTGGTCCGCCTGCCATGGCCGGGCTCGCGACCGGCGACAACCCTTCGCGTCCAGCTCCTGAACACGCACCGATGAATCGCACCGGCACCGTCCTCGTCTTCGCACTCCTCGCCGTGCTCTCGATGGAGCTCGTTGCACTGGCGGCATTCGGGTTCGCACGCATCGCCCGTCTCGGCGCGCAACACGAGGAAGCGCACGCGACGCTGCACGCGGCAGCGCGCGAGGCCCTGTCAGTGGCGATCGCCGGCATCGACGCACGGGACGTGGCATCACGCGGCATCGGGGCGCGCTGGCCGGCCGTGGTACCGGCTGCCCCCGCACCAGCCATCCAGATGGCCACGACCGCCGAGCGACTGGACGCGCAACTGGTGCTGCTTCACGTGGAGATCGCCGACGCGGGTGGTGCCACGCTGCGCGAGCGGGCTCTGCTGCGGATCCTGCCAGCCGGAGATGTCGTGAGCGGTTTCCCGGCCCTCGTCACGACCGCGGTGCTGCCCGGACCTGCGAACAGCGTGGAGCGCGACACGACCAGCTGCGGGCCGCAGGGCGCAATGGCGCCAGTGCTCGATGACTGGACCACGCGCGCGTGGGCCGACTCGCTGCCGCTCGGCAATGCGGCCGGCGTCGGCTGGCGTGACCTCGCAACGATGGCTGCCGCATTCCCGACCGGGGCGGATTCAGCGCGTTTCGTCGTGGCCAGCGGAGACACGGTGATCAGCACCGAGTTCCACGGCTTTCTTGCCGCGCATGGCGACGTTCGTCTGACCGCCAGCGCGAGAGTACGTGGAATTCTGGTCGCTCGCGGCGTGCTCGCGATTGCCAGCGGCGCGCGGCTGGAAGGCGCGGTTCGGGCGTTCTCGCTCGAGGATGGTGGCGGCACGTTCGTGCACGACCGCTGCGCGATCGCGCTGGCCCTGGATGCTGCTCCGTTTCGCCGCGCATACCGCGCGGCGCCGCGCTGGCGCCTGCCCGCGTTCTGACCGAAAAAGTTCGCGAACCCGCTAAAAAATGCCACGCCACTCCGTGGGTCGATCTCGCAAGTCATTGTGCCGCAATACAGTTCCGACTGGCATGGATCTCGACATCCGTGGCCCCGCTCAGTGCCGCGTTCAGGTGGTTTGGCCTATCTTGTTGACCTGGCTGCTCCACCCACCGCGGACCGCTGAAAAACCAATCAGGAGCCACCGTGTCACGCTGCTGTGCACATGCCCGACGACCGGGCTTCACGCTTCTCGAACTGCTGGTCGTGATGGTGATCGCCGCGATCGCCATCATGATGGCGGCCCCGACGATTGGTCGCGGCCTCATGCAGACGAGTGCGCAGCAGGCGGCCGCAACGATCGCCCAGGACCTGCAGCGGGGCCTGACGACGGCGAGCCGGACACGTCGCCCGGTGACGTTCACGATCAACACGGACAGCATGGTCTATCGCCTCGCGGATGGGGTCGACGGCACGGTGTTCAACACGCGACACATCGGGGAAGGCTCGGATTTCGGCCTGTCATCACTGATCGCGTCGCAGACGACCATCACCATGCTGCCGAACGGGACCATCGGCGCGGCAACGCTGCCCGTGCAGTTCACGATCAGGGCCGGTGATCACCGGCGTGCCATCAGGATCACGCGCGCCGGGATGATTTACGTGGAGGCGCTGTAATGGAGACACAGGTCATGCAGCGAGTGCAGGAGCATCGCGCTCCGGCAATGCGCGAGGGCTTCACGCTCGTCGAAGTCGTGGTCGCGATGGTTCTCCTGGCGACGGTGCTCGTGATGCTCGCCGGTATGACGTTCGCGACGGCGCAGCGCTCGCTCGATGTCCAGACGGCAGGGGCGCGCCAGGCAGCGATGCTGCAGGTCGTCAATCGGATCAACGCGACCAGCTTCGATGAACTGAACGGCGTGCTGTACCCCGGTGGCTCGGCGTATTGCGATACGGTTGATGCAGGTGCGGACGACTTCCAGGTGTGTGTAACTGTCGTGCAGCGTACCAGCAGGCTGCTGCGGCTGGAGGTCGTCGTCACGCACGATCGCACGGGGACGACGGACACGATGACGCTCAGCCGGACACAATCGTGAACATCATCTCATCGATTCCGGCAGCGCCCCACGGCGCACGACAGGCCACGCTCGAGCCGCGCGGCGGCTTCACGCTCGTCGAGGTCCTGATCGCCCTGGTCCTGACCGCAGTGGTCGGTGCGGCTGTAACCAGCGTCTTCGTGTCGCAGAATGCGTTCTATGACACGCAGGAGCAGGTGACCGAGGCGCGCGCGGTGTCCCGCGCGGCGACCAACATGATGCTCACGGAGCTGCGCGCGGTGGAAACCACCGACGGCATCATCGCAGCAGGCGCCGATTCGCTGCGGGTCAAGGTGCCGTTCGCAATCGGTGTCTCATGCGGCGTCGCCTCCGGGAACCTCCATGTGTCCGTCATCCCGGTCGATTCCGTCACCTGGGCGCAGGGGCGGGCGAACTACGCAGGGTATGCGTGGCGCGATCCGGCGACGGGCACGTACTCGTCGCAGGCCAGCGGCAGCATCAGCAATGCCGCGTCGGGTGGCCGCTGCGCGACCCAGTCGCCGCCGATCACGACGACGTACGCAGCGATGAACGGCCGGTCGCATGTGGTGCAGCTGGTGTCGCCGAGCTCGGGCACCGTCGAGGTCGCGGCTGCGGTCATGCTCTACAACATCGTCACCTACCGATTCGACGATTCGGGGCTGCTCCCTGGTGAGCGCGGACTGTTCCGCCAGGTCGAGGGCGGCGCTGCGGAGGAGCTGGCTGCACCGTTCGATGCGAGTGCACGCTTCCGCTTCTTCGAGGTGAGCGAAGTGGACGCCCAGGATGCGCCGCCGACAGACATCGACGACCTGCGAGGCGTCGAGCTCGTACTGACCGGCCGGAGTGATCGGCCGGGCGCAGATGGCAACCGCCAGCTGACACCGCTGACGACGGCCATCTTCTTCCGCAACCGGGTCGACTGATGGAGCGGACCATGATCATGAACGCACGCCGCGACGGTTTTGCGATTCCGATGGCGATCCTGCTGATCGGCGTCATCACCGCCGGAGTGGTCGGCGCATTCGCCCGCGTGGAGTCCGAGAACGCGGTCGTGAACAACGTCGATGCACAGGCAGTCGCATATGCACACGCGGAGTCGGGTATCGGTGAGTACCTGTCGGAGCGGAATTTCCCGTCGGACATGGACTACACGTTCCCGGGCGGCGGTGCCGAGGTGCGGACCGAGCTGCTGCGCGCCGACGACGGCGTAACCGGTGCGCTCTACATGGTGCACTCGACGGGCATCGCGCTCCAGGGCGCGGCACTGCCACCGGCGCAGCACAGCGTGGTGCAGTTCGCGTGGCTGGTGCCGTACAACATGGATGTACCGGCCGGCTGGACGAGCCTCAGCGGCATCCGGAAGAACGGCAACTCGGGAACGATGTCGGGTTTCGATCAGTGCGGGATGAAGGCTGCTCTCCCGGGCGTGGCGGTTCCTGATGGCGGATACAGCGGCCATGAGAATCCGGTGACAGGCGCAGAACCGAAGATCTCGGAAATGGGCACGCAGGACGAGATGGCAGATGCGGTGGACATCGACTGGGAGGGCTTCATCAACGAGGAAGTCATCAATTTCGATATCCGCATCCCCGGCGACGACTGGCCGTCAACAGACGACTTCGCGGACCGACCGAACTGGTGGCCGGTGATCTACATCGACAACGAGGGCGGCACATTCGATCCGAGCTCCATGAATGGTCGCGGCATCCTCGTGATCCGCGGCGACCTGAAGCTCGACGGCGGCGACAAGTGGGACGGCATCGTCATGGTGGGCGGCAGGATCACTGACAATGGTACGGGTGCGCTTGCCGGTGCGGTCATCAGCGGCCTCAACGTGAAGCTGGGTGAAGAAGTGGACGAGTCCTCGCGCGCGAACGGCACGAAGACGTACGACTACAACTCGTGCCACGTCTCGAGCGCGATGACGGGTGCTGCTTCTCTGACCGCGATCCGCAACACCTGGTTCGACGGCTACGCGGCATACTGAGCGATAACGGCGCGCGCGTGTGGCGCCAGTGATACTGATAGACTGTCGTGCGTGCTGCGGCAGAGATGCAGAAGTGCTAACGGAAGTCTTGACTTGCAGATGCGTGCGGCCTAACGTGCAGCACGCCTGACTCAAGGCCTCCCCCTTCAGTACAACTTGAACCGGTCCGTGTAATGGGACTCTTCGGCAAGAGCAAGCTCTCTGCCGGTCTCGACATTGGCAGCGGCTTCGTGAAGCTGGTCGTGGTCGACCACTCGAAGCCCGGGCCCGAGATCGTCCAGATAGCAACCAGCCCGCTGGTGCCCGACGCAATCGTCGAGGGCGAGATCATGGATCCCGTCCTCGTCGCAGAGACGCTGCGCGCAGTAGTCGAGAGCAGCGGCCTCAAGAAGCGCAACGTGGTTGCGGCGGTGGGTGGACATGACGTGATCATCAAGAAGATCCAGATGGATCGCATGAGCGCGAACGATGCGCGCGAGGTGATCCGCTGGGAGGCCGAGCAGCATGTGCCGTTCGACATGGAGAACGTGCAGCTCGACTTCCAGATCCTGGATCCGGATGCCACGTCACCGCAGATGTCCGTGCTGCTGGTCGCCGCGAAGCGCGAGCTGATCGAGAACCGTCTGGCGCTGCTCGCGGATGCGGGCCTCACGCCGGCGATCATCGATGTCGACGCCTTCGCGCTCCACAATGCGTTCCAGCGCAGCTACGCGGATCCGTTCAACGGTCTCGTCGCCCTGGTCAATGTCGGCCACGAAACGACGAACGTGAACCTGATGGAGGACGGCCAGCCGACGCTCGTGCGCGACCTGCCGTTCGGCTCGCGTCGTCTGCGCGAGACGCTCCAGCGCGAGCGTGGACTCACGGCCGAGCGCGCCGAAGCCGTGCTGCAGGGTCGCGAGAACGGTGTGGAGCTGCGCCCGCTCGTCGACGAGCGGATCGACGAGCTGTCCGTCGGCATCGAGCGCGCTGTTGCCTTCATCGTTGCGCAGAGCGGCGGTGAAGGGTTGAACCGCGTGTTCGTGTCTGGCGGCGGTGCCCGGATTCCGGGTCTTGTCGACGCCCTCTCACGCCGTCTCGGTGCCCGTGCCGAGGTCGTCAACCCGCTGCAGCGTGTGCGGGTGCGGCCCGAGGTGATGGAGGCGTTCCCACTGGACGAGTTCGCGCCGCTGCTCATGCTCCCCGTAGGCCTCGCCCTGCGGCAGGCCTAGACGAGAGGGAAGGTTCACGTGATCGAGATCAATCTGCTTCCGGGTGCGCAGAAGAAGTCGCGCAAGGGCGGTCGCCGGCCGGCGGCCGGACCGTCGCTCGCGTCGCGCATCAAGCTGCCCGAGGGCGGCGACCGGATCACCATGTTTACGGCCGCGAGCGTCGTGCTGTCCGTGCTGCTGGTCAGCTTCCTCTGGTGGAGCTCCAGCAGCAGGCAGCGTGATCTCGAGGTCGCCATCGAGGGCGCGGTCCGCGACTCGGCGCGCTATGCCGCGCTGCGCGCTGCGAACGAGGAGCTGCTCGCGCGCCAGGACACGATCGCGCAGAAGGTGCAGATCATCCAGGACATCGACGCGGGCCGCTTCGTCTGGGCGCATCTCATGGACGAGATCAGCCGTGCGGTACCGACGTATACCTGGCTGACGGCGATCCGTGCGCTGCCGGGATCGAGCCCGAACTCGTTGCAGCCGGCGCTCGAGATCGACGGCAGCGCCGGCAACACGCTCGCGCTCACGCGTTTCATCCAGGACCTCGAGGCTTCGCCATTCCTGCGCGCGGTTACGCTGCAGACGACGGCGCAGACCGAGGAAAACGGTCGCAAGTACTACACGTTCCAGCTGCGTGCCTCGTGGGAGAACCCGCCGGCGGATGTGATCCGTACGGCGCCGCTCTTCACGCGCACGGACAGCATTCTCCAGGGCGACTGACAATGGCACTGCTTCCCAAGGATCCGGCTCAGCAGAAGCGCGTTCTGATCGCGGTGCTGCCGCTCGTCCTGGCGGGTGTGTTCTACTACATGGTGCACACCCCGAAGGCGGACAAGATCGACGGCATGCAGGACCGTCTCGAGTTGCTCGAGCAGAAGAACGCGACGGCGCGGGCCATCGTCGCGCAGAACGGCGCCGAGTCGCTGCAGCAGCGGCTCGCACTGTACCAGGCCAACATGGAACAGCTCGAGCAGCTGATTCCGAACCGGGCCGAGGTGCCGGAGCTGCTGCGTGCGATCACGGTCGAGGCTCAGCGCAACAATGTCGAGCTGATCTCCATGTCTCCGAGCGGCGAGCAGGCCGGTGCGTACTACATGCGCCAGCGTTACGACCTGACCGTGCGCGGCGGATATCACGAGATCGGATCATTCATGTCGGTGCTGGGCTCGCTGCCCCGCATCATCACGGCGACCGAGATGACGGTTACACCGGAGCGTTCAGGGCGTGGCCGGAGCGCCGCGCCTGCCGATTCGGTCTCTCTGTTCGCCGAGTTCGTTGCAGAGACATATGTCATTCCTGACCCGGGCGAGCTGAAGCCGGACACGGCCGCACCGGCGAATGCACGGGGAGGTCGCCGATGAGACGCTATGTGATTGGTGTCGCAGTGCTGGCCGCGGCAATCTGGACGGCACCGGCCTCCGCACAGCGGCCGGCGAGCGGTGCGGAGACCGCACGGCCAGCGGGAGCAGCGCCGGCGGACTCGTCCGCCGAGCCGCGCCTGGTCTTCGACCGGGAAGTGTTCAGCTACGCATCGGGCGGACGGCGTGACCCGTTCCGGCCGCTCACGGCGTCGGACGACGGCCCGCTCTTCGACGAGCTGTCGGTGCGGATGATCGTATTCGCGCAGGACCCGCGCGAGAGCATCGTGCTGGTGCAGGACGTGACGGGCAAGGTGTACCGCCTGCGCCGTGGTGAACGTGTAGGAAACGCGTCCGTCGTCGATATCGGCCGGTCACGTGTGCTGTTCTCGGTCAATGAATTCGGTGTCTACCGCCAGGGCGTACTCGAGCTGAAGCCAAACCAAGGAGCGAGACGATGATCTCGATCATCGCGCTGTTGACGACCATCGTGGCCCCGGTCTCTGCGCCGGCGAGTGTCACGGAACTGAGCATCGTCCCCGCCGCGGGCCGCACTGAAGTCGTGATCCGCGTTGATGCCGACGTGCACACGCGTGACTTCATGATGGACGACGGCCGCCTCGTCCTCGACTTCGAGGGCGTCGAGACCCGCGGCGCACGGTGGGATCGCATCAACCGCGGCGGCGTTCGCGGGCTGCGCGTGGCGCAGTTCCAGCCGGGTGTCGCCCGTGTGGTGATCGAGCTCCAGTCGCCTGTCGATTACGAGATCCAGCGCGAGGCGAACGCCGTGCGCGTCTCGTTCCCGAACCGGGCTGGCGAGTTCTCTCCGTGGACGTCCGGTGACGGGCTCGCGGCCGCGCCGGCAGCGCGGCCGGCGCCGCAGCAGGTGACCCGCCCCGAGCCGCCCCGGGCAGGGACCGTGACGCAGCCGCAGCGGCCGCTCGCACAGTCGATCACGGTGACATTCGACCAGGTGCCGGTACCGGATGTGCTCGCTGCGTTCGCAGCGATGTCCGGACGCAGCATCATCCCGTCGCCGGACGTTCGCAGCACGCTCATCACGGCGGAGATCGTGAACCAGCCGTGGGACATTGCGCTCGACGCGATCCTGGAAGCCAACAACCTCCGGCTCCGTGAGCTGGCGAGCGGTGTGCTGATCGTAGAGGGCGGCAGCGCGCGCGCGTTGCGCACGCAGACGGAGCCGGTCGAATCGCGCCAGTTCGTGATCCAGTACGTGGCTGCCGACTCGCTCCAGTCCACGATCGGCGGACTGCTGAGCGACCAGGGCAAGGTCTCGATCAACCGCGCGAACAACGCGATCCTGGTGACCGACACGCGCTCGGCACTGGAGCGTATCGGCCCGATGATCGAGCAGCTCGACGTGCGCACGGCGCAGATCAACATCTCGGCGCGGATCGCATTCGTGAACCGGACGCAGCTCCAGGCGCTCGGCTTCTCCTACGACCTGAAGGACATGGAGGGGACGCAGCTGGCCGGGCTCGCGAGCAACATCAATCCGAACACCGGGGCCTCGACCGAGGACGACCTGATCCTGCTGGACGGCAACTCGATCGCGGCGCTCGGCAACGCGACCAACCGGATCCAGGAGCCGACGCTGCAGCTCGCGCTGTCGCTCGTGCTCGGCCGTCACACGCTGGTCTCGTTCATCGAGGCGCTGCAGCGTGTCAACCTGACGGACGTTCAGGCGGCGCCGGTCGTCACGACGCTCGACCACCGTGCTGCCCGCGTGCAGGTCGGTCAGGAGACACCGGTCCGCGTGGTTGACCTCGGCTCGCAGACCGGCGGGCTGGGCGCAGCACGCGCCACCGTCGAGTACAAGCAGACGGGCGTCATTCTCGAAGTCACACCGCACGTCACCGGCAACATGGTGATGCTGGAGATCCAGGCGGAGCGCTCGCAGGTAGCGCCGGGCCTGTCGGATGCGGGTGTCGTCTTCGAGACCTCGAACGCGCAGACGCAGGTCCTGGTGGAGAACGGTCAGAC
>CAYLME010000087.1:0-3252 GCA_964384585.1 uncultured Gemmatimonadaceae bacterium | reverse complement strand
GGCGGTGATCGCCGGGCTCACGGAGACGCAGCGGACGCAGGAGCGGGCAGGCATCCCGATCCTGATGGACCTGCCGGTGCTGGGCAACCTGTTCCGTCGCACGTCGAACGAGGAAGTGCAGCGCGACCTGCTGATCATGGTGACACCCTACATCATCCGGAACTGACGGTCCGGCTGAAGGGACACCAGGAGCGGTGACCGCTGGACAGGAAGCGCATCGGTCCCGTATATAGACGCAGGTCAACGCGAGAGCCCGGCCAACCGCCGGGCTCTCGCAGTTTTGCCGATGAACGGATCCGGCCGCTCGCAGCGCCCTCGATACGTACCGCAAGGCGCACCCGGCGGCGCGCAAAAATAGCTGACTGGACCGATGCATTTCACCTTTCGAACCGCAGGCGAATCTCACGGTCGCGGCCTCGTCGCGCTCATCGAGGGGGTGCCGGCCGGGCTCGAGCTGATCGCCGAGCGCGACATCGATCCCGACCTCCGGCGCCGGCAGGGCGGCTACGGCCGTGGCGGCCGCATGAAGATCGAGCAGGACGCGGCGGAGATCCTGACCGGTGTGCGCCACGGCGAGACGCTCGGCTCGCCGCTCGCCCTGCTCGTCTGGAACCGCGACTGGCAGAACTGGCAGGTCTCGATGTCGCCGGAGCCGCCGGACGCGGACACGCCCGAGAAAAAGCTGCGTCGTGTGCACCTGCCGCGCCCCGGTCATGCCGATCTTGTGGGCGTGCTCAAGTACGACCGGACGGACGCACGCGACATCCTGGAGCGTGCGTCCGCGCGTGAGACGACGGCGCGCGTCGCCGCCGGTGCCGTCGCGAAGCGCATCCTGGCCGACGCGGGCGTCGCGATCGGAAGCCACATCGTCTCACTCGGCGGCATCGACGCAGCGCTGCCCGACGTGCTGCCCGATGACCTGAATGCGGCTGCGGATGCGTCGCCGCTGCGCACGCTCGATCGCGACGCGGAGCGGCGCATGATCGAGGCGATCGATGCCGCGAAGGCCGACGGCGACACCTTTGGTGGTGTGTTCGAGGTCGTCGCGCGCGGCGTTCCTGCCGGCCTCGGCAGTCATGTTGCCTGGGACCGGCGGCTGGACGGCCGGATCGCCCAGGCGATGATGTCGATCCAGGCGATGAAGGGGGTGGAGATCGGCCTCGGCTTCGAGGCGGCCAGGCGCCGCGGCTCACAGGTGCATGACGAGATCGAACGCGTGGACGGTGAAACCGCGAGCGGCGGCTTCGGGCGGCATGGCAACAATGCCGGCGGCCTCGAGGGTGGCATGACGACCGGCGCGCCCCTCGTCGTGCGCGTAGCGATGAAGCCTCTGTCCACGCTGATGCAACCGCTGCGCTCGGTGGACCTGCGCACCGGTGAGCGCGCGGACGCCGTGCGCGAGCGGAGTGACGTCGTCGCACTCGCCGCCGCAGGCGTCGTCGGCGAGGCAATGCTCGCAACGGTGCTGGCGGACGCGCTGCTCGAAAAGTTCGGTGGGGACAGCATGAGTGAGCTGCTGCGGAACCTGCGCGGGTACATCGATCATCTGAAGGAGCGCACGGCAAGGCTGCGCGCGAGCCTCGATGCGTGAGCCCGGCACCGGCGTGGGCGGCGGGGGTACGGGGTCGCGCCCGGGTCCCGCAGCCACGTCGCAAACGGAAGGGACGCCGCACGACACCGTTCGTCGGGTCCTGCTGATTGGCTTCATGGCGTCCGGCAAGACGACGGTCGGCCGCCTGCTCGCCGAGCGCCTGGGCTGGCGCTTCATCGACGTGGACGAAGAGGTCGTGCGCCGCAGCGGCCAGACCGTGCCGGAGATCTTCCGCGAGCACGGCGAGTCCGTTTTCCGCGCGCTCGAGGCGCGGCTCGCGGCGGAAGTCAGGTCGGCCGAGCGCGCCGTGATCGCGCCGGGAGGCGGATGGGTCACGGCCCCCGGCGCACTCGACGACCTGCCGGACGGCACGTTTGTCGTGTGGCTGCGTGTCAGTGCCGAGGAAGCCGTGCGCCGTGTGGGCGGCGGCGCGGATCGTCCCATGCTGGCCGGCGCGGACCCGCTTGACCGCGCCCGTACACTGATCGCGGAACGCGAATCGCTTTATCGCCGGGCCGACCTCGTACTCGACGTCAATGACCGCACGGTCAGTGACATCGCAGAAGAGATCGCCGCCCGGATTCCAGGAGAACGAACCAGCGAATGAGCAAGCACGAGTCGCATCTCGTGATCGTCGAGTCGCCCGCCAAGGCACGCACGATCTCGAAATATCTGGGCAAGGGTTACCGCGTGAAGGCGTCGGTCGGTCACATCCGCGACCTTCCGCAGGGCGAACTCGGCGTGGACGTGGAGCACGGCTTCGAGCCGAAGTACGTGACGATACGTGGCAAGGGCAAGATCATCCAGGATCTGCGCCGCGACGCTGACGCCGTGGACCGCGTGATCCTCGCGACCGACCCTGACCGCGAGGGCGAAGCCATCGCCTATCACGTCGCCGAGCAGCTCGGCTACGATGAGGACGACACCGATGGCCGCTTCCAGCGCGTGCTCTTCCACGAGATCACGCGTGATGCCGTGCGACGCGCGCTCGAAGAGCCGATGCAGCTCGACATGCGCAAGGTCGAGGCGCAGCAGGCGCGTCGCATCCTCGACCGCCTCGTCGGTTTCCCGGCCAGTGAGACCCTGTGGAAGCCAATCCGGCCCGGCCTCTCCGCCGGACGCGTGCAGTCGGTGGCGCTGCGGCTGATCACGGAGCGCGAGCAGGAGATCCGCGCATTCGTCGCGCAGGAATACTGGTCGATCACGGCGCACCTCGAGAAGGACGAGCGCCCGTTCGACGCCAGGCTCCATCACATCGACGGCAAGACGTTCACGATCGACAACGAGGCCGACGCGATCGGCGCACGCGACGACGTGCAGGACCGTCCGTTCGTCATCACCGAGATCAAGCGCCGCGAACGCACGAAGAATCCACCGCCGCCGTTCACCACATCGACACTGCAGCAGGAGTCGGCGAAGCGTAACGGTTTCGCCGCACAGCGCACGATGCGCATCGCGCAGCAGCTTTACGAGGGCGTGGAGCTGGGCGCCGAGGGCGCCGTCGGTCTGATCACGTACATGCGAACCGACTCGACACGCATCGCGTCGAGCGCCGCGGACGCCGCACGGGATCATCTGCGCGAGCGCTTCGGCAACGACTACGTGAACACGCGCCCCTGGGGCGGCAAGCAGCAGAAGGGGGCGCAGGAGGCACACGAAGC
>CAYLME010000086.1:0-13785 GCA_964384585.1 uncultured Gemmatimonadaceae bacterium | reverse complement strand
CTCATCGACCAGGCGTTCCTCTCCTACAACGGCGGCCGTCTGCGCGAAGGTTGCAGGTTGTTCACCGAGCGCATGCTCGACGACGACGTCACGATCGGCGTCACGCTCACCGGTGCGTTGACACCCGCCGGGCTCGGCATGAGCGCGATCATCCCGCTCGTCGAAGCGGGCTTCATCGACTGGATCATCTCGACCGGCGCGAACCTGTATCACGACACGCATTTCGGCATCGGCCTCGACCTGCACCAGGGCAGCGCATCCGTATCCGACATCGTCCTGCGCGACGAGGAGGTCGTGCGCATCTACGACATCTTCTTCGATTACTCCGTGCTGCTCGACACCGACGCATTCTTCCGGAAGATGATCACCGGCGAGGAGTTCCAGCGCACAATGTCCACCGCCGAGTTCCACTGGCTCGCGGGCAAGTACGTCGCAGAACGGCAGAAGGCGCTCGGACAGACCGGCAAGTCGCTGCTTGCCACGTGTCATGAGTACGACGTTCCCGTGTACACATCGTCGCCGGGCGACTCGTCCATCGGCATGAACGTCGCCGCGGCAGCACTGCAGGGCTACCAGCTGCAGTACGACGTGAACGCCGATGTCAACGAGACCGCCTCCATCGTCCTCGCCGCGAAACGCGGCGGCGGTCGCAGTGCGATCACGATCTTCGGCGGCGGCAGCCCCAAGAACTTCGCGCTCCAGACGGAGCCGCAGATCCAGGAAGTGCTCGGCATCGCCGAGAAGGGACACGACTACTTCCTGCAGTTCACCGATGCGCGGCCGGATACCGGAGGCCTGTCCGGTGCGACACCGGCCGAGGCAGTGAGCTGGGGCAAGGTCGATCCGGACCGCCTGCCCGATGCGGTGGTGTGTTACACGGACGCGACGATCGCCATGCCGCTGCTCGCCGCGTATGCGCTGACGCGGCACGAACCGCGCAGGCCGAAGCGGCTGTACCAGCGGCGGCAGGAGATGCTCGACCTGCTGAAGTCCGAGTACGAGGCGTCGGATCGCAACGAGACGGCGCGGGCGCGCGGGGAACGGGATGTGACGCTGCCTCGGGACAGGTGAGCTGAGGTGAGTCGGGCCCGGGGCCCGGGGCCCTGGGCCGGGGCCGCGAACGACGGGAACGACGGGAACGACGGGAACGACGGGCGGGAGAGTCCGGTGCGGATTGCGATAACGGGGTCCAGCGGGATGATCGGCCGGGCGCTGATGGAGGCGCTGCAGCGGCGCGGCGACGAGATCGTCCGGGTGGTCCGTTCGTTCCGGGGGGTCTCGGGGCGGGAGCGTGTCATCGTCTGGCAGCCGGAGAAGGGACAGATCGAGGCGGCGAAGCTCGAGGGCTTCGATGCCGTGGTGCATCTGGCGGGCGAATCGATCGCGGGGGTGTGGACGCCGCGGAAGAAGCGGGCGATCTACGACAGCCGTGTCCAGGGTACGACCCTGCTCGCGAACGCGCTCGCAGCGCGGCGCGGCAAGCCAGCGGTCCTGGTCAGCATGTCCGGCGTCAACTACTACGGCAGTGATCGCGGTGATGAGCCGTTGACCGAGAGCAGCCCGCCGGGAACCGGGTTCATGGCGGATGTCTCCGTAGCATGGGAGAAGTCCGCCGATCCCGCACGCGACGCGGGCATTCGGGTGGTGCATCCGCGCACGGCACCGATCTACTCGCCGAAGGGGGGCATGCTCAAGGCGCTGCTGCCCCTCTACCGGATGGGTCTCGGCGCGAAGCTCGGCAGCGGCGAGCAGTACACGCCCTGGATCGCGCTCGAGGACGTGGTTCGCGCACTGCTGCTCTTCCTGGACACCACTGATTTCACCGGGCCGGTGAACCTCGTTGCGCCGAATTTTGTCACGAATGCGGAGTTGAACGACGAGCTCGCGCGCGCGGTGAGTCGGCCGAGTTTTCTGAAGGCACCGGAGTTCGCGCTGCGGCTTGCGCCGGGCGGCATGGCGGACGAGTTGCTGCTGGGTGGTTTGAAGGTGATTCCGAAGGTGCTGCAGGACGCGGGGTTCGTGTGGGAGCGGCCGCGGCTGCGAGAGGCGCTGGGGGTCATGGTGGGGTGAGGGGCGGGCCCCTGTTCGACTTCACCCGCACTTCCTGGGGGCCGGCGGTTCCTTGCAATGGCCCCGTTCGACCGAAGTTTTCCTGCGCATCTGCCCCGGAACCGCGTCTGTCCTGCGTTGCCCCTTCCCCCGACCTTCGGTATGATTTCCGTTCTCGACCGGAGTGGAAGATGATTGCAGGACAGGAGAGTCCGCGGGGATACGCGCCCGCGGGCAAGGACACCGGTGTGGTCAAGTCGAAAGGGACGGCGCGTCTGCCGATCCTGGACGGCGCGCCGCAGCCGCTGCGGGGCAATCGGCCGGAGTGGTTGAAGGTCCGTTCGCCGGGAGGCCAGAACTACACCCGGCTGAAGGGTCTGATGCGCGGGCTGAACCTGCACTCGGTCTGCGAGGAAGCCGGCTGCCCGAACATCGGCGAGTGCTGGGAGGCCGGCACGGCGACGTTCCTGATCCTGGGCGACGTCTGCACGCGCGCGTGCAAGTACTGCGCGATCGCGCACGGGATGCCGACGGAGCTGGACGAGGACGAGCCGCGCCGGGTCGGTGAGGCAATCGAAGCGCTGGCGCTGGAGCACGTCGTCATCACTAGCGTGAACCGCGACGAACTGCCGGATGGCGGCGCCCGGATTTTCGCGGAGACAATCCGCGAATGCCGCAGCCGCCGTCCCTCGATGACCATCGAGGTGCTGATCCCGGACTTCAAGGGTGACGAAGACGCGCTGCGCGTGGTCGTGGACGCTCGCCCCGACATCCTGAACCACAATCTCGAGACGGTCGAGCGGCTGCACCCGTGGGCGCGGCCGGGCGGCCGCTACTGGCGCAGCATCTCGTACCTGGGCGCTGCGAAGGCCATGGATCCTTCGCTGCTGACGAAGTCCGGCGTGATTCTCGGCATGGGCGAGACCCAGGAGGAGATCCGCCAGGCGCTCGTCGACCTGCGCAAGGCAGCCGTCGACATCGTCACACTCGGGCAGTACCTGCGTCCGAGTGAGCACCATGCGCCGGTGGCGCGCTGGGTGACGCCGGCGGAGTTCAGGCAGTGGAAGCGCGTTGGCGAGGAGGAGCTGGGCTTTTCACACGTGGAGTCGGGGCCGCTGGTGCGCTCGAGCTATCACGCCGAGACGCAGGCGAGGACAGTCACTGCGGGCGCGGCTGGCGAGATCCGGACGGTAATGGAAGCAGATGTCCCGGCACCGGCGGAGATCACCCCGACGCTGGTGCAGCTGGAAACGAAACGAAAGGCCGGCTGACGGGACTGACGCTGGAGGCGTACAACCCCGGCCGGCCGCGGTGGCCCGCGAGGAGCGGTAGCTGCGCCGGCCGTTCGTGTGTTCGGCGGAACCAAAAATGCGCGCATGTGGCGCATTGAAGTCATCTGAGGAGAGAGGGATGGCACAGACGAAGGCGGCGCGGAAGGCGCCGCGACCGGGCGGAAGCTCGAATGGCCGCGACACGGCCGCACGGAAGGGAGGCGCGATGCTCGGACTCGACAAGGACGAGCTGCACGCAATGCTCTACCAGATGCTGCTCGGCCGGCGCTTCGAGGAGAAGTCGGCGGAGGCGTATGCGATCGGCAAGATCGGCGGCTTCTGCCACCTCTATATCGGCCAGGAAGCCGTGGCCGTCGGTTCGATCATGGCGCTGCGCCCGGAGGACCACGTGATCACTGCATACCGCGATCACGTGCAGGCGATGGTCAAGGGCATTACGCCGAAAGCGGTGATGGCCGAACTGTACGGCCGCGTCGACGGCTGCGCGGGCGGCAAGGGCGGCTCAATGCACCTGTA
This sequence comes from uncultured Gemmatimonadaceae bacterium, assembly GCA_964384585.1. Classification (GTDB taxonomy): domain Bacteria; phylum Gemmatimonadota; class Gemmatimonadetes; order Longimicrobiales; family RSA9; genus DASTYK01. The sequence continues at coordinate 9,928 of CAYLME010000086.1, read as the reverse complement.
CGGTGCGGAGCAGAACTTCCTGGGCGGCTGGGGCATCGTCGGCGGGCAGGTCCCGCTCGCGGTGGGCGCCGGCTTCGCGATCAAGTATCGCGAGCAGGATCACGTCGTGCTCTGCTACATGGGCGAGGCGGCGGTGAACCAGGGCGCGTTCCACGAGTCGCTGAACATGGCCGCACTCTGGAAGCTGCCGGTCATCTTCATCGTCGAGAACAACCGCTTCGGCATGGGCACCGCCTGGGAGCGCGCGTCATCCCTCTACGACATCTCGCAGAAGGCGAGCGCGTACGACATGCCATCGGCCGTTGCGGACGGCATGGACGTGATCGACATGCGTCGCGTCACGCAGGAAGCGATCGACCGCGCGCGCGCCGATGGCACGCCGACGCTGATCGAGGCGCGCTGCTACCGTTTCATGGGCCACTCGATGTCCGACCCCGTGCACGGTGTGTATCGCACGAAGGACGAGGTCGAGGAGCAGAAGCAGAAGGACCCGATCACGCGCTTCATCGAGTCGCTGAAGGACAATGATCTGTTGTCCGACGACGAGCTGAAGACGATGGACGCCGAGATCCAGAAAGTATGCGATGAGGCGGCCGAGTTCGCGGACAACTCGCCCGAACCGGGCATCGAGGACCTGTATACGCACGTCTATGCAACAGAGGACGTGCATGGCAGGTTGTTCTTTGATCGGAAGAATCGGCTGGAGCAGGACTGAGTGACATGCGGGCCCGGGCACCCGGCCCGCAGTTCAACGTCGATAGAGGAACATGGCTACACTGACTTATCGCGAAGCGCTGAACGTAGCGCTCGCTGAAGAGATGGAGCGCGATCCCGACGTCTTCCTGATGGGTGAGGAAGTAGGGCTCTACAATGGCGCATACAAGGTCTCGAAGGGACTGCTCGATCGCTTCGGCGAGAAGCGCGTCGTGGACACACCGATCACGGAGCTTGGCTTCACCGGTCTCGGTGTTGGTGCGGCAATGCTCGGGCTGCGTCCGATCATCGAGTTCATGACGTTCAACTTCTCGATCCTGGCGATGGACCAGGTGTTCAACAGTGCGGCGAAGGTTCACTACATGACGGCGGGCAAGTACAAGTGCCCGATCGTCTTTCGTGGACCGACAGGCGCAGCGTTGCAGCTGTCGGCGCAGCACTCGCAGGCGCTCGAGTCGTCATATGCGCACTTCCCGGGTCTCAAGCTGGTCACACCAGCGACACCTGCGGATGCGAAGGGGCTGCTCAAGGCGGCGGTGCGCGATGACGACCCCGTCGTCGTGATGGAAGGTGAGCTGCTGTACAACATGAAGGGCGAGGTCCCGGATGACGACGACTACGTGATTCCGCTCGGCGTCGCCGACGTGAAGCGTGAAGGCACCGATGTCAGCATCATCACGCACGGCAAGATGGTCCACGTCGCACTGCAGGCCGCGACCGCGCTCGAGAAGGATGGCGTGAGCGCGGAGGTGCTCGACCTGCGCTCGCTGCGGCCGCTCGACGTCGACGCGATTCTCGCGACCGTGCAGAAGACCAACCGCGTCGTCTACCTGGAGGAGGGCTGGCCGTACGTCGGCATCGGCTCCCAGATCGTTGACACGATCCAGGAAGAGGCGTTCGACTATCTCGATGCGCCGATCCTGCGCGTGACGCAGGCGGACGTACCCATGCCGTACGCGAAGATGCTCGAGCGGATGGCGAAGCCGTCGGCGGAGCGAGTGGTCGCGGCGTGCAACCGCGTGCTCTACCGGCAGACGGCCTGAGGCGGCAACAATGGCGACAAAGGTACACATGGAAGCGCTGTCCCCGACGATGGAGGAGGGGCAGCTCGTTCGCTGGCTGAAGAAGGAAGGCGACCAGGTCAAGGACGGTGACGTCCTCGCCGAGATCGAGACCGACAAGGCGACGATGGAGCTGGTCGCGCGCGGGTCCGGTGTGCTTCGCAGGATCATGCTCGACGAGGGCGACACTGCGCCGATCGGCCAGGTGATCGGAATCATTGCGGCGGCGGACGAGGATATCGGGGACATCGGGCCGGGGCCCGGGGCCCGAGCCGGGGAAGAAGCGGGTGAGGGGACTGCGGCCGATCGTACGGCCGAGGCGCCCGCTGGTGGCAAGGCGGTAGAGTCGGATGCGGGCAGGGCCGCGCAGGCGGTCGCGGCGGGTCAGTCGGAGACGCAGAAGGGTCGCGCTGCCGAGACGGGTGCGAAGCCGCGTGACGCTGCGGGCGCAGGAGGCGGCCATGCCGGCGTCGCTGCCGCAACGAACGGTGACGCGGGTGGCCCGGACGGCGACGGTCGCATCAAGGCGTCGCCTCTCGCGCGCAAGCTCGCATCGGAGGCAGGGCTCGAACTGGGTGCGGTGGCGGGCAGCGGTCCCGGCGGTCGCATCACGAAGAAGGACATCGAGGCAGCGCTCGACGAGGGCGCCGCACCGGCCGCCGCAGCTGCGCCGTCGGGCGTTCGTGCGCCGGCGGCCGTGCGTCGCGATGGTGCCGAGTACGAGGACATGCCCGTCTCGCAGATGCGCAAGACGATCGCGAAGCGGCTCGTGCAGTCGCTAGGCCCGATCCCGACGTTCTACCTCACGGTCGAAGTCGACATGACGCGCATCACGGAAGCGCGTGAGCGTGTGAACGCACAGCTTGCGGACCAGGGTGTGAAGGCGTCGGTCAATGACTTCCTGGTGAAGGCCATCGCGGCCGCGCTCGTGCGCCACCCCGAAGTGAACGCGCAGTGGCACGAATCGCACATCCGCCGGTTCAACCGCGCACACATCGGAGTTGCGGTTGCGGTCGAGGACGGTCTCATTACGCCGGTCATCCGTGATGCGGATGCGAAGGGCATCGCGCAGATCGCGACGGAGGTGAAGGAGCTTGCCGGCCGGGCGCGCGAGAAGAAACTCAAGCCCGAAGAGTATACGGGCGCGACGTTCTCGATCTCGAACCTCGGCATGTTCGGCATCGACGAGTTCACGGCGATCATCAATCCGCCGGAGGCGGGCATCATTGCCGTTGGTCGTGCGGAGGAGAAGGTGGTGGTCGAAGACGGCGAGCTGGTCGTGCGCTCACGCATGCGCATGACGATGAGCTGCGATCACCGCGTCATCGACGGCGCGACGGGTGCGCGGTTCCTGCAGACGCTGCGGGATATGATCGAAGAGCCGATGATGATGCTGGCGTAGGACTCACGCCGCGTCGTCGGACGGTATGAAGCGCCGTCGCACTCCATCCGTGCGGCGGCGTTTTCGCAGGCATACCTAGGCGATCTTCAGCAACTCCATCGACTGCATGTCACGCAGCACGGCGAGTACCTGATCCGTGCACGTTGCCTCGTCCACGTCGTACATGCCGAGCAGCGTGTCACGAACTTCGGCGACGCTGCGCTCCTGCTGGAGCAACTCCCAGATCGTGGCGGCCACCGGGTTGAGTCCATAGTACTCGCCGGTGCGGAGGCTGAGGATCACCGTCTCGTCCTCGACCTTGCACGAAACCTGGTCGCTGCAGGCGGTCATGCGCGTATGAAGTTCGATCACGTCTGGATTCCGAGCTGCTGCCATCATCCCTGCTCCACCACCACCCCGATCGGTGTCATGCCTGAGGTTGCAGCGCCATGCCACCCAATGATCTGTTCGACCACGCCTGGCAGCGCGGCGAAATCGCGTGGCACGTGTAGTTCGTATACCGCGACAGCAGCCGCAAGTGCCGCCGCGCGCGGCAGTCGTGACGCGGCATCACCATAGCCGATCAGTGTATCGGCGAGTTTCTTCTGCTGCGCAAGTGCGATCGCTGCTTCGGCGCCACCCAGGCGAGCCCGACGAACGCCGCCCTCTGATCCACGCTCCGGAACGAGCACGTAGATCGCACTGAGAAGGGCTGCATCGTTCGCGATGCGATCGTCGTGAAAGTGGCCTAGCGTATGCTTGATGCCGGGAATGCGAGTATCGCAGAGCGCTTCCGGTCGGAGCCGCGCGGCGGCGTCGTCCCACAAGCGCACCGTCGGTACCGCGGGCCGTATGAGGGCAGGCTGATCTGCCGTGATCGCGACCAGGTCGTCTGACATCAGGCGACACCCGGCGGCGGTCAGGGCCAGCGCGAGCGTAGACTTGCCGTGATGCTTCGGACCGACGAAAGCGATCGCGCCATCCGCAGCAAGCACCGCGCTGCCATGCAGGCAAAGGTCCCCCATCGCCTCGAGCAGCAGCGCTGCGACGGGACCGATCAGGATCGCGCGCGCAAGCTCCACGTTCTCGTCAGCGCGGGGATACCACACGACCTCGGCACGCTCTACATCGACGTCGAAAACTCCGGCGTGCGAATACTCGAGCCGAAAACCGCGTGCAGTCCGCCAAAGGACGTACGTCTCCTTACCTGCCGTGCGTTCGCCAGCACGTTCCATGTTCAGAGCAGGTGGCGCTACTCTGTCCCGACGGAACTGCCATGTGTGCGTGGCAGGCGTGTCCCCCGCTGCAACAGGCAACTCGTGAAAGGGCAGCTCGGACATCAGCATGCCACCATACACGGCGTAGCGATGCACGTCCGCGGCGGGGCCAACCGGTGATGCAGATTCGGCGTTCACGAATCAGTCAGGATGGATCGCGCCGCCCCCGCCGACGGGGCCGGGAGCGGCGACGATCTGCTGCGTGGTTCAGGACGCGCAGACGATGGACGAGCCTGAAAAGCTGAAGCCATCCATGGCTCCGACCGACAGCTTGTCACATCCGCTCTGCGTCTTCTGCTCGAACGTCCCGTACCGCTGGATCTGAGGAACGATCCAGGTCTGTCTCGATGCCTTCTCCACTCGCAAGCTCCTTCGTTTCGAGTGAGTGATTTCCGCCACGTGGCGGCTGCGACGGCGCAGGACCGTCAGCCTCGTCGTGCCGCAACAGTAGCGGCACCATCCTACGGAACAAGTGCAGGTGTAAACTGCGCCACACGATCTGCGCACGCTACGCCCCGGTCATCATGTTCCCGTTTCTCCATCCACACTGCGAGCGTCGCGCAGCGCAGCAGCAGCGTCGAATCATCTCCCGCGACTGCCTGCCCGGCAGCGTCCAGGCAATCATCTCGCGCCTGCGTCAGCAGATCCACATCGACAAATGCGTCCAGTTTCTCGACATCGAGACCCCGCAGCAATGACGCGTCGCCGTTGCGCAGGCCGCGATCGAACGCGGGCTGCAGGTTCGCCTTGTCGGCGCGCAGCCGGATCTCCTCCGGAAGAACGCCCTGCATTGCATTCCGCATGACACGTCGCGTCCACCCATTCCCGAACTTCTGCTCGGCTGGCAGCGCGACACAGAATTCGATCAGCCGCCGATCGAAGAACGGGAAACGCGCGTCCATCCCGAAGGCACGGGAGCAATGATGCGCGACCTCGAGTGTGTCCTGGTATGCGGGCTGCATGAGCCCGCCGATGTGCGCCGCGCGCGCACTCACCGGGCTCGTCGCAGCCACCTGTTGATCATTATCAGATGACGCCCGAATCGCACGTCGCGCAAGCGTCGGCTGATCCGTTGACTTCTTCTTCCCCCGGCCTGGTCGCACACCATGCTCGATGAGCAGATCACGGCGTGAAATGCCGAAGCTCCGGTGCAACGCAAGTGCGAGGCGCGTCCATTCCCGCCAGCGACCCGCCGCGGCCAGCGAGTCGAGCCGCGGCACACCAAACGAATCGGCGACCCTGGCCGGACTGATCTGCCGCCGGTCTGCGAACGCACGGACTTCGCACTCATAGGATGACCAGTTTCCTGCCGCGAGCAGATCATCGAGTCGGGCGAGGCCATGGCTCACGACCGCGTCACCGTCGAACCCATCCAGAATTACATCACACCCGGCCGCTGCGGCCGCGCCATACATGGCCCAGTGAAGATACAGGTTCGGCGCTGCAAATGGCTCGTGCAGCACGTCCACGATACCGTGCACGTCGCCCAGGGGGCTGATCCGGTCGCCTCGCACGGAGTGAGCAACCATGCCTCCATCACGCGTCACGCTTGCGATGTACTTCCGTTCGTCGATCATCCGGAGCTCGCCAGACGGCAGATCCGGAAAGACGAGCGAGACCGTGTGCAGCGGCGTTCCCGCATCGAGCAGCGTACGCGCGACGCACACGATCGAAGATGAGTCGAGCCCGCCGCTCAGTGTGCTGGCGACAGCGCCGGCATCCGCGAGCCGTGAACGAACAGCCTCGGCAAACAGGTCGTGGAACGCCTCTGCGTACTCGGCGTCGTCACGGAGCGCGATCTCGCGACCCTCGTCGAGGTTCCAGTAGCGCTGCAGTGACACGGCCGCCGGTGTGCGAAGCAACCACTGGCCCGCAGGCAGGCGCCTGATGTTCTCGTAGAACGTACGCTCGCGTCCTGCATTCGTGTTCAGCAGGAAGTGAGCGACGCGCTCCTGATCGATGTCTGCCTTCACGCCCGGCAGCCGCAGCAGCGTGCCCGGGTCGGCGGCAAAACAGAAGCGCCCGTCCGATTGCGCGTAGTAGAAGGGACGCACACCCATCGGGTCACGCGCGCAGAACAGGGACTGCTTCGCCGGATCCCAGAGTGCGAACGCGAAGTCTCCGATCAGATGCTGGACGCACTGCTCGCCCCAGCGTGCATACGCCGCCAGAACCAGGTCGGCATCGCGCGCGGGGCGTTCCTCGGACAACAGGGTGGGACCGCGGGTCGCGCCGATAGAGCGCGCGAGCTCAGCCGCGTTATCGATGCGTGCGTCCGCGATCAGCATCCGCCCCTGCAGATCGACTCGCAGCACACCGTGCGCGCCGCAGGCGAACACGACCCGGCCCTCTGTACGGCACGACGCCGAGGTCTCCGCGCCGGTCGCAGCGATCAGCGCATGGCGCGCATCGGCGTCGACAGGAGCGTCCAGGTTGAAGATGCCGGCGATACCGCTCGAAGTCTGCATTCCCAATGCCGAAAGGGTCCTCGTGTCACCGGATGGAGGGCAACTGCGGGGCCATGCCAGATAACCGCAGAACGCGTTGCCGCAGAACGATTGTTGGACGTTAGCGATAGCGGTAACCGTCGGGCGGAGGCCCAAACGTGGCAGGGCCGCAACACCCATCGGTGCGCGGCCCTGAAGACACTTGTCCGGCGGGCAGGTGTCAGCCTGCATGGATCCGCTAGTTCGCGTCTGCCGGGACCCGATCTCGCGCTGCCATGGTCGCGCGCACCAGCAGTTCTGCGGGATCGACGTTCGCGTCGTGCAGGTCGTTCACGCCGTACACGCCCGTACGTATGCGCGCAGCAACGCCGATCCCACCCGACGCCGAGGTTGCATCCCGTACGCGGCCCGCCAGGATCTGGGCGCCCTCGGCCGTAGTGTCGGGTGCGATGACGACGAACTCCATGGGTCCGATCCGGCCCAGCACGTCGGAGCCGCGCGTGAGCGCCTGGAGCTGTGAGGCTATCACGCGGGTGAGTTCGTCGGCACTCGAAGGATCCGAATCCGCGGCTTCTTCCGGCGTGATCACGATGCACGCCAGCGGCCGATGAAAGCGAGCGGCAGCGGCGCCCATCTCCCGCACACGTCGTACGACACCATGCCAGCTGTAGAGTCCTGTCCCCGGATCCATCAGGTCGGATTCGCGCATCCGGTCTATCTCGCGCTTCGCCAGGATGTAGCGATCGAGCCGGAGCAGCAGCTCCTGCGCGTCGAAGGGCAGCGACAGCACATCCCAGGCGCCCGATTCGAGCGCTGCGATGCGCTCCTCGCGGCTGACGGGGCCGGACCTGTACAGAATAACCGGTGCGGCGGGGGAGAAATCGGTGGCGCCACGCAGCTGGCGGCACAGTTCGAGACCATCCATGTCCGGAAGCATGCTGTCCACGAAGACAGCGTCCGGGCTCGAGGCTCGTGCGCGCTCGATCGCCTGCCGACCATTGTATGCGCGCATGACTGCGTATCCCTGAGGGGCCAGGATGGAGTCCAGAGAGCGGGACGTCCATTCCTGCTCACTCACGATCAGTACGATAGGTGCTCGCGGCACGGGGTGTCCCTGTGTATGCGGCCACAATCGCCGCTGTGTGTGCATGTGCCTGATGCCTGCGTCAACAGCAGGGATCATGCTTGTCACGGACACCTGCAGAATCCACCGCAGGTGAACTCACCCAAGTGACGATCAATCGCCAACTTGCGAATGTCGGCACCTCCGCTGAACAGCCCCGCTCGACCGCGCTTCCGCCGCGGCCCCGCATAACCATATGTTGCGCCGCTACCACTAACTGCAGACCGCTGCGGAACCCGCTAGAAGATGCGTTCCGCCGCCAGGATTGCTCCACTCAATCCTGTCAGGATCATCAAGCCGGTCCGCCACCACCCCTCACCTCCACCGCGCTCCGGAACGATGATCCCATCGCCGGCGCGAATGCTGAGCTGGTCGAGCGTGCGGCCCTCCTGCATGGCGCGTCGCAGGCGAGCACTGCTCCAGATCACCTGGCGATTACGCTCGATCCGGATCTTCTCGAGATCCGCTGTCGGAGCCGGTCCGCCCGCCTGCATGAGTGCATCCGTGATCAGGATGTCGGACGGGATCGTGTAGAATCCCTGCGAGCCGACCGCGCCGATCACTTCCAGTCGGATCAGTGAGCGCGCGCGCACGATCGGATCGCGGATATAACGCCCGATCTCGCGGCCCAGGTGATCCTGCAGCTCCGAACGGAGCACGCCATCGATGGATATCTCGCCCAGCGAAGGCAGGACCAGGACGCGGCCTGCAACAACCGCGAACTGGGCGGTCAGCTCGGGTTGACCCTGGACCGTGAGGTCGATCCGATCGCCGACGCGCAGGTCACCCTCCTCGAGACGAATGCGAATCAGGGCGGCCTCATCACGCGCCTGGGCACGCACTTCTCCGCTGTAAGCGGATGAGCCGGCAGTTTCCTCGTAACGATGCAGCAGCTCTTCGAGTTCCGTCCGCGTGAGTTGCACGCCGGTCGAATCCCAGCCCTGTTGCGCGTCAGTCGGTGTTGTGAAGCACAGGATCAGCGCCAAGGCGCAGACAGATTGCTTGAGCATCAGTTCTTCTCCTGCCGCCCGCCATCGAACCGCATGTCCGATTACGTTAGGGCGGCGTATCACGGCACGAGCAGCGCGGGTGCCATCGGATCCATGCCGAAACTCGCGAGCAGCGTCAGCATTCGTAGGAGTTGAGGTCCGCGATCCATACCACCGGCCTGTACGTCTACGGGCTCATCTATGGAAGGATCGCCGACGTTCCGACGACCCCGTATACTATCGTCATTCATGACTGGCTTCCTGCCGTCTCCGAGGGTAACAGTCCGGTGTACAATATCGGGACCGCATGCCCCTGGGCGCGTGAGGCCGTTGTTACGTCACGAGTTATATCGCGCTGCGAGACCGTGGTGCGGCAGCCAAGCGTTGCATGTTAGCGACAATTCGCGTGTACATCCGCCGCCGGTCACGCCGGCTCCAGCAGCGACACCTGTTCACCCGCCTCGTCGTCAGCTGTATAGCCGGGGAGGTACGAGTAGTACTGGTAATAGCGGTACCCGCCCCCGGCTCGCAGTCCATTCACGACAGCGCCGAGTACGCGGATCGGCAACCGATCGAGCATTGATATCTTGGTCTCCGCCATCCCCCGATCCGTTGTGCCGGGGCGGATGATCAGCATCACGTTCCCTGTGGCAGTTCCGAGGACCAGCGGATCGACACCGGCGCCGAGCGGAGCGCTGTCGACAAGGATCACCTGGTAAGTAGATCGGATGCGCGCCAGCAACAGGCCCATGCGGGGTGAAGACAATAACTCCGGAGCGCTGGCAAAACGCGTCCCACACGGAATAACATCCAACTTGGGCGCACGGGTAGCCTTGATTACATCGTCGAGCTCGGCGCGCCCTGCCAGGTAATCGGTCAGACCGGGCACGCGGTCGATGCCGAGCAGCCTGTGCATGGTGCCACGCCGCGTGTCCC
>CAYLME010000085.1:0-13794 GCA_964384585.1 uncultured Gemmatimonadaceae bacterium | reverse complement strand
CGCAGCGTCGGCGACACCGGTCCAGGAGCAGCCGGACACGGTGTCCGCGACATCGGTCCAGGAGCAGCCGGCGGCAGCGTCTGCGATGCCACCGGCAGAGCATCCGGCGGCAGTGCCTGCGCAGAGTCCTGCTGCCGCATCGTCCGCCGGTATCGATGTGCGGGAACTGCAGTACCGCGGCGAACGGGCACTGCAGCGTGCTGCCGAGCTGCGCCCGATTCTCGAGCGGATGCTGGCAGACACGCGTGGCGGACGTGAGGCGCTCGCGGAGCTCTACGACCTTCTCCGACTCGCGCGGGAGTGAGCGCCGGACGCACACGCAGGCGGCGCTCGCTGCTGGACTGGCGGGCGCTGATCGGCATCGGTATCAGCGTCGCACTGTTGTGGTGGGCGTTCCACGAGGAAGACCCGGCGACGATCTGGGCTGAGCTGAAGCTCGCGGATCCGTTGCTCTTCCTCCTGGCCGCGGCGGCCGCCACCGGCGTCTTCTGGATCCGTGCCTGGCGCTGGAAAGGCATCCTCGCGGCGGCCGCCCCCGATACATCGTTCCGCTCGCGCTTCGCCGCCGTCTCCATCGGCTTCATGGGGAACAACCTGCTGCCCCTGCGCGTGGGCGAGTTCGCGCGGGTGTACGCACTCTCGCGCCTCGAGCGCGTCTCGATGGTCGCGTCGTTCGGGTCGCTGGTCATCGAGCGGCTCTTCGACGGCATCTTCGTCGTGCTCCTCCTGTTCGCGGCAGTCTCGCTGCCCGGCTTCCCGGAACTCGAGAGCAACACGTACCTCGCCGTAGCGCGCGGTCTCGGCCTCATGATCATGATCATGATCGTGGTCCTCGGCCTGCTCGTCTGGCAGCCCGTCCGTTCCGTCCGGCTGTTCCAGTACGTTGTTGCGAAGCTGCTGCCGGCCAGGCTGGAGCGACCGCTCATCGATGCGCTCGAGGCGTTCCTTTCCGGAGTCGGCGCGCTGCGCAATCCATGGCTGGTACTGCGCACGTCCGCGTGGTCGCTCGTGCTCTGGCTGTTCAACGCCGTCGGCTTCTACATCGGCCTGCTCGCGTTCGGGATGCACCTGCCGTTCGAAGCCGCGCTCTTCCTGCAGTCGGCCGTCGCACTGGCGGTCAGCATTCCGTCAGGACCCGGCTTCTTCGGGCCGTTCGAGGGCGCCACACGTCTCGTGCTCGTCGACATCTTCGGCGCGGATCGCGCGCAGGCGCTCGCCTACGCCATCGGCTTCCATCTCGCGGGGTTCATTCCGATCACGCTGATCGGCCTGTACTACGCGTGGCGGCTCGGCATCTCGCTGCGTGAGGTTGCAGCAACCGAGGAAGTGGTCGAGAAGCAGGTGGAAGAGGAGACCGGGATCGAGCCGGCAACGGACGCGTAGAATGCGCCTCACTGCACACGCCAAGATCAATGTGCGGCTGGTCGTACTCGCGCAGGAAACAGGCGGCTACCATCAGATCGAGACGATCTTCTGCCGCATTGCCCTGGCGGATGAAGTCCTGATCGAGCGGGGCGCAGCGGGCGCACTCTCGCTGGACGTGCACGGGGCCGAGCTGGGTCCGCCCGATGACAACCTCGTGATGCGCGCCGCGCGCGCGTGGTTCGATGCGGCAGCTATCGAGCCGTCGCATTGCATCACACTGCGCAAGCGCATCCCCGCCGGTGCAGGCCTCGGCGGCGGCTCGAGCGACGCAGCGGCGACGCTGCAAGGACTCGATCGCCTGCATGACGACTTGCTCGGCGAAGCACGGCTGCTGCACCTCGCAGCGTCTCTCGGCAGTGACGTCCCGTTCTTCATGCACGACGCGCCACTCGCGCTCGCCTGGGGACGCGGTGAGCGCATGCTCACGCACCCGGGCCCGGGCGCGGCACCCGCTGTCGTCGTGATGCCTGCCGCCTCTGTGTCCACCGCACAGGCGTATGCGAGCCTGGGCGCCCGCATCACTGCTCCGGGACCTGCGCGCCTGGATGCAGGTACGTTCGCGAGCTGGAATGGTCTCGCAGACGTCGCAACCAACGACTTCGAGCGTGTCGTACTGCCCGAGATCCCCGCGCTGACGCCCGTGCTGGCGCTGCTGCGCGGGCATCGCGCGCGCATCGCACAGCTCACGGGCAGTGGCGCGGCAGTCTTCGGCATCTTCGACCTGCCGGAGACGGCGGACGCGGCGGCCGCAGAGCTGCGCGCGGCCGACGCGGACCTGCAGGTGTTCCGTACGGAGGCGGGCGTCTAGCGTTCGGCCGGCGTTGCTGAACTCTGGAGGATCACGCAGTTCGTTGATCCGCGTGCGCGCCACGATTAGCTTTTTCGTACAATCCCGGGTCGTCTAATGGCAGGACTGAGGACTTTGGATCCTCCAGTGGTGGTTCGAATCCACCCCCGGGAATCAACGACTTTTCTGTTGTCTGTGACACGCCTGACACCACCGCCGCCACGGCTGCACGGTAAGAACGAGGCACGCCGACGGGCGCATCGCCTCGAAGCATTTCAATCCGTTCACGATCCCCCACAGTGTCACATCGTTCTGCTATCATGAATCAAGAGTGCAGAACACCGAAGCAGGTGTGGGGTGCAGCATGTCGAGAAAGCTCATCACAGTCGAGCCGATTGCCGGCCAGTGGGTCGTGTATGGTCCGGGCTACTTTTCCGTCCACGAGTGGCGCTCTCTCGCGATCCTGACAGCGGAACGCCTCGCCGTGCGCACGAGCGCACGTATCGTGGTCGTGGACTCATAAGCAGGTTGGGTTCCACCGATCGGGTTCGTGACAGGAAGGTACACGCGGCGTGCCGGCATGCGTCAGCACGCAGGCACACACGACCCTGGCCGCGCGTCCGCTGCCGAACGGCAGCCGATCCGTTGCTCCGGCACGGGCTTCGCGGTACGATCAGGAACACCGCAGGGACACCGCGAAGCCAACCGGGGAATGCATGGCCCGTCCCACCCGCATACCATCCCGAAGACTGCCTGAATCGGTGCGCCGCCGCCTGGAGGTCACTACCGCCATGGCGTGGGAAGCGCTCGTCGAGCGGCACCTGACCGAGGCCAACGAATTCGTCTCGCTCATGCGAGGCCGGCTCGATCTCGAGGATGCCCTCGCGCGCTACCTCGCCGAGATGGACCTCGATGAGACCATGGCCACGGCCGTACGTACGAGGGTGCTCGTGGCGCTCGAGCCCGCCGCCGCCGGCACAGACGAGACACGTGCCAGCGTGCGCGAGCGGGAGTCGGTGCGGTTGCCCAGCCTGCCGATCCCGGAGTTCGCGGACAACGATGCCGGCTGGCGACGTTTCCGGCCGGACGCACTCGTGCGCGGAATAAGGCGGCGCCAGCAGCAGAGTGATGAAACGGAGAGCATGGTCGAGCTTGCGCTCGCGCGCGCCGAGGAGGCGATCATGCAGACACACGTGGACAACGCCATCGGGTTCACCGCCCTGCTCGACGACTACGTGGGCATCGGACGCGCCGTCTCGTACTATCTGGGAGCCGTACTCCTCACGGGCAGCCGCGCGCACTCGGTGCTTCAGCGTACCATGGCGCGCCTGGCGGACGTCCACCTGCCGCGCTGAGGTCACTCAGGCCCCGGTCTCGGACATCCGGCGGCCGCACCGGATCCCGGTACCAGCGCGCCTTGTCGGATGGCGCGGCGCGTTTCCGACCGCCCCGCCTCCGTGCGGTCTATCCGCCCGCGGCGGTTGACACTCCCCGACGAATCGGGCTAGGTTCCACGGCTGTCGTACTTTGCCCGTGACACCCAGGCTCGATGACGGAATCCTCGTCGACGTCGCAATTGATGCTCCTGAGCGGGACGGCCAACCAGCCGCTCGCGCAGGAGGTCGCGCAGCACCTGAAACTTCCACTCGCCGACGTGACCATCAAACGGTTCGCGGACGGCGAAATCTTTGTGCGGCTGAACCAGAACGTGCGCGGCCGTGACGTCTTCATCATCCAGCCGACGCCGCCGCCGGCCGATAGCATCATGGAGCTGCTGCTGTTGCTCGATGCTGCAAAGCGCGCTTCTGCCGCACGCGTCACGGCGATCGTGCCGTATTACGGGTACGCCAGGCAGGACCGCAAGGACCAGCCACGCGTTGCGATCGGCGCGAAACTGGTGGCGAACCTCATGGAGGCCGCGGGCGCCGACAAGGTGCTCGGCATCGATTTCCACACGCACCAGATCCAGGGCTTCTTCGACGTTCCCGTGGACCACCTCTATGCGGCGCCTGTCCTGACGGGTTATTTCCGCGAGAAGCGGCTGGAGCAGCCGGTCGTGGTCGCACCGGATGTGGGCGCAGCGAAGATGGCGCGTGGCTTTGCGCGTCGTCTGAACGCGAGCTTCGCGATCATCGACAAGCGCCGGCCGCAGCAGAACGTGGCCGAGGTGATGGAGGTGGTCGGCGAGGTGGAGGACCGGAACTGCATCATCGTGGACGACATGATCGACACGGCGGGCACACTGGTCAGCGTGGTCGCCGCCCTGAAGGAACGGGGTGCCAGGGAGATCTATGCGGCCGCAACACACCCCCTGCTGTCCGGGCCCGCGGTGGACCGGCTGCAGAACAGCGACGTCTGCGAAGTCGTCGTCACGAACACGCTCGAGCTGCCCGCGGAGAAGCGGTTCCCGAAACTGCGGGTCCTCTCGGTTGCGGATCTGCTGGCAAGAGCGATTCGCTACACGCACCTGAACGAGTCGGTCAGCCAGTTGTTCGACTGAAGGAGATATCAGAATGGCACAGCCCAAGTTGAAGGCGGAGAAGCGGGAATCGGCAGGGAAGGGCACGTCGCGCAAGCTGCGTGGCGCCGGTCGGATCCCGGTGGTTCTGTACGGCCGCGGCGAGGATACGCGTTCGCTGTCGGTCGACGCGCACGAGCTCGAGTTGCTGATGCAGCGCGTGCACCTCGAGAACACGATCGTACAGCTGCAGATCAGCGGCGAGCGGAGCGCTGTGAAGGCGCTCGCGCGCGAGGTGCAGCGTCATCCCTCGCGCCCGGTCATCCTGCACGTTGATTTCTACCAGATCCACGCGGGTGAGAAGATCACGGTGGAGATTCCCGTTCGCCTGGTCGGCCAGGCACCGGGTGTCAAGGCGGGCGGTCTCATGCAGCATTCGCTGACCGAGATGGAAGTGCGCTGCCTGCCCGACAACATCCCCGAGTACGTCGAGCTGAGCGTGGAGGGGATGGAAGTCGGTGACTCGCTGCACGTACGCGACGCGCAGCTGCCGGACGGCGTCGAGGCGACACAGGACCTCGATCGTACGATCTGCAGCCTGATCCCGCCGCAGGCGGGTGTTGCGGAGCCGGGCGCGGAGGAAGCGGCTGCTGCCGAGGGCGGAGAGCCTGAAGTGATCCGGCGCGCGAAGGAAGAGGGCGCAGAGAGCTGATTCGCCAGGGCTCGCCATGAAGCTCGTGTGCGGGCTCGGCAATCCAGGGGCGGAGTACGCGGCCACACGCCACAACGTGGGGTGGTGGCTGCTCGATGCGTTGCGCGAGGCCTGGCAGATGAGTGCCTTTCGCCGCGCGGGCATTGTCGAGGTGAGCGAGGGCGTCGTCGCCGATCACGACGTCGTGCTCATGAAGCCGCTCACGTACATGAACCGCAGCGGTGACGCCCTCGCGCCGCTGCTGCAGTTCGAGGGCTTCGATGTCACGCAGGACCTGCTGGTCCTGGTCGACGATGTCGCCCTGCCGGTCGGCCGACTGCGCCTGCGTCCGGGCGGCAGCAGTGGAGGACACAACGGACTCAAGTCGGTGGAGACGGGACTGCGGACACGCGACTATGCGCGGCTGCGGATCGGAGTAGGTGCGGCTCCACCGGATATGGCCCTGGCGGACTGGGTGCTCGGCCCGTTCCTGCCAGAGGAGGAAGCCGACGTGCTGGACAACCTTTCACGCGCAGTGGACGGTGTCCGATGCTGGCTCGTAGAAGGGACCGAAGCGGCGATGCAGGTGGTCAACACCTGAGCGCCGAGTGATGCAGAGAATGACACCGAACAGGCGCCCTGCAGGCGTCTCACGCACGGAGGAGTTGTGACGGACCTGACGACGCTCGCACAATGGGCGCCCATCCTGGGAGTGATCGGTCTGCTGGCCGCGCTCGTGCTCTACCTCTACATCAGCCGGCAGAGCGCGGGCACCGACGTGATGAAGGATCTGGCGGACCAGATCCACGAAGGTGCGATGGCGTTCCTGCGCCGCGAGTACTCGGTGCTCGCGATCTTCGTGCTCATAGTGGCCGTGTTGCTCTACTTCGCAATCGGCACGGTCGATCCTGAAGCCGGCTTCCCGACAGCGCTCGCGTACATCACGGGCGCGGTCTGCTCGGTACTCGCGGGCTACTTCGGCATGACGGCGGCGACGCGCGCGAACGTGCGCACCGCCGCGGCAGCGAAGGAGGAAGGCCAGGCGAAGGCGCTGCGTGTCGCATTCTTCGGCGGCGCAGTCATGGGTCTGTCGGTGGCGGCCCTCGGCCTGCTCGGCA
Source organism: uncultured Gemmatimonadaceae bacterium (assembly GCA_964384585.1). GTDB lineage: Bacteria > Gemmatimonadota > Gemmatimonadetes > Longimicrobiales > RSA9 > DASTYK01. The sequence continues at coordinate 7,315 of CAYLME010000085.1, read as the reverse complement.
TCGGGATCTGGTTCTTCTTCGAGGGCGCTGCCTCGATCGTCGATCGAGACTTCGTCCGCTTCGCCAGTATCATCAGCGGCTTCGGCATGGGTGCCAGCTCGATTGCGCTGTTCGCGCGCGTCGGTGGCGGCATCTACACGAAGGCAGCTGACGTGGGTGCAGACCTCGTCGGCAAGGTCGAGGCAGGCATCCCCGAGGATGACCCGCGCAACCCGGCCACCATCGCAGACAACGTCGGCGACAACGTCGGTGACGTCGCGGGCATGGGTGCGGACATCTTCGAGTCGTACGTCGGATCGGTCATCGCGACCATCGCGATCGCCGCGACCAGCCCGCTCTACGCCGCGAGCCGGATGGAGGCCGTCGCGCTGCCGATCATCACGATCGTCATCGGTCTGATCGCATCACTGATCGGCATCGCGCTGATGAAGGTGCTGGAGAAGTTCAATCCCGCGGCCGCATTGCGGAACGTCACGTTCATTGCGGCGCTGATCTTCCTGGCTGTGATGTACTTCGTGGTCGGTGGCCTCGGCTTCGAGATCTTCGACCCCGCGGCCGGTCGCGGTTACAGCCCGATCGGGCCGTTCTGGGCACTCGTCGCGGGTTCGCTCGCTGGCGTGCTGATCGGACTTGCAACGGAGTACTACACGGCTGCGAAGCCGGTGCGTGACATTGCACAGGCGAGCGAGACCGGCTCCGCGACGAACATCATCGCCGGCCTCGCCGTCGGCATGCAGTCCACGGCCGCGCCGGTGCTCCTGATCGCGGGCGCCATCGGTGTATCGTTCTGGCTGGCCGGACTCTACGGCATCGGCATCGCGGCAGTCGGTATGCTCGCGACTGTCGGTGTCACGATGTCGGTTGACGCTTACGGCCCGATCGCGGACAACGCGGGCGGTATCGCGGAGATGAGCCATCTGGGCCCGGAGGTCCGCACGATCACCGACCGGCTCGACTCGCTCGGCAACACGACGGCGGCGATGGGCAAGGGCTTCGCGATCGGTTCGGCCGCACTCACCGCGCTCGCACTGTTCAGTGCGTATGCATCGGCCGTGGGCCTGCAGGAGATGGGGCTGGACATCATCAACCCGGCCGTGACCATCGGTATGCTGATCGGCGGCACGATCCCGTTCTTCGTCGCTGCACTCACGATGACGGCGGTCGGTCGCGCCGCGGCCGGCATGGTCGAGGAGGTGCGTCGCCAGTTCCGGGAAATCCCGGGACTCATGGAGGGCACGGCCAAGCCGGACAGCGCGCGCTGCGTGGACATCTCGACGAAGGCAGCACTGCGCGAGATGATCGTCCCGGGCCTCGTCGCAGTCATCGCGCCGGTGCTCGTCGGTTACTTCAGCATCAATGCACTGGGCGGCATGCTCGCCGGTGCCACGGTGACGGGCGTGCTGATGGCGCTGTTCATGGCCAACTCCGGCGGCGCGTGGGACAACGCGAAGAAGTACATCGAGTCCGGTGCGCACGGCGGCAAGGGTTCCGACCCGCACAAGGCAGCGGTCGTCGGTGATACGGTCGGCGACCCGTTCAAGGACACGGCCGGCCCGGCGATGAACATCCTGATCAAGCTGATGAGCATCGTCGCGCTCGTGCTCGCGCCCTGGTTCGCGCGCATCCACGGCATCACAGTGGCCGATGGTTCCGATCCGACAGGCACGACCATCTTCCAGGCGATGCGCGCCATGGTCAGCGCGTTGTTCGGCTGACCTGACCGCATAGCAGGAACCGAAGGCCCGGTGCGTGTGCCCCGGGCCTTCTCGTTTGAGGGGACGATGCGAGACCTTTCGTTCGACGCAGCACTGAGCTTTGCACGTGACCTGATCCGGATCCCCGGTGCGCCGGGCGGCGAGGGCGACGTCGCGCGCCGTGTCATTGCCGAGATGGATGCGCTCGGCTTCCACGACGTGCACAGCGACGAGGCCGGCAACGTGATCGGTCATGCACCGGGACGCGGTGAACGACCGCCCGTCATGCTGAACTCGCACATGGACGTCGTCGATGTCGGTGACGAGGCAGCGTGGGAGCATGCGCCGTACGCCGCGCACGTGGACGAGGAGTTCCTCCATGGCCGTGGCGCGATGGACATCAAGGGACCGCTCGCCCTGCAGACGTACGCGGCCGCACATTTCCTCGACAACCCCGGCGCCGGCGACGTCATCGTCGCGCACACCGTGCTCGAGGAGCGCGGCGGCTGGGGCATGGAGCAGCTGCTGGAGAGCGGTGCCGTCGAGCCAGGCGCGGTCATCATCGGTGAGGCGACCAACGGCGACGTCTGCATCGGTCACCGTGGTCGTGCGGAACTGATCGTCGAGATCCAGGGCGTTGCGGGTCACGCGAGCGCTCCCGAGCGTGCACGCAACCCGATGGATGCGCTGCCGATCGTGATCCCCGCACTGCGGGAGTTCGCTTCGTCACTCGGCAGCGCACCGGTGCTCGGTCCGTCGACGCTCGCTCCGACTGCACTGGAGACACTCCCACGCAGCCGCAACGTGATCCCCGATCGCGTACGCATCGTCTGCGACTGGCGTGTACTGCCTTCCACCACGCGCGAGAGCGCGGTCGAGCAGCTGCGCTCGCATCTCAACGTGCTCGAGCTGCCCGAGGGGCTGTCGCTCGACGTGCGCTACGCAGTCGAGCACCAGCTCACATGGACCGGCCGCGAGGACGACCGGCGACTGTTTACGCCCGGCTTTCTGCTCGACACCGCGCATCCGATCGTGCGCGCGGCCGTCGCGGCGATCGAGTCCGAGCTGTCGTACACACCGACGGTGCGCCCGTGGACATTCGCTACGGATGGTGGCCACGCCTGCGGCGTGCACGGCATCCCGACCATCGGGTTCGCGCCGGGCGAGGAGCGTTTCGCGCACACGAATCGTGAGCGCCTCTCGCTCGAACAGGCACGTTCCGCGTATGCGGTGTATCCCAGGTTGATCGCAGCCGTACAGAACGCGCTGTGACGTAACTCATAGAGAAGCACAATGCCCAACCTTCGACTCGGAATCGTCGGCCTGCCGAATGTCGGCAAGTCGACGTTGTTCAATGCACTCACCGGCGCGGCAGCGCCGTCGGAGAACTATCCGTTCTGCACCGTGGATCCGAACGTCGGCGTCGTCGAGGTGCCGGATCCGCGCATCGATCTGCTCGCGAAGGTCGTCAAGCCACAGCGCACCGTGCCGGCCGTGGTGACATTCGTGGACATCGCTGGCCTCGTGAAGGGCGCATCGGAAGGCGAGGGGCTGGGCAACCAGTTCCTCGGCAACATCCGCGAGGTCGATGCGATCGTCCACGTGGTGCGCTGCTTCGAGGACCCGGACGTGACCCACGTCGCCGGTGATGTCGACCCGGTCCGTGACCGCGAGATCATCAACCTCGAGCTCGCGCTCTCGGATCTCCAGCAGGTCGAGCGCCGGTTGCAACGGACGGAGAAGGAAGCGCGGTCCGGCAGCAACAAGGAGGCAGTCGCCGAACTGGAGCTGCTCAGGCGGCTCCATGCGCTGCTGAGCGACGGCCGCCCCGCGCGCCTCGTCGAGGTCCGCAACGACGACGAGGCTCGCCTGCTGCGCACCTATAACCTGCTCACCGCGAAGCGCGAGCTGTACGTCGCGAATATCGCCGAGAGCGACCTGCCGGAAGGCGAGAACGTCTACGTACAGCGCCTGCGCGAGGCCGTCGCTGCCGACGGCGAGCCCGCCGAGGTCGTCTCGCTGTCCGCCCGGATCGAGGCCGAGCTTATCGAGCTGGAGCCGGAGGAGCGCATGGCCTTCCTCCAGGATCTCGGCCTCGAGGAGCCAGGCCTGCACCGCCTCATCCGCGCCGGCTACGAACTGCTCGACCTGATCAGCTACTTCACGGCTGGCGAGAAGGAGGTACGCTGCTGGACGATCCGCCGCGGCACGAAGGCGCCCGGTGCCGCGGCCGAGATCCACACGGATTTCGAGCGCGGCTTCATCCGGGCGGAGACGCTCGGGTGGGACGATTTCGTCCGTGCCGGCTCGCAGAAGGAAGCGCGCGAGAAGGGCCTGGTCCGCAGCGAGGGCAAGGAATACGTCGTCCAGGACGGCGATATCCTGCTCTTCCGATTCAACGTCTGAGGCGCTATACTGAAAGGCTCGACTCCTGCTCCCTCCAGGTGAGGGGGCCGCACAGACCGGAGGAATCGTGAGAGGCTACGAAGTCGTCTACATCTTTGATCCACAGCTCGCCGACGAGGCGATCGAGCAGAAGCTGGATCGCTACCATCAGCTGCTGACACAGAACGGCGCGGGCGAGATTACCGCCCGTGACGACTGGGGTCGTCGTCAGCTCGCCTATCCCATCAGAAAGCAGACGGCCGGCCGCTATGTGGTCGTGCAGTTCAACGCCGCGGCGGAATCGCTGCCGGAGTTCGAGCGCCTGCTGAAGCTGGACGAGGAGCTGCTGCGGTACCTCGTCGTCCTGCACGAGGGTGAGCCGGCTGCGCCGATGTCGATTGCGACGCGCGCGGACCGACCGAGCGATGACGACGACGAGGAGGAGGAGTAGCATGCGTCGTGGCGCCAAGGCCTGCCCGCTCTGCGAGGCGGGGATCCGCCAGATCAACTACAAGGACGAGAAGTCGCTCGGCCGCCTGATCACGGAACAGGGCAAGATGCTCCCGCGCCGCATGACGGGCATGTGCGCGCGGCACCAGCGGCAGGTCACGACCGCGATCAAGCGGGCGCGGTATCTGGCGCTGGTCCCGTATGTCCGACGCTACACGGACTGACGCCGGGCACGGACTGCAGGGCTGGGGTGCGGCAGCCGCGCTCGCGCTGGCGACCGCGTTTCTCTGGTCGCTGCATCCGACGCTCCTGATTCTCGTTCCGCTCGCGCTCCTGCTGGTTGCGCTGCCGCCGCGGCGGCCGCCGCTGGTCGTGGGTGCAGCACTGTTGTTGTGGTTCGTATTCAGTGGCAGCCGCACCGAACCGCTCTGGTACGTGGAGCGCGGCTGGGCGCTGCTGCTGGCAGGGTGGTTCATCGCGTTCGGCGCACTCTGGCCGCGCCGCTCGTTCATCGCGCGCGGCCTGGCGAGTGTCGCGGCGACGTCGGCGACCGCCGCGCTCATCATCGTATCGAGCCGCGCGGGCCCCGGGTTCGTGGACGGGCTGGTGAGCGAGCGCATGCGGCTTGCGGCTTCAGAGTCGATCATGGCGCTGACCGCGATGCTGGGCTTCGAGCGCGTTTCGTCGCAGATGCAGGACGCGTTCTTCGCTGCGGCGGACCTGCAGGTGCTGGTGTTTCCAGCACTGCTCGCGCTCGGATCACTTGCCGGGCTGGCAGTCGCGTGGTTCGCTTACCGGCGACTCGGCATTGGTGATGCGAAGCCGCTCGGGCGGCTGCGCGAGTTCCGGTTTCCCGACGACCTGGTCTGGGTGCTGATCGCGGGGATCCTTCTGATGGTGCTGCCGCTGGGTGCGGTGGCCGAGCGCGCGGGTACGAACCTGCTGGCGTTCATGGCAGCGCTCTATGCGTTGCGCGGGCTGGCCGTACTGCTCGTGATCGCGGGTGTGCCGGGACCACTCGGCATGGTGCTCGGCGGTGTGCTGGTACTGTTGCTCTACCCGCTGATCATGGCGATGACGGTGTTGATCGGTGTAACGGACACGTGGCTGGATATTCGGGCGCGGCGCGCAGCAGTGCCGCCGTCCTCCTGACGGAGCACGAAGATGAAGACGACGAAGCTGATTCTGCGGCAGGACATCAACAAGCTGGGCGAGGCGGGAGAGGTGGTTTCGGTGCGTGCGGGCTATGCGCGCAACTACCTGCTGCCGCAGGGCCTGGCATACCCGGCGACGGCGACGAACATGCGCCAGCTCGAAGAGGAGCGGGAGCGCGCGGAGGTGCGTGCGCGCCGCGACTATCTCGAGGCGAAGCGTCGTGCCGCGCAGCTGGAGAGCGTGTCGCTGACGTTCCACGCGAACGCGGGTGAGGAGTCGAAGCTGTTCGGCTCGATCACGTCGGCAGACATCGCGGCGCGGCTGAACGAGCAGAGCCTCGACTTCCAGGTGGACCGCCGCTGGATCGATCTCGAGGAGCCGATCAAGGCGCTCGGCGTCTACAACGTGCCGGTGCGGCTGCACACGGACGTGAAGCCCGAGGTCAAGGTCTGGGTCATCAAGGCGGAGTAGCAGTACTGCTGTCTGCCATCTGCGGCGGCAGTCCACCGGACGGCCGCCGCATGTCGTTTTCCGCCAGGACGTGTGCACATCCGGCCTCGAACATGCGTTGCACGACGGCGGCATCAACCCCGGAGCAGGGACGGGAATGAGCGAGCAGGAGAGGGCGCGGGTAGCGCGCAGCGAAGCGGTGGGCGCCAACGAGCCGATGGTGCAGATCAGCGACGAGATCGAAATCCCCTCGCCGCTCAAGCGTGCCATCGATGCCGTCACGGATCGCAAGGGACGCGATCTCCTGCTGCTGGATCTGCGTGGAATCTCGAACGCCACCGACTACTTCCTGCTCGTCACCGGTACCTCGGACACGCATGTGAAGGCCGTTGCCGACCATGTGCTCGACGAGCTGCGCGAAGACGGCGTCAAGCCACTGCACGTGGAGGGGCTGCGTACCGGCCGCTGGGTGTTGCTGGACTATGTCGACTTCGTGATCCACGTGTTCCACCCTGCCGCACGCGAGTTCTATCAGCTCGAGCGGCTGTGGGGCGATGCCCCCGCGCACGCCTTCCCCGACGAAAACTGAAACTGCCGCGCTGGGTGGCCGGCTGGACGCATCCTGTCGCGCCGATCGCAGCATGTCGCGCCACGCGTGCGATTTCCGCGCGTTCCCTACCGCCCCGGGGGGCGCCGGGATACATTATCGCCGTCCCCGACCCCGGGTACGCGCGGCGCTCGCGGGCTGATGCCTCCAGAGCATCGCGTATGATGCGGATCGTCACCAAGCACACATGACAGCCGGTTCGTGGCCGAAGCCGACGCCGCTGGATCTGGAGGGCGGTGTCGATGACGAGGTGTTATCGCTCCTGTTCGGTGGTCCGGATGCCGAGCTGGCGAGCGTACTGCTGCTGGCGGCCCCCGGCGCACGTGCGAACGGCTGGGCTGCACGCACTGCCATCGCGCTGGCAACGGCCTGGTCGGAGCGCTCCGGCACTGTAATCCTTGCGGACGCGTCTCTCGAATCACCGGAGCTGCACGGCTTTCTGGCCGAGCAGAACGGCGAGGGCGTTGCTGACGTGTTCCAGTTCGGCGCGTCGCTGCGGCGCGTGCGTCGCAAGGTCGAAGGTTATCCGTTCGAGTTCATCCCGGCCGGCGCCTACGTTCTCGACCCGGAAGGC
>CAYLME010000084.1:0-13936 GCA_964384585.1 uncultured Gemmatimonadaceae bacterium | reverse complement strand
GCTGCTGCTGACGGCTCGCGGCGACGACGCCGACGCGCCGCCGGTAACACTCGGCGTGAGCGGAACGAGCCGGTGACCGACCCGCCGAGCAGCAACGCTGCCATGGCCGACACGTTCCCGCTCTTCTCGCTCGAGGCCGTCAACCAGCGGCGCGGCGATGTCGTGATTCTGCGCGACGTCGCGGTGGAGATCCCGCGCACGGAGATCACTGCGCTGATCGGTCCGTCCGGCTCGGGCAAGACGTCGTTCCTCCGGCTGCTCAACCGCCTGGACGATCCGGACTCGGGCACGATCCGCTTCCATGGCAAGCCGATCACCCGGTACCCGGTCGCTGCGCTGAGGCGGCGCGTCGGCTTCGTCTTTCAGCAGGCGGCCATGTTCAGCGGAACCGTGGCGGACAACCTGCGCATCGCGGTGGAGCTCGGCGGCCCCGAAGCACAGGCGGACCCGCTGCCGATGGACCGCGTGCTGGAAGCGGTCGAGCTGTCGCCGTCCTATGCCGAGCGGGACACCGCGCGCCTGTCCGGCGGCGAGCGTCAGCGCGTGTCGATTGCGCGTGCGCTCATGACGCGGCCCGAGGTGCTTCTGCTCGACGAACCGACGTCCGCACTCGACGTCGAGATCGCCGACCGCCTGCTCTCGATGATCGCGCGCCTGCCGCACGAGTACGGCGTGTCCGTCGTGATGGTGACCCACCGGCTCTACGAGGCGCGTGACATGAGCACGTGGACGATCATGCTCGAGGCAGGCACTGTCGTCGAAGCCGGGCCGACGCCGCAGCTCTTCACTGCAGCCGCGAGCGAGCGCACCCGCGCCTTCCTCGCGCTCGCGGAGTGATCGACATGCTTACGACGTCCGCCATCATCCAGGAGGCGGCTGCGTCCGCACCTGCAGGAATCATCGACGTCACCTGGACGGACTTGGCACTGGCGTTCGGCCTGATCCTCATGGCGATCGGCGCCTCACGCTGGCGGCGCCTCGATCTCGAAAGCGGCTTCATCGTCGGTGCGATCCGCGCGGTCGTCCAGCTCGTCGCCGTCGGCTACATCCTCGTCTACATCTTCGCGGCGGATCAGTGGTGGCTCGGCGCAAGCTCGCGCGCGGTGCTGTCGTCGCTGTTCCGACGCGTCGCGGCGCAGGTCGGCATCGGCATCGTCGCGGGCAACATCCTCGTTGCCGTGCTGCTGAACATCATGATCGGCGACATCCGTCCGGCCGTGGTGCTGCCCCCCATGGCGGCCGCCTCTCTCGTCATGCTCGTCGTCGGCCTCTGTGCGTGCGTGGCACCGGCGCTGCGCGCGCTGCGCATTCAGCCGACGGAAGCGCTCAGGACGGCGCGCTGAATGCGTGCATCCCACTTTCACGGGCCGGGCGAGGTGCCTGTGCGGCTGATCGGCGGGGCTGAGCGGCGCGGCTGATCGGTGACATCGCTGAAGCGGGTTCAACATTCCGATGAATGAGCGTGAGATCCTGCCTGGGGTTCGGGCATTCGATCACACCGCGGACCTGGCCATCGAGATCGAGGCCGCCTCGCTGGCGCAGCTCTTCGACCGGGCTGCCGCCGGGATGTTCCTGCTGATCGAGGGTGAGGAGGACGCAGGCAGCGAATCCGAATGGCACTCCGCCCCGTTCCGCGAGCGATTCGAAGCCGGCGGGCTTGCCGTTCGCGAGGTGGCAGTCCAGGCGCCGGACCTTGCCTCGCTGCTCGTCGCCTGGCTACGGGAGCTTCTGTACCTGTATGAGGCCGAGGGGCTCATGTATCGCGGGGCCGAGTTCCAGGAGCTGGAGCCGGAGGCGCTGCGAGCCCGCGTCCGTTGCGAGGTCGTGGACCGGGCCGTGCGCGAGATCAAGGGCGTCACCTATCACGGGCTCGAGGTCTACCGCAACGTGGACTGGCACGCCCGGGTCGTCTTCGACGTGTGACCGACCACCAACGGAGGGCGATGGTGGAAACCGGAGCAACGAAACGGCGAGACGAACCCACCTCCGAGCTGGTGCCGGAGCAGCTCGACCAGTTCCGCTGGCGTCTGCCGAAGCAGGGCAGGATGCGCGTGGATGGGCTGATCTACGCGGATGGTCCGCTGATGGACGAGATTCGCGGCGATCCTGCGCTCCAGCAGGTGGCCAACGTGGCGTGCCTGCCCGGCATCGTGGGCCATTCGATCGCCATGCCCGACATCCACTGGGGCTATGGCTTCCCGATCGGTGGCGTCGCGGCGTTCGATCCCGAGCAGGGCGGGGTAGTGAGTCCCGGAGGCGTCGGGTACGACATCAACTGCGGAGTGCGGCTGCTGCGCACCAGCCTCACCGAGGCGGAGGTCCGTTCCCGGCTCGCGCCGCTGATGAACCAGATCATGCGGGACGTCCCGGCGGGTGTCGGTGCGCACTACAAAGGCTTCGAGCTCACCGGGCAGGAGGTGCGCGACGTCCTCGTTCGCGGTGCGGCGTGGGCCGTGGAGCGAGGGTACGGGGTGCCGTCGGACCTGGAGCGGATCGAGGGCGGCGGAGCCCTGGCGGGTGCGGATCCCGAGCAGGTCACGCCGCGCGCGATCGAGCGGGGCCGGAACCAGCTTGGAACGGTCGGATCGGGGAATCACTTCATCGAGGTCGGGAGCGTAGACGAGATCTTTGACCCGGAAGCCGCCCGTGCGCTCGGGCTCGAGTCCGGTAGTGTCACCGTCCTGATTCACTCCGGGTCGCGCGGCCTCGGCTATCAGGTCTGCGACGATTTCCTCCAGGTGATGCAGCGAGCGGCGGCGAAGTACGGGATCGAACTCCCCGACCGTCAGCTCGCGTGCGCTCCGCTGGACTCGCCCGAGGCCAGGGCCTACCTGGGCGCGATGAGCGCGGCGGCGAACTACGCGTTCGGCAACCGGCAGATGATGGCGCATCGGGTGCGCGAGGCGTTCGGGCGGATATTCGAACGGCCGTGGACGGAGCTCGGCATGACGCTGGTGTACGATGTCGCCCACAACATCGCCAAGTGGGAAGAGCACGAGATCTCGGGGGTGAGGCGCCGGCTCTGTGTGCACCGCAAGGGCGCGACCCGTGCCTTTCCGCCCGGACACAGCGAACTGCCGCTGCCGTACCGGCAGCTCGGACAACCGGTGCTGATCCCCGGCGACCTGGCACGCTACTCGTACGTGCTGGTCGGGACAGAGGCGGCCTATCGGGAGGCGTTCGGCTCCTGCTGCCACGGTGCCGGACGCCGGATGAGTCGCCACCAGGCGAAGAAGTCTACGCGCGGGCGCGACTTGCGCGGCGAGTTTCGCCGCATGGGTCTCGAGGTCCGAGCGGCATCCTTCGCAACGATCGCCGAGGAAGTCCCCGAGGCCTACAAGGACGTCGCCGAAGTAGTGGAGGTCGTCCATGCCGCCGGCATCGCACGCAAGGTGGCCCGGCTCAAGCCGATGGGCGTGCTGAAGGGGTGAGGGAGTGCGGGGCAGACTCGCGTGGGTCGGCATGTCTCTGAGCGTCGGCCCTGCATGAGAGAATCCGACCGGGTCAAGGATGTACCGGTGCCGACGCAGTTCCGCGTGGTCGGAATGGATTGCGCAAAGGACGCGGCCGAGATCGAGCATGCCCTGCGCGCAGTCCACGGCATCGAAGCCGCAAAAGTGTCCACTGCAACGCATGTCCTGACACTGCACGGCACGGCCGACGTCATCCCTGTGAAGGATGTCGAAGCGGCGGTCGGGCGGATGGGGTACCGGCTGGAGCCGATCGGTACTGGAGCAGCGACACCGTCCGCCGCTCCCGCTTACACCACGCCCGCGTATCGACGTGCATTGTGGATCGTCGTGCTGCTGAATGCGGGCTACGGCATCATAGAGATCATCGGCGGCTTCTTCGCAGGATCGCAGGCGCTCAAGGCGGATGCTCTCGACTTCCTGGGCGACGGGCTGATCACGCTCCTCGGCCTCGTGGCGATCGGCTGGAGCATGGCGTGGCGAGCACGTGCTGCACTCATGCAGGGAATCTTCCTCGGCGCACTCGGACTCGGCGTGCTCGCCAGTACTGCATACCACATCGTGTCACAGCAGCAGCCCGAGGCAGATGTGATGGGCATCCTCGGTTTCGTGGCCCTCCTGGTCAACCTCGCATCCGCGGCCGTGCTGCTGCCGCACCGCACGGGGGATGCAAACGTGAGAGCAGTCTGGCTCTTCTCTCGCAACGACGCGATCGGGAACCTGGTGGTCGTGATCGCCGCCGGACTGGTAGCATGGACGGCAACCCCCTGGCCCGACCTCGTGGTTGCGATCCTCATCGCGGGTCTCTTCCTGCAGGCATCCTGGATCATCGTCCGCGATGCGCGTCAGGACCTGCGCGACGCGCATCCGAGCAACGCAGCGCGCCTGCCTTCGTGACCGGGCCCGCCCGCTCACCCCCCCAGGCGGCGACCCGCCCCTGCATGTCGTCGATTGTCCCAAGTGCCCGTCATACCTCACGTTACACCCTTGCTCCCAATATTTTTCCGGAGTATTGTCACGATAAATAACAAACTCATTCGACGCGGTGTGGCGATCAATGCTCCAGTCCATCGCAGGCCTGATCTCTCTCGTCCTGACCGTGATCGTGATCGCGGTCGCGATATTCGTGACGAGGCGTTCCCGGACGCACAAAGCGGACGGGTATGCCACGGTCTACCGGGCTCGCCCGTACTACGCGGCCGGCCTGATGGGCGCACTTGCCATCCTCCTGCTGGTCACGCTCGCGAAAACACCATACCGGCGATCCGCCTCGGAAGCGCCTGCGCTCACGATCGACGCCGCGGCGTGGATGTGGGGCTGGGAGTTCCAGGTGGACGGTGTGCGCGCGGCATCACCGCTCGTGCTGCCAGTCGGTGAGCTGGTGGAGTTCGCGGTCAGCGCGCGTGACGTCAACCACGGTTTCGGCATCTATGACCCGCAGGGTCGGCTGGTCGCACAGACACAGGCGATGCCTGGCTATGTCAATCGCCTGCGCGTCCGGTTCGAGGAGCGTGGCACGTACCAGGTTCTCTGTCTGGAGTATTGCGGCCTCGGACACTCTGTCATGATCACCCGGTTCACGGTCGAGTAGGAGGAGACGAGTCGCATGCTCCGGCATCGTGGGGATACCAGCCTGCCTGTCGCGTTCGCGGCGGGGTCGTCCGTCGAGGGGGCGGCGACGGCGCATCGTGAAGCAGTCCCTTCAAACGCAACAACGCAGATCACGTCGCAACGTGACAGTCTACTCGTTACGGCATGGCTCGTAACGATGGTGGCGATCATGGTCCTTATGGTGGTGCTCGGCATCACCATGCGACTTGCGCAGGGAGCAGTGATCTCGCTTTCGCCGCCGGCGTTCTACGCGACGATGACGATGCACGGTCTGGGCATGGCGGGCGCGCTCTTCTCGGCCGGTATCGTGATGGTCTGGTGGGTCACGTCGCAGTATGCGCGGCCGAGCCGTGGAGCGATGTGGGTTGCCTATGTGCTCTTCGTGGCCGGGGCGGGAGCACTGCTGATCGCGACACTGATCGGGAAGTTCGCGGCGGGCTGGTACGCACTCTATCCGCTGCCCTTCGTCAATGCGACGTGGCCACGGTGGGCGACGAGCGCGACCATCGTCGCGTTGATGACGATGGGCGTGGCCTGGTTGATCGCGCAGCTCGACATCCTGCGTGCACTCGCGGCGGAGTACGGGCTCACACGAATGTTCGCATGGGATCGCTTCGGTGATGATGCGCGCGAGCCTGCGCCTGCCGGCGTCCTGATCGCGTCGGTCTGTGCCGTCGCGGGCGTGCTTGGCACGATCGTCGGTGCCGCTACGCTGATGATCTATCTGTTCAAGTGGTTCGCGCCGGCCACGGCGTTCGATCCACTGCTGCTCAAGAACGGCATGTTCATGTTCGGCCACACGATCGTGAACGTGGCCATGTACTGCGGCATCTGTGCTGTCTACGTCGTGATGCCCAGGTTTACGGGCCGGCCATGGAAGGTCACGCGTACCGTGGCTGTCGCATGGAATGCGACGCTGCTGTTCATCCTGTTCGCGTACTTCCACCACCTCTACATGGATTTCGCGCAGCCGCTCGGACTGCAGGTCGTCGGCCAGTTCGCCTCGTACGCTTCTGCCGTGCCGGCGACGGCGGTCACGGTCTTTGGCCTTGGCGCGCAGCTCCACCGTTCCGGCATTCGCTGGAGCTTCGTGCCGGCAGCGTTCACGCTGGCCATTCTCGGCTGGGTACTCGGCGGAATCACGGCAGTCGTCGACTCGACGATCGCAGTCAACGAAGTCTTCCACAACACGCTGTGGGTGCCCGGGCATTTCCACACGTATTTCCTGGTTGGCTACGTGCTGATCCTGCTTGGCTTCCTGTACTGGTTCGTGCGTTCGCGCGCCGAGCGTCTGGCGCGGACCGGACTGGTCACGATGACTGTCGGCGGTTACGCCTTCGTCCTGATGTTCCTGCTCGCCGGTCTCAGCTCCGTGCCGCGCCGCTTCGACAGCTACCGGGCGATCCCGTATCCCGAACTCGTGACACAGGCGACGAACCTGGCAGTCTGGGGTGCGGTCGCTGGATCGGTCTTCCTGGTCGGCGTGCTGCTCTACTTCGTTTCGCTCGTGGTTGGCCGTGGCACCGCGCGAATACCTGCCGCGCAAGCCCGCGAATGAAGGACGGCACCCGTTCGATCCGGCAGTGCCTGACACCATTTCTGCCTGTCCTGCTGGTGCTGGTCGGATGGTTCACTGTCGGCTCCGTCTGGACGCACGGATTCGCGGCCTTCACCTCGTTCTCAGCGGCTCGTGCGGCTGCCGGTCCGCTACCCAGGCAGGCGCCGCCGTTCGCGGTGATCGACCACGCGGGTCGCAACCTCGACCTGGGCGGCGAGGCGATAGCGTTCCGGATGGTGCAGCCGATGTATCTGCATTGCGCGGATGCGTGTCCGGTTGCGATGTCGCGACTGCACGACCTGGCGCACACACTCTCGGATATCCCGCCGAACCGCCTTCAGGTGATCAGCGTCAGTGTCGACAGCGACTCGCCGGAGCAGATGCGATTGGCGTGGGAAGCCCGCGGATCCCCGAGCAACTGGTCGTTCGTCGCGCCGGTCGCTGGTGCAGGCGACGAGTCGCTGCGCGACCTGGGGGTGTGGCTGTACCGGCGTGCTGACGGGATCGTCAATCACAGCGTGGACATCTTCGTGATCGATCCGGCCGGGCAGGTCGTACGCATCCTGTCTGCGGACGACGACGTGGAGCGGCTCGCTGCCGCAATGCGTGAGGTGCTCGGGTGAAGCGCGTCGGCTGGATCATCCTGGCCATTGCCGTGGCCGTCTCACCCGTGGATACATGGCTCGACGCACGCATGCCGCGTCTCGTGCTGCTCGCCATGCCCGTCTGGCTCACACTGGGCGTGCTCGCCGCTGCAGGCCGACGCTGGCGACGATTCAACCCGCACGGCCTGGCCGGCGTCGCGTGGGCGATCGGCGCGATCGCGTTCTGGATGATCCCTCGCTCCGTCGATGCCGTTCGCACGAGCGAGTTCGCCGATCAGCTCATGCACGGTTCAATGCTCACGGCCGGGATGGCACTGGCGCTCAGCTGGCGGATCGCGCCGTTCGTGGTGCGCGGCGCGATCGCCATCTACGGCGTCGCCATGATGATCGCGCTCGGAGCCATCTATACGAGCTACTCAGCGCTGCTCTGCGGCATGTTCGACCTGGCGCAGCAGAAGCAGACGGGGGAATGGCTGCTGCGGGTGTCGCCCGCTGCCATTCTGGTCATCATCATCGCCGGCATGCGTTCGCTGCGCATGTCCGTCCGCCATCCGCCTGGAGCGGGGATGTATCATCCGACGCCCGCTGCTGTGGTGCGGGAAGCAGGTTCCCATTGATCCGAAGGAGACCGTGACATGGCCGAAACGTGGCTGTCCTCACTCATCACTGCCACGCCCCAGGAGGGTTTCGAGCTCGCCATCACGCTGAGTCGACGCGGCGTGAAGTACACGCAGCCCGACGTCGACGTCCTGAAGAAGCTGCGGCCGGAGTATGCCAACTCGGCCGATTCACTGACAGCTGCATCCCAGGTCGTCGCGATCAACTTCCAGACGATCGCTGCTGCGAACGACTATTGGCGGGGGTGAAGCGCGGCTCGACGAACGAGATGTCGGTCGAGGTGTCGTTGTACCGGCTGACTGCGTAACGGACGGAAGCCGCCGGTGCCGTCGATGCTTCCCGCGATCCCTGCCGGAACTCGACGACGGCAGAGTCGGCGATCGCGGCGCCGTTCAGTGTGCCGGTCACTACGGCCTGCGGACTGTCGCCGACTGCCTTGAGCTGTGCGGTGTAGGTGCCGTCGCCGTGGTCGACGACCGAGCCGAGATGACCCGCCGTCGTGTGCAGCGTCACCGCACCGGCACTGGCGCCGACCGGAGCGCCCGTTGCGTCCCGCACTGTCACTGTGATCGTCGTCCACGAGAACACGTCGGTGACGAGCGACGTCGAGTCGGCTTCGATCGTCGTCGTCATCGGGCTGCCCGGCTCGATGCGCAATTCGACGACGGCCGTATCCGCGATCGTCTCGCCGTTCAACGTTCCGGTCACGATCGCCGTATCCGGTTCCGTCACGACCTGCCCGCCCTTGCCCGGCAGCATGCCGGAACCTGCCGTGGACGAGGCTCCCCTGAGCTGTGCAGTGTAGGTACCGTCGCCGTGATCGAGAACGTTCGTCAGACTGCCCGCAGTCGTAGCGAGCGTGACGATCCCCGCGCTCGCGCCGACCGGATTGCCGTTCATGTCGCGCACGATGACCGTCACCGTCGTGTAGGAGATGCCGTTCGCCGCGATCGACACGGAATCCGCGTGCAGTGTCGTCATCGTTGCATTCGGCGTAGACGGCCGCAGCTCGATGTGCGCGCTGTCCGCGATCGCCTCGCCGTTCAGCGTACCAGTGATCGTCACGCTGCCTGCGATCGTGCCAGCCGTGAACGTCGCTGTGTAGGTGCCGTCACCATGATCGGTGATGTCGCCGAGCGAGCCGAGCGACGTTGCCAGGATCACCGTGCCTGCGCTCGCGCCGACCGGGTTGCCATACACGTCCCGTACGGTGACGAGCACACGCGTGGTCGACTGGCCGTCCGCAACCATCGACGCCGAGTCCGCAGTCAGCGTCGTCGTCGTCGCACTCGGTGTGGGCAGACGGAGCTCGATGTGCGCGGTGTCCGCGATCGCGTCGCCGTTCAGGGTGCCGGTGATCGTCGCGGTGCCCGTGGTCGTGCCCGCCGTGAACGTGGCGGTGTACGTGCCGTCGCCGTGATCGGTGACGTCACCGAGCGAGCCGAGTGATGCGGCCAGGACCACCGTGCCTGCGCTCGCGCCGACCAGGTTGCCGTAGGCGTCGCGTACAGTGACGGTCACCAGTGAGCTGGAATGACCATCCGCGGCCATGGATGCGGAGTCCGCGTGCAGCGTGCTCGCAGTCACGCTCGGGGTGGACGGTCGCAGCTCGATCTGCGCGGTGTCCGCGATCACAGCGCCGTTCAGGATGCCGGAGATCGTCGCCGTCCCGGCGGTCGTTGCGGCAGTGAAGACGGCGGTATAGGTGCCGTCGCCATGATCCATGATGTCGCGCAGCGAGCCGAGCGACGCCGCGAGGGCCAGTGTACCCGCACTCGCGCCAGCCGGATTGCCGTATTCGTCGCGCACCGTCACCAGCACCCGCGTCGTCGAAAGCCCGTCCGCGACCATTGACGCGGAGTCCGCGTCGATCGTGGTCGTGGTCGCGCTCGGCGTGGACGGCCGCAGCTCGATGCGTGCCGTATCCGCGATCGCCTCGCCGTTCAGAGTGCCGATGACCCTCGCGGCGCCGGCAGTCGTGCCAGCCGTGAACGTCGCCGTGTAGGTGCCGTCGCCGTGATCGGTGACGTTACCCAGTGAGCCGAGCGACGCGGCCAGCGCAACGGTGCCGGCGCTCGTGCCGACCGGGTTGCCGCTCGCGTCGCGGACTGTGACGAGCACGCGCGTTGTGGAAGCACCGTTCGCCGCGAGCGACGCGGAATCCGCTTCCAGGGTGGTCGCGGTCGCGCTCGGTGTGGAAGGCCGCAACTCGACGTGCGCCGTATCAGCGATGGCGTCGCCGTTCAGGGTGCCGGTGATCGTCGCGGTGCCCGTGGTCGTGCCCGCCGTGAACGTGGCGGTGTACGTGCCGTCGCCGTGATCCGTGACATTGCCGAGCGAGCCGAGTGACGCGGTGAGCGCCACCGTGCCCGCGCTCGCTCCGACCGGGTTGTCGTCCGCGTCGCGCAGCGTGACGCTCACCAGTGTGCTGGAGACGCCATTGGCAGCCAGCGACGCAGAGTCGGTGCTGATGTCTGCATGCCGCACCAACGTGCCGTCCAGGCTCACCAGGATCGTCGCACTCCCGCTCACCCCGTCGGCCGTGGCGCGTACGATCGTGGAATCCGCGCCGGCAGCGGTGACGACGCCGAAGTCGTCTATCGTTGCGACCGTCGCGTCGGCCGTGCTCCAGGCGAAGGCCTTTCCTGGAATGACGGCACCCATGGCGTCGTAGGCGATCGCCTGCAGCTGCCGTGTCTGGCCGACTGCTGTCAGTGCCGTCCGTGCAGGAACGACCTCGATCCGGGTCGCGAGCGCGGTACTGACATACCCGACGGGTACGTTCTCGAGGACGCTCCGGCCCACCGTTCCCTCGTCCACGGTGATGCTGCGCATCCCGCGATGCGTCGCCGTTCCGCGCGCGCGCAGCTCGAGCGTGACGTCCATCACGTCCGAGACGGCGAACAGCTCGAGCACCCATCCGAGGACGCGTTCACCGTCGTAGGCCATCAGCGTGTCGACGAGCAGCGTAGCATCCTGCCGCTGCACGGTGGCATGCACACTGTCGATGGTGACGCCGATCGAGGCCGGTTCCTGGCCGGGCTCGAACACGGGCTGCACGCGCAGCTCGCCGAACCGGCTGCCGCTGTCGGTCGGTGTGAGACAGGATGCTGCCAGCACGAAGCTCAGCAGGCCGGGCCGCAACCGGGTGCGGCGTCGTCGCGCACGCATCAGCGGATGCTCCGCGTCCAGTTCACGGTCACGCGGTTCTCGTGGAAGGAGCCGGACTGCGTCGCCAGGCCGTTCACGCGGTTGCTGCGAACTCCGAGCGTGACCATGTCAGCGCGCGTAAGCTGGTAGCGCGCACTCACGGCGCCCTGCAGTGATCCGCCCGCGTTGAGGCGCGCGTTCGCAATCGACGCGGAGGTCGACCAGCGTCCGCCCGACCGGTACTGCGCTGCCAGGCTGTAGGTGTGGCGCGCCTCCCACTCCGCTGCGCCGGTACGGGTGAGCGCAATGCCGACCGATGGCGTCAGCGTGACGCTGCGCGCCGCCTGCAGCGTGACGCGCACGCTCGTGTCGTGCGCGCGCAGCGCACGGTCATCGCGACCGGGTGCGGCATCATCCGCCTGCTGGTAGGCATAGTTGAAGGCGACGCTCCGCAGCAGACGCCGCTGTCCCAGCGCCAGTGAATGCGTCGTGCTCAACGTCCATGTCGAGTAGTCGACCTGCCGGTCCGCAGTGTCCGTGTCGTTGCGCACGGTGTTGAACGACGCGCGCAGCGAGGAGCGAAGCGAGCGCGACGGGCGGACGCTGGCACTGGCTGTCAGGCGGTTGCGCGTCGTCGTTGACAGCTTCTGGTCGAGCAGGTTGTCGTGCTGCGTCATACCGCGCACCGACGCGTTCCAGCGCGCGGACCGGATGGACACGTCCGCCATGATCGACTGCTGGTCGGCCGGCAGCGAGGCCAGCCCCAGCGACACGTAGCCCGCGCCGATGTAGCGGTAACCGACGCCGGCCGAGAGTGTCCGCGGCGTCTTGTCCGCCGAGCCGGGCAGCGGCAGGTCGCGCAGCTCGAGCCTGCCGTTATGGGCAATGTCTCCGTACGTGCTGGCGCGCGGCGTCATGAGCGAGCGGAGCAGCCCGGCGTACTCATCCAGTGCGTCTTCGGTGAGCTCGGGTGCGCGCCGGTCACGCGCGTGCATACTCGCGGCAACTTCGCCGGTCCACAGCAGCCGGCCGTTCCAGAACGGCACACGCGTCACCGCCGCAGCGACAATGTTCTCCTGCGGCGTTACCGCGAACTCGTTCAGCGGCACGGCCGATGAAGTGACGTCCACGCCGGCCGCCCCCGGCGGCGGCAGCGACGACGGATCATCCGCTGCGCGCAGGAACACCAGGTCGATGTAGCCGCCTTCGCCGGATTGCGCACGTCGGCCGTAGCCGATTCGTCCTCCCGTCACGGTACGCTGATACGCGCCGTCCAGTGCGCCGCCCGGTGTTGCCGTCTGGGAGCGGCCATGGAAGGCCGCGAAGCGCACCGGTCCGGGGTTGATGTTGAAGCCCGCCCCGCGCATGCGCACACCATCCCACGTGAGTGGCGAGTAGGTGTCGCTGAACGAACCGGCATACGCACGCCCCCAGCGCCACTCGGGTGCGATCCCGACCTGGTTGAAGGGCTGTCGGCTGGTTCCCATGCCGAGATTCGAACCGCTCTCCGTCGAGTAGCTAAGGTCCAGCCCGACCTTGACCGTACCGAACAGATCGAGCGAGGATCGCACGAAGAGACGGCCGGTGGACGACGGTCGTCGCTGTTCGCGTCCGGTGACCGAGTAGAGCTCGCCGAACGAGCCCATTTCGCCGCTGAAGCGGACAGGCGTTCGCACGCGCTCCAGGTCCGGCAGCTGTGCCGACGCGCCCGGCGTCATGAGGCACAGCAGTGCAATCGAGAGCGCGCACTGATGCAGACGGCTGCGGTAGCGGTGCGACGTCATCGGCTCATCAGCGCCTGGAGCAACTGCCCCGCGCCGTCCCCCACGTTGGCGAAATTCATGGTCTCGCGGATCTCGAACGGCTCGCCGATGAACTCGCCGACCACGTCCCAGCGAACCGGATCACCGTTCAGGGCCGACTGCATGCCACCACGGAACTCCGCTCGTTCGATGACGAGCAGCTGTTCGCCGCGCGCCAGTGCTTCGTCGATCGCGTCGAAGCGCTCTTCCATCTGCGCGAGGTTCGTCTGGAGCGTCTGCAGCTGGGAGCGCAGCTCTGCGACAGCCGCCTCCGCGCGCATGAGCGCGATGTTCTCGTTGACCGGTGGAATCGCCTCATAGACCAACCGTGATGTCGTGGCCGCGGCCAGACTCGCGTTGTAGGCCACGGCGCGCTGTACGTATGTCGCATTCGCACGGGTGTAGGCGGCCCGCAGCTGCGCCTTGCGGGCGGCAGGCAGCAGCGGCGCACGGTAGAACGTGTTCCATGCACGAGTGCGCGCGGAGTATGCAGCATTCATCGCGTTGCGACGCGTCGCGGCGGTGGCACTGGCTGCACGGTAGGCATCCAGCGCGAGCTGGCGCTGTGTCTCGAGCACGCGGCGCAGCTCCTGGACGGTCGCCTCCGGGATCGCGAGCGCCTGCTCGGCCGCGTCTGCGGCGGCCGCTGCCGCGCTCATGGCATCCGCGCCCGTCGCGGCGAACGCCACCATGCCCTGCTGGAATACCGGCCCGACCGCGTCTCCGAAATCGGCGCTCACGATCGCGTGCGCCTGGAGGTCCGGCCGCTGCAGATTGAATGCGCCCTGAACGGTCAGGTCGGCCGAGAACATGTCCCAGAGCCGCGTCTCGGTGCGGAAGTTCAGATGGTCAGGTGCAAGCGTCAGGTCGACGAGCTGACGTGTGCCCATCAGCTCGACCTGGCCCTTGACGACCAGGTGCTGCGTCTGCCGCGTAGCTGTCAGGTCGAGCTCGGCGTCGTCCCACACGAGCGGCCCGACGGTGAACGCACTGAGGTTGCCGCGCGCCCACAGGCCATCCTCCGTCACTCCGATGTCGACGCCGGCGAAGTTCGTCATGGCGACATTAGCCCCCAGCGGCAGCCACATCTCCCCCTTCAGCTTCATGCCCCGCTCGACGCCA
>CAYLME010000083.1:0-14344 GCA_964384585.1 uncultured Gemmatimonadaceae bacterium | reverse complement strand
CGGGCGTCACTCGAGACGCACGCTGCGCGCGGCGGCGTGCCGGCTGTTCAGCACGAGATCGCGCACAGTGGCGCCCTGCAGCCCGGCGGCCGTTACCGGATCCGGTTGCGCGCTCACGACCGCGAGCAGCAGGAAACGCTGGCCCGCGGCGAGATCGGCGGCAGCGAGCTCGAACGTGACGATACGCGACGTGCGCGCGTCCACCGCTCCATTCGGATGCGCAACCGTGCCGATCTGTTCCCATCCGTCCGGCAGCACCTGTGTGTTCGTGCCGGCCGTCCGGTCAACGACCACATTGCGCCACCCGTCGCTCAGAGCGACGCCGGCACCCGCATCGGCCTGCTCCGCGTCGGCGAGTGGGCGCCGCAGCAGGATCACGCTGACGTCGCCGGCAGCGATGGCTCTCGTGTGGGCGTGGTGCACGCACACATGTACGCGATGCGGTGCGACGGCAGTCGTGACGAACTCGCCCGCGCCGGCCGGTTCGCGTCGTTCCACGATCATCTCATGCAGGTCCGCCTCGGTCGGTTCGTCCGGGTGCCACATGTCAGTGAACGGTGCACCGGCCGCAATGATCGCGTCCCATGCTGCGCGATCCACTACGGCCGTGTTGCTCATGCCATTCGCGGCGCGGAACGAGCGCAGTGCCGCGGCGAAGCCGGGCGTCCACTGCCCGTTCGGCACGATGAGCGGGTAGCCGGCGGCCCGCAGTGCGGTCTGCAGCACCCACAGATCGAACCGGTTGCGCGCCGCGTTGCGCCAGGGCAGCGTGCGCGGCCGCGTCGGAGCAGGGCCGCCCGTCGCACGTCGAACCACGACGTCGGGGCTGCGATTCCAGGGGTACGTCGCAGTGCCGCCCCGCACCGGGTCGCTCAGGACCGCGGGCGTGATCCGTCGCATGTCGTACGGATGTGCGCGCACATACGTACGCCGGGTCGGAGCAGGCGTGGCGCTGACATCGACCTCCCAGATCCCGCGCGCCTGGAGCGCGGCACGCAGCAGCTTCACGCCGCCATGATTGAAGAACGCAAGGTCCTGCACACTCGCTTCAGGCAGTCCATTCGCGAAGTAGCCCCAGTCCCATGAGGGCACACCAGCAGTGAACGTCACCTCGCCACGGAACACGCCGATCGACGTGCCGACGTAGACAATGTTCGAGTCCTCCGGATCGCACACGACCGCGAAGGCCGGTGCTTCCGCGCCATCCGGGTCGTTGCGCAGCCCGGTCGGGTGCCAGGTATCGACGCCATCGAACCACCAGAGCGTGTCCATGCGATCCCACTCGAACACGGTGTCGCCCTGATACTCGACGTGCCCGGTCGTCGCCACGTAGCACGAACCGAAATTGCCGCGCGCAGCGTCGTGCACGGCAATGTCGCTCCACTGGCCGCGTACGGGCAGGAACGGCGCGGTCGGCTGCGGAATGTCGGTGTTCGCGCCGATCACACCGGCAGAGACATTGGCCAGGTCTTCACGTCTCCATTTGCCGTCCGTCGGATTGCGAATGAAGAGGAACAGGCGTCCGATGCACAGAACGAGTATGCGGTTCTCGTCCAGAAACCGGCACGCGGTGATGCGATCACGGTAGTTCGTCAGCGCGTCCGTCTGCGTGTTGCCGCGACCGCCGCCGCGCGGATCGGTGCCGGATGGCAGGGTGACCCATCTCATGGAACGGGCCGAACGTGCATCCGGGTTCCAGGTTTCGCTCAGCCAGACGCGGTTCGTGCCGATGACGAGCCGCGCATTGTCGCCGCTGGCCGGCATCGATGCACCACCCGAATAGAATTCGCACGCGTTGTTTTCCTTCTTCTCGGACTTCGTGAGGCTGGAGCTTCGGAGGACGGGCGGTGCGAACGTGTGCAGACTGCTCCAGTCCGCGTTCGTATACTGTGCGGCAAAGCCGTGCGGCTTCGTCGGGTGAATCACCGTGCCGCCGCCATCACCGAGCAGGATCACCTCCCAGACACTCGTGCCGATCCGACGGATCGTGCCGTTGTCCTGGGTACCGGCGAGGATGAGGCCGTCACTCGTGGGATGGCAGGCTACATAACCGGGCTCGACGACGGCGAGCCCGTTGTTGCGTGCACTGAACGTGTAGCGGTCGCCGTTGCTCAACGATCGGTAGACGCCGCCGTCGCAGCCCACCCAGACCTGCGGCGTGCCTGTACCGGGGATCCAGCACAGCGCATGCACGTCCGCGTGTACGTCGGATCCGATGAAAGTCGCGTCGCGAGGCAGGTTGTTGTCGTTCGCGGGTCGGAAATCCGTTCTGCAGCCCGTGCTCGTGCAGGTCACCGTGCAACGGAACAGTGACGCGCTCCACTGGCTGTCGGCGTACACGGTCGAGCCGCCCAGCATCACCATGTCCGGGTTGGTCGGGTGCACAGCGACGGCAAGGTCATAGAAGGCCTGGTCATTGGTTCTGCCGAACAGGTACTTCGGGATGCGCGTCACCGCACGCACGTCGCGGCCGTCGAGACGCCACAGTCGCGCACCCGC
Organism: uncultured Gemmatimonadaceae bacterium; assembly: GCA_964384585.1. Taxonomy (GTDB): domain Bacteria; phylum Gemmatimonadota; class Gemmatimonadetes; order Longimicrobiales; family RSA9; genus DASTYK01. The sequence continues at coordinate 11,845 of CAYLME010000083.1, read as the reverse complement.
ACCGAGTACATACATGATCGACGGATCCGATGGCGCGACCCCGATGCCCAGTCGGCCGCCACGCCGCACGTTCGGGAGCGTGATCGGCTCGAAGTCACCGGCCGTGCCGTTCTCCGACACATACAGCCCGGTGCTCTCCTCCGCGGGTGCCTGCTCGTCAGGGTTGACCAGCGCGACCCACAGCCGGGCCGGTGTCGAGCCCGCCGCAGGCGTCCATGCGACGTCGGTCGTCCAGAGGTCGTCCTGTGCTTCGAACACGAACGGCGGGATCGACACGCGCTGCCAGTCCGCGTCTTCGACGAACGCACCCTCACGCATGAACAGGCCGATGGATGTTGCGGCGACGAACCGGTCGGCGGACGCGGGGTCGCGCGCAATGCGATAGATGCCGACACCGCTGAGGTTGTTCGCTTCACGCCGCCACGGATTCATGAACGGATCCGCGACGGCGTCGGTGACAGGCACCGCGAGATGCAGGATGCCGATCCCGCCGATGCTGTTGCCCGGTGACGCGCGGCGTGCGGGTCGCAGCTCACCGGTAGCAACATGTACGACGTCGTTTGCACCGTCCGCGGCTGCGCCGAACGTCACGTGCAGGGCACCACACACGAGGATGTTCGCGGGATGCGGCATCCTGGTCGCATTGCTCGTCGTCGCCCAGCCGCCGAGCGGATGCCACGTCGTGCCCGCATCGTTCGTGAACCACACGCCGCCGTTCGCGGTGGCCGCGTACGCACGGGTACCATCGTCGCTCACGCGCAGGTCGCGCACGCGGCCCGCAATGCGCGGACGGCTGCCTGCCTGGCCGCGCACGGTGGAGGTCGGGCCGACGGGCAGCCACAGGTTCAGATCGGGGCCCGGCGCCATCCGCAGGCGCGGCGCCGCGGCAGCACGCGTGGCGCGCAGCGCGGCAGCCTTCTCGATCAACTCGGCAGGCACCGCACCGAGCAGGCGCGCGCGCCATTCCGCGCGTCGCAGTGCATTGTCACGGCGCCCCTGCCTGTCGGGTGCCGGCCACTCGTAGCGGCTCATGCGTCGTCCTCCAGCCCTTCCTTCTGTACTGGGGACACGCGGATGTAGCCCTCCTGCACCTCGTGCGGCATTTCCGGCAGCAGCGCGGACTGCGTCGCGGCGACGATCGGATCATCACGCCACGTGTCAGGCGACGTGCGCCGCGTCCACAACTGGTCCTTTGGAAACACCGATATCTTCGGCAGGCGCACCTCGCCCGGATCGATGAGCACGGGCCCGACGCGCACGGATGGCGCGATCACGGAGAGGCCGGGCTGCGTCCAGTCGCGCGCGAGCGCGAGCGACTTGCGCGGCAGCACCCCGGACGTGAGATGCACACGGCCAGCCGGATGCATGAGCAGCGTCAGGCGCAGCACCTGACCGGGCCGCACGCGCAGCTCGTCCTCGGCGTGTACGTACGGATGATCGATCGGTCGCGGTGCGGGCAGCTGCGGCGTCGTGCCGTACGTGCCGAAGTGACCGCGCCCGTGGCCGCCATCCAGTGCACCATCGCGCACGACACGATCGACCACGTGCAGCCGCCTGTAGTCGTCATCGACGAAGAAGCCGAGCAGTCCGTCGTCACGACGCGTCAGCTCGCCGAGTCGAACCGCGAACGCGCGGTCGGCCAGCTCCGCATACGCTGCCTCCCGTGCGAGACGGCGGTCCGCGTCCGACAGGTCCAGCTCGTCGAGGTCATCGTCGATCTCGAGTCGGAGCAGCGCGCGCACGACGGCGATCGGCCTGCCGACCAGCCCCGCAATGTGCTCGGTCCCGAGCGCGGAGAACGTGTCGACGGTCCAGAGCGTGGAGTCGATGGCGCGCAGCATGGCTGACAACGCCGATTCCTGCCCGTCCTGGATCGGCAGTCCGCCGCGTGCAGTGGCATCCACGCTCACGCAGCCGGCAGCGATGAGCCCGAGCAGTTCCTGTGCGCCGGCCAGGTCGTAGAGCGGTCCGGCGTCGGCAGGCCCCGCGCGACCGGGCGCGATCTCCCACGTGACACCACCGCCGAACGGCTCGTGCATGAGCTGGCCGAGCGGTGTGCCGGCAGTGTCGAAGAACTCGAGTGCCTCGTCGATGTGATCCGGCAGCAGGAACCCCGCGACGGGATTCACCATGCTCGCGGGTGTGACCTGGTCGATGTTCGCGTCGCGCGCCGACGCGGAGCGGTCGGCGGGATCGACGAGCCGGAACATCCAGCGCGCGGGACGCAGCAGGCGCGGCCGGATCCGGAGCACCGCGGGCGCACCGTCGATCTCGTCACGAGCGGGCACATGCACTGCGCTCGCCGGCACGTCGAGCGTTCTACCGAACGCGTCCACCACGCGCAGCCGCAGCAGCGCCAGGCGACCCTCCGCGAGCAGCTTCGGCACATCGATCGGCGCAGGCGGTTTCACCGTACCGTCACCGTTCCGGGCATGCACGATGCCGAACGCGCCGACCGGCAGGCCGAGCAATCGCGCGTGCAGTCCTTCGAGTGACGCGCTCAGCAGGTCGGGATCCTCGACCGCGTCTGCAATGCGTGAGAGTGCGGCTTCCGTTTCGTCGTCTGCCTCGCCCTGGTTGTCCCTGTCCAGCGCATCTTCGGCGGTGCGCCACGCATCGATCGCGGCGGCGAGTGCGACGCCGGGGCCCGTGGTCAGCGCACTGCGTCCCGCGAACACGACAGGCGGTGCGTCGGCTGCCGGATCGTCGTCACGATCGAGGTCGACCGTGTCGAGCGCCCAGCCGTCCAGCCGGTCACCACCCTGCAGTGCGACTTCCCACTCCAGCCAGAGCGGGATCCACGGCTGCGACCATCCGGTGACACCGACCGGATCAGCATCGACACCGGCAATCTGTGAGAAGCGACGAAGCTGGTCGGCCATCCGGGCTCCTGCGATGGCCTGCGTGCCTTTCTGCGTGCCGGCAGCCCTGCGTGCGCGCGCACCGCGCGTGTCCTGCTCCTGCAGCAGCGCGCGCGCCGTGCCGTCGTAGGTACCGTCCACGCCGAAGCGGAGCATTGCTTCGGCGGCCAGCCGCGCTTCCGTAGCGGCCAGGTCGAGGCCGCGCCGCGGTGCGGCAGCGGCAGCAAGCCATTGCGCGAGATGCGGGTCGGTGATCAGGGCATTGCGCGCGAGCCGGAGCACCTCGTCCGGAATCGCGCCGCTGCCGAGCGAGCGGATCAAGGTTGCGCCGTCGGCAACGCCCTCGAGATCCTGTGCGACCTGTGACGGCCAGCGACAGTGCAGCCGGCCATCAGCGGAGAAGCGGCCGCTGCCTCCGTGGATCAGGCTGCGCTTCGCGCCGCGCAGCGCGATCACGGGCTCGGTCGGCCGGTAGTAGCGGGGCGCGGGACGCCTGACCGTGCGCGGCTCGCTCAGCGGTGCGGACGTCGCCTCCTGCCGCGCGTTCAGCTTGCTGCGCGACGCCTCCTTGCCGCCCGACGACGTGCTCGTCTGGCGATGCTCCGAGAACAGCAGCCTGACGCCGCCCTTCCTGCCCTCGTCCTTCGTCTTCTTCTGCCTGGCAACGGCGCTGCGCGCACCGCGGCCACCCGGCAGTGAGCCGGCGTCGCCGCCCGGCAGCAGCCGGTCCACGCCGGCTTCACCGCCCGGCAGTCCTTCGAACGCGGCGGCATGCTCGTGCTCGTCGATATCGACCGCGCCGTCATCGGCGCCGAGGTTCGGCAGCAACTGCCCGGTGAATGCGACCAGCATGCGCTCGAGTGCGCGTCGCGCGTCCGCGTCGCTTGCACCCAGGCCGGGCGCCGCAAGTGTGGAGACGAGGTCAGGCAGGTGACGGCCGAACGCGCCGTCCACAAGTGCCGCGTCCGGCCGCTGATCGACATCGACACGCTCGCGTACCGGTACGCCGTGCACGACGCCGTGCAGCAGCGCCATGCGCGGCCACTTCGGCTTCGTTGCGACGACGGAGCTGACCTGGTCCACGAACACGCTGCGACCCACGTCGTACGCGATCGTATTCTCAGCAATCTGCTTGAGCGTGATCGCATTCGTCGCCGCGCGGGTCTGTGCGGCCTGCGCCTGGTGCGGAGCGTCGTAGCGCTGCGCAGTGGCCAGGCCGATCGAGGCGCGCATCGCGTGGTCCACGTCGGCCTGCATCATCAGCATGTGACCGCCCTCGGCATCGTCCGCCAGGTGCCAGCCCAGCTCTTCCAGCCGGTCGTGCAGACTGGACGTGGTCTGTGCACCATCGAGCGGGTCGAGTTCCGCGTTCGACCACCAGCCCGCGACCACGTACGCGGCGGCATTCGCAGCAACACCGCGCGGCGCGATGCCGTCGATGTCGTCGAGCGGGTCGTGGAACGCGAGGCGGTTGCGGGTCGCGTCGTACAGGCCTGCCCATGCGAGCGTGCCGCCGGCAGCGCCCGTCAGCTCTTCGGGCTGCAGCGTACGGCCTTCCTGTTTCACATCGTTCGCACCGTTCGGCCACTGCTCGAGCGGCACCGCACGCGCCGTGTCGGCCTCGAGCACCCAGCCGCGCACGTGCGGCAGGGAAGCGCCGATCGGCGCGATGATGCGCAGCACGACCCAGCGGTCGGGCAGTGGCGGCAGTGACAACCGGTTCGCGGTTCCGGTCGGTGCATCGGTGACTTCGCCGCGCAGCAGTCCATCGGGCGGCGACCAGTGGAGGTGCACGCCGGCAGGCCGCGTCTCACCCGGCGCGAACGGCTCCGGCATCGCCTCCGGCTCCTCGTCATCGGACTGCGTCAGCGCGAACGGCAGGCGGACGAAGCGCTCCCTGCTGCCTTTCTCGACGAACAGTGCGCGTACGTCGATCGGCACCAGTACACGCGGCTGGCGCAGCAGGCCGGGATCCCAGTGCCCGATCTGCGCAGCGTCCAGCCCGACGCGCACGAGACCGGTCCAGCGCGGCGACTCGAGTGCGCGCAGAATCGCATCAGGCGGCAACGAGCTCATGGGATGACCTCGGAGAAACGCGCTGCGAGATCGGTCAGGTAATAGCCGATCGTCGGGCGGAACACGTCGTAGATCGGCTGCTCCGTGGTGACACTCGGATCGCCGAACACCTGCCGGTACGGGAAGCGGATCATCTGGAGTGCGAACTCGGCGCCGTCCAGCGTGGTGCCCATGTTCGTGCCGGGCGTGTTGATGAACTCCTCTGCCGTGCGGCGCATGTCGAGCACGCCCGGCGAACCGGCCCGGAAACGCACGGGCATGTCGCGCTGCGGCTCCAGGTCGCGGCCGGTCGTCGCGTTCCGTGCGGGAACGAACGCCTGGAACGTGTTCGCATTGCCACTCTGCTCCAGACGCACACCGAACTGCACACCCTGACGCGGCTCCTCGATATGCACGACTGCCGGCACCCCGTCGAACAGTACGAGCAGTACGGCGGGAGCAAGTCGCTCGAGACGCAGCACTTTGATGCGGTCCGGGTGCGCTTCGTCCACCATCTCGTCGTCACCGACCACGTCGCGGCGATACGCGCGCACATGCAGGCCCGGCCAGCCGGAAACGGCGCGCGAACGCAGCAGGAAGCCGGACACGGGACCTGCCGCACCGACGCGCGGCGTCTGACTGCCCGGCATGCGCGCGATGCGCTCCTCCTCATCGATCTCGTCGCGGATCGATGGATAGAGCTGCTCGAGCTGGGCGCGGTCGCCCGTGTTGACGGTGCCGACGCTCAGCGCACCCTGCACCAGCGCATCCGTCCACGCGCGGTCGAGATGGAAGAAGCGGATCGATTCGGGCGGCAGCAGCTGCGAGTCGGGCACGAGATACGAGAATGGCACGCCGCCCAGCAGGCGCAGGCGCGCCAGGAACTGACGCAGGTCGCGCGGCACGATGCGATCGCCCAGGTCGCCCGTGTCCGTCGGCGCCGGCTGCGTGGTAATGGCGACGCTGTACGACAGCTCCATCGCCTGTGCTGCATTGATCGTCACCTTCATCCTTCGATCTCCTCCCTGCGCCGGCGCGCAGCCACGTCGAGCAGTGCGTCCAGTGCATCCGGCCCGGCGCTCCTGCTCTTTGCCGTCTTCGTGCGCTTCGTGCCTTTCGTGGTGCTCTTGCGCGTGCTGCGATGCGTGACGACGTCCTGGTCGCGCAGCACATCATTCGCGACCGCGACGACGCGTTCCGCGAGCGCGCTCTGCAGCGCGGTGCGGTCGAACTTCGCCTGGCCGGATTGCGGCGCGACCGGCACCGCGACGTCCGCGAGCACCGTGGCGTCCATCCGCTCGCGCATCGTGTGGATCGTCTTCAACGGGATGCCGAAGCCGACAGCGAGCACTTCGTCGATGTCGCGGTTCACGAGAAACTCGACGGGCCGTGCCGGATCCTCGAGCGGCCGCGAGGGCGCGAGCACGCGTTCGGGATCCTTTGCCGAGGCGAAGATCATCGTGCGGCCGATCAGCCGGCCGAGGTCGGCCGTGACGTGCACATCCTTCAGGGGACCGTTGAAGAGCGAGGCAGCGCCGGCAGCCAGCTCGGCCATCTTCTGTGCACGCGCGGCGCCGAACTGTTCGCGCCGCCAGCGCATGAGTGCGGCGATGATCGCGGGATGCGAGAGCGCGAGCAGCCTGCCGATCTCGAACGCACCTGCGAGTGACAGGTCCTCGCGGCCGTCGGGCACGACGCGCCGCAGCTGGTCGCTGGCGTGTGCGAGCGGCATGCGGCCGTCTTCCGCTCCCGGTTCCCGGTCGCGCACCATCACGTGCGGTGTCAGCGGGCCGCGATACCACGCGCGCAGCGGCTCCCCGCGCCGCGTCAGATGCGGCAGCCCGACGTGGCCGGTCTCGGCGAGTTCGGGTGCGGGGCGCGCGATGTCCGCGGGCGGTGGTCCAGCGAGCGGTTCGTCCGCGCACGGCGGCCGCGCGGCCTTCCTGGCGCCTTCCGGTGTCGTGCCGAGCAGGCCGACGTCCAGGTGCTGCATCAGGGTCTCGAAACCGCCCGCACCCGTGGTGGTGAACGACCAGTGCGTGAGTACGGGGAAGCGGTAGACGCGCTCGAGCGTGAAGCCCTCGATCGGGTAGCGGAAGTTCGTCTTCATCGCGTCGCGGACCAGCCGGCTTGCCTCACTCGTCGGTGCAGTCACCGCGACGTTCTCGACGTGCTCCGCGGCGACACGCCACTGATTCACTGTCGCTGGCTGCGCTGCGCCCGCGTAACTGCCCTTCTGCAACCCTGCGCGCGTGGCGGATGCGTCGAGCGCTGCGGATTGCGCCTGCGCGCGTGTCGTCACGTCGCGTCCGCGCAGTTGCGCGTTCTGCGCCATGTAACCGACACCCATCTGCGCCAGGTCAGGATCCACGGCGTACTGCTGTGTCAGCAGTGATGCATCGTACACGAACTCTGTCGCGATGAAGCGGTCCGTCGGCGTGCTCGGCGCCGGCAGCGCGTCGAGTTGTCCCTCGAGGTTGATCAGGCACGCGAGGTAGCGCACGGGCTTGCAGCCGACGCGATCGAACTGCGGCAGCCGGTTCGCGAGTACGACGGCGAGGAATCCGTCGTCGTCGCCCATGGCAAGCTCGGTGTCGTCGATGTCGACTTCGCGAACGTGGCTGAGCAGTGGCAGGTCCTGCTTCGTCGGGAACACCTTCTGCACGACGGTCTCCGTCACCGTCAGGTGCACGCCGGTCGCGACGTCGTTCGGGCCGCTCAGCGTCACACCCGGCGTGACGCAGTCCTGTACCGCGGTTTCGCCCGACAGCGAGCCTTCCCCTTCCGCGATCACGACGAGTGCGAGCCACGGGATCGAGCGATCGGCAGGATCCGCGGTGCGCTCCCACGGCAGGGTGCGCCGGCGCAGCACGATCTGCGGCAGGCGCGTCTCGTACGCTCCCTCGGAGTTAGCGGGTGGGAATGTCGAGAGAACATGGTCCGGCGGCAGCCGGAAGCGTGGCGCTGTGACACGCAGGTGGCCGCGGTACGCGTCGAACCGGGCAGACGTTTCTTCCGGTATGGTCTGTTCGCCTTCGATCACGTAGTCGCCGGCGACGAGCGGCGGCTCCGCGCGACCATGCAATCGGAAGTGACCGGGCTTCGGCATGTATTCTCCTGGTGCTGCGTCAGCGTTTTACGAGCGCGCGCTCGCGTGCAGCGTGCGCCTTCAATGCATTCTTCGGTATCTTGCCGGACCAGCGGATCGCAACCGCGCCTTCGCGTCCGGCCGCGTATGGTCGCGCGAGCGCGTCCAGCCCGATGCGAGCGAGCCGGTCCACCACGTTGCTCACGGTGTCCTGTGCGCCCAGCACGCCGGCCAGCTTCCAGCCGGCCTCACGTGCGATGCCGACCGTTACTGCGCCGTTCTTCTCGTCAGGCACGATCGCGTACACGAGGAAGCTGCGGTTGCCCGACACGACGAGCGCCGGCGGCAGTGGTGCACCGTCCTGACCGGTGGGTCGTGTTGCGCCGGTGAGGTCGAGCGAGACGAAGCGGCCGTCATCACGCGTGCCCGGATCGTCGAGTGCGACGACGACGGCGGTGATCGGATCGGTGAAGCGTGTCGTCACGATCGTCGCGTCCCTGACCAGCTCGGCCGCCGGTGTCCAGCCAGCGCGGAAACGCTGCCGCCTGCGCTCGAGTGGACGCGTGCCTTCGACCTGCACGAGCGCGCCCGGCACGACCGCAGTCATCCAGCCGATGTAGGCCAGCTCCTGTCCTGCGTGCCAGCCACTCAGTCCGCCGGCCGCGGGATCACCGTCACCGAGTGCGAGCACGGCAATGCGTTCCGCGCCTTCCGGCAGCGCGATCGCGTTGCGAACTGGCGCACCGTCCATGAGCACGTCGCCACCGGGCCCGAGCACGATCGCGCGTGCAGGCCCACCGGCCACGCCGAGGCGCGGCCGCGTGCGTGTCTCGGCGACGTCACGCGCAGCGTTCGGCAGCCGCATCACCGCGATCTCGCCCGGCACGAGTGCCGGCGTTCCGTTCGCACCGGCGGCGCGGTTGGCGCTCGCGGACTTCGAGCGCCTGCTCGTGCGGACGGGCTTCGTGTCGTCGAACAGCGCAGCATCGAAGTCGGCAAGACGACGCCGTGCGGCTTCCGGCGCGCCGCGTCCACCGACGGCAGCGGTCCCCGCACGCGCCGCGCGCGTGACGGGCACACCACTACCGGCGATCAGCGTCTTCCTGTGTACGTCGGCGCTCGTGCCGACGAGCATCAGGTCCGCCGCAACCGGCAGGTCCTGCAGTGCACGCGCCTGCGCGAGTGTCGGCGGACGCGTGACCATGACGTTGCCCGGCCGTGCGACTGTGGTGCGCAGCCGTGCGGTCTCGACTGTGAGTGGTGACGACAGCACACCAATGAACTCGACAGGATGGATCGTTGCGTCCACCTGCGGCGGCTGCTTCGTCTCTGGCGGATGCGTTGGCACACGACCCGGCACGGTCTGCGCGAGTCCTTCGGCGAGCGAGCCCAGGCGCGGCGGCGCGGTGCGATCCTTTTGCAGCGCGGCGAGCGCGGTCCTGCCATAACCGCCGAGCTCGAGCCAGGGCGATGCGAGTGCGTACATCGTCGCCGGGTCCGGCGCGTCAGGGAGTAGCCCCTGCACGCGGTCGGCATCGTCGAGCAGTGTGGCACGTGCTGCGTCCTCGTTGACGAACGGCAACGGCAGTCGCGTTCCGGTCTCGACCTGGTGGTAGGCGATCTCGGGCGCGAGCGTGTCGTGCAGCTCTGCCACAGCCTCGAAATGCACGCGGTCAACAGCCTCGACGACGTCGCCCTTCGGAACCTTGCGATCGTCGTCGTCCTGCGGCTGACCCCACACGCCGATCGGGAAACCGGCCGTGCGCAGCACGTTGGCGCGCAGCGAGCCGAACCACTCGTCATTGTCGGCGTCGCGCAGGTGCAGCTCCAGCCTCGGCTTGACCGACGCCCGGTTCATCGGCGCGAGACCGAGCGTGTGACTGCTCGGATGGCTCTGGTCGGCACCGCCGCCGATGCTCAGCAGCCGTGTCGGCACGAGCGTTGTCACGGTCAGCTCGAACTCGCTCATCACCTCGAACGGTCGTTCAGCCGTGCCGTCTGCCGTTGCAGTGTCGGTGTTGCCGCCGGGGCCGGTACCCGGAGGCACCTGGCCCTTGCCGGGGATCGCGGTGATGACACGCGCATGATCCGGCGCACCGACCTCCAGGTACTTGTCGATGAACTGCGCCCAGGGCAGGTACTCGCGCGGGCCGTCCGTCCAGTTGCCGAACTTCACGGTCAGGTCGATCGGCCCGACCTCGAACGTCGCCTTGCCGCGGAACTTCGGACCCTCGAGCAGTACGCGCGCACCGATCGAGATCGAGATCGTGATCTCGCCGATCCACACGTCGATCGTGACACCCGCAGAGATGCTGGCGTACACCTCGACGGAGAAGCGGAACGGATCGAAGTAGACGATGCCGTCGGCGCCCATGACGAGGTGCGCCCAGGCAGGACCGAACTCGGCGGAGACCTCGAGCCGGCCGCCAGCCATCACGGCTTCCGACGTCAGTGCGAAATACGACTCGCCCTTGATGACGATCGCGTCGCTGATGCTCCAGTTGAAGCCGAGCCGCGGAACGACGGGGTAGCCCTCGCGGTGGAACGATGGGTGGTAGCCACCCAGCGTCAGCACGAACTGCCCTGCGTTCGGGCCCTTGTACCAGGTGACGAACGCGAAGCCGCCGGTCAGTCGCACGGACTCGTGCAGCAGCCACGAGTTGTCCGTGAGCTGCGCCTGGATCCACAGCACGCCTTCCGACGTGGAGAAGCGGGCGAGCAGTCCGAGCTCGATCGACACGAGTGCGACCTCGGGCCGCGGCAGGGCCATGCGTGCGAGGCCGAGCAGCGTGATCTCGAGGCCGTCACCGATCGCGACCGCGAGTACGGCAATGCCATCCACGAGCGCGAAGCTGTTGAAGCTGATGCCGGCCGCGAACCAGAACTCCCCGCGTCGCATGGGGAAGTTGGTGCGCATCAGCGCCATCTCTTCCATCGGATCGTCGCTCGGCGTGGCCGAGACGTCGAGTGCCTTCAGGAAGACGAAATCGCCGAAGCGCGAGAGGTCCGTCGGGAAGACGAGGCCACGGTTGATGCCGAGGCCGCCACCGATGCCGGTGACGAAGAACGCGGGCGGCCCGCCGATCGGACCGACGATCGCGCCGAACGCGAAGAACGCTGCGAACCTGCCATCGGCGTCTTCCGCCTCGCCGTAACCGCCGAACACGGACAGGCCGTATGTCGCGAAGCGGGCGACGAGCATGCCGACGTATTCGATGCTGCCGGTCTCGACGAACTTGCGCAGGCCGCCGGCCAGCACCACGCCGCCCATGTCCGCACTGATCGCGAGACCCGCCAGGTCCACGTTCCAGCGCGACGGATCGAACGGCGATGCGTCGGATGCGACGACGTACGTGAGCTGCAGATCATCGACTGCGGCGGTCAGGCCGAAGATGGAGACGCGTCCGTCGAGCAGCAGCGAGATGCGTTCGAGATCATCCTCGCGCACGGTCACGCCGAGGCCGACCTGCTCGATGTAGAGCGGGCCGAACCCCTTCTGGATTGCCAGCCACCACGGGCCGTCGCCCTCGCCCGCGCGCAGCGACACCTTCACATCGCCGGCGCCGTGCTTCTGTATCGCGAGCGCGGGGCTGAACGCCGGCGACGGCTGGTCGCTGCCGCTGCCTGCATCTGCCAGCATGCCCTGCGCGATCGGGTTGCCGCCCTGCGCGCCGCCGATTGCAACCGCGAGCTCGGTGAGCTGCACCTGCACACCGCCGCTCTTCTCGCTCCCGGTCACACGACCGAAGCCGTGCAGTGCGACGGAGCCGAGCGTCAGTCCTGCATCGAGCAGCGGACCGTTCGAACGACCGACACGCAGGCCGACGCCGTTGATCGAAAG
>CAYLME010000082.1:13709-14486 GCA_964384585.1 uncultured Gemmatimonadaceae bacterium | reverse complement strand
GGGTACGTTCGGGTTCGACTGCCGCTCGTTCTGCGGCACGTCGTAGCAGAGCGACCGGTCGGCAACGAGGTATGAGTCGGCGTTACCCGGCTGCTCGAGCGGATGCAGATCGCCCGGTGCCTGGTCCTGCTCCCAGCGACGAAGGTCGCCGAGACGCCGACCCTCGAGCCACAGCTCGATGCCGCGCTCGCGCTTGTAGTGCGTCCAGGCCTCATCGAGCGACGCCGCGGTGAGCGTCGGAACTCCGAGCGCCGTACGGCGCGCATTGATCGCATCCATCGCGACCTGCCAGTTGCCGCCGCGCAGCTGATTCTCGGCTTCCAGCAGTCGCATCTCACGCCCCGACGAGAGGTTGATGTCATCGTCCTCGTCGTCGTACTTCAGCTGCTGGTAGAATGGCACGCGCTGGTTGCCCAGGAACGCGAGCGCGGCATCGCCCTCGGGGAAACCGGCCATCAGTCCCCACGGTGTGCGCGGATCTCCCGTCTGCTCGTAGTACTCCTCGTACACCGTGTTCCACACCGTGACGGCGCGGTAGGGCTGGTTCGCGCCCGCGAAGTAGATTCGGTTGTAATGTGACTGCTGCGTGTTGTGGTAACCGAGCTGGAACACGAACTCGTCCGGCACCTGCGCCGCATCCTGCATGGCGCCGGTCCAGTCGCCGAGGAACGCGCGCACCGAGGCGCGTCCCGCGTGTGCGGCAGTCGCAACGTTCGCGAGCGCCGCGGTCGAGCCCGCCACCTCGATCGCCGTGGTGAACCAGTCTTCGGCGCGTTC
>CAYLME010000082.1:8880-13699 GCA_964384585.1 uncultured Gemmatimonadaceae bacterium | reverse complement strand
GAGCCGCCGTCTACCACCGCCTTGCACCAGTTCTCCCCGAGCAGTCGATTCGCATAACCCGCCCAGAGTGCGGCCTCGGCGGAGGGGCGGTACCCGTTCACGTTGCCCTCACGCTGCGCGGAGAACCGCTCGAACCCGCTCTCGGCGATATAGCGCGAGCGCTGGTGCGGTGTCCACGAGTTGGCGTGCTCGTCGTCGTAGATCAGGCGACCGATCTGCTGGCTTGCCGAAATGCCGAAGGACGATGTCGAACCGGCCGGGAACAACTCGCGGGTCACGGCCGACGTCGTGTACGCGACCTGGTTCAGCGCGTCCATCAGCTCGAGCGCCGCGCCGTTAGCGTACGCCTGGTGTGCCTCGGGGCTGTCGAGGAACGAGTCCGGTGTGGGCCCCGGGTTACTCACGTCGAAATCGCAGCCGCCCGCGACGGCCGCGAGGACGAAGACTGCAAGTGCAGCACGTGTGCGCAGCATGGTCGTCTCTCCCGATTCGTGGTTGCCGGTACGCATCAGAAGCTCACCCGGATCGATGCGACAAAGCTCGCCGCAGGTGGGATGTGCTCCGTGATGGACGGGTTCTGCGTGCCGTACCCCGTGTTCGAGACCATCTCGGGATCGAAGATCGGGAAGTCGCCGTTGCGCCACCGGTAGAAGTTCTGCGCCGACAGCGTGAGCGTGGAATTGCTCGTGCGCGGAATCAGCGTGCCGAGCGGCACCTGCAGCGTCACGTCGCGGATCTTCGCAAAGTCCGCCTTCCACGCCATCGTGCCGCGCTGGTAGAAACGGCCGTCGCAGTAGTAGCGGCGTGTCGCCGTCGCCTGGTCACCATTGCCGGCGTCGGTAAGCGTGTAGTAATCCAGGCAGGTCGGCCAGCGGATGCCACGGTTGACGGCCTCGTTCGTCGGACCGTCATAGAGCCAGTGTCCGCCCATGTACTCTGCACGGGCCGAGAGCGTAATGCCTCTCGGCATGCGCAGCGTCGGCGAGACACCGATCGTCAGTGTCGGCTGCTGCGGACCGAGCGGCACGTCCAGCTCGTAGCACGCGTTGCCAGCCGCGAGTACGGTGTCATTACAGCGCACCGGATCCTCGAGCCGATCGCCGTTGTGGATTCTGACACCCCGCAGGACCATGACGGGCAGTCCTTCCTCCACCCATCCGCCACCCGCAGCGAACGGGACCGCTGCGCCGAGGTCGATCACCTCGGACTTGTTCGTATACAGGTTCGTGGAGATGTCGAAGCCCCACTCGGCCTGGTCGAGCAACGACGCGTTCAGGTTGATCTCCCAGCCCTGGTTCTGGATCGTGCCCACATTCTCGAGCTGTGCGAGCGCGAAGCCCTCCGACGGCGGCTTGCGCACGTTGAACAGCGCGTCGGTCGTGCGCTGACGATACCACGTCAGTTCCGTACTGAGCCGGTTGTCGAGCACGGCCCAGTCGAAGCCGAACTCGGTTTCCGACGTGCGCTCCGGTCCGAGGTCCGCGTTGCCGAGGTTGCCCGGCGTGTACGCCGGATCACCGCCGTAGCCGACAGCGTCCCACGTGCGCACGGCGTCGAACGTACCCGGCGCGCGGCCGGACTGGCCCCATGCGGCACGCAGCTTCAGCACACCGAGTGCTGGCACCCAGAATGACTCGTCCGAGATGATGTAGGAGGCCGACACCTTCGGATACGTCTGCAGGCCGAGGTCTTCGCCGAACGCGGAGTTGCCGTCCACGCGTGCGCCTATCGTCAGGAAGTAGCGATCCATCAGGTTGAGCAGCGCCTGCCCGAAGAAGCCGGCATTCACCACACGCTCGCGCGTCTCCCAGCTCAGCCGATTCGCTCCGGCGTCGATGTCCGGATCTCCCGGGCCGGCGAAGTTGGTCGCTTCCGCCTGCACACGCCGGTCTTCCGTCGTCACGCTCTGGCCGCCGACCGACAACGTGGTACGCAGGTCGTCAGTGAGACCGAGCTGGTAGTTCGACGAGAAGTCGGCCGTCAGCGCCGTATACGTGTTGTGCGACGTGTACAGCTTTCCTGTGGGAAGCTGACGGTAGCCGTAGGGCCGCAGGCTGCGATTGTCCTGAACGGCTTCGTCGTAGCCGATCGTGAAGCGGTTGGTCCACTGCTCCATCGGATGGAAGTTCAGCGTGCCGCCCAGGATGAAGCGGTCCACGCGCGTGGTGGTCTCCTGGTCGAGCACCAGGCGCACCGTATCCGGGTTGCCGTTCGAGAAGTAGTTCCGCTCGCGGCGGTATGCGTTCAGGATGAGACCCTGCGCATTGTTGCCTGCGGGCGTATTCGAGATGTCCGTGCGCGTGTATCCCGAATTGACCTGTATGGTCATCATGGACAGCGGCGCGAATGTGAAATTGCCGCGAATCGCTGCCTTCTTCTCCTCGTCGAGCGGCAGCACGCCTTCATTCTGGTCGAGTTGCCCCGACATGTAGTACTGCAACGCCTGCCCACCGCCGGACACACTGAGCGCATACTTCTGCCGATGCCCGTCGCGCAGGTATGGCTCCATGTTCAGCCGCTCGTAGGAGTACTCGCCCTGCGGCACGTCGGCGAAGCTCGGGTCACCGGGAGGCCGGACGTCCACGTCGGGCGCGAACGGCATCAGCCGGTTGAAGCCCTGGTCGATCTGCAGCATCCACTGGGCATCCCCCGACCGGCCCCTCTTCGTGAAGATCTGGATCACGCCTGCCGCTGCCTCGGTGCCGTACAGCGTCGATGCCGCCGAGCCCTTGAGCACCTCGATCCGCTCGATGTCGGCGGGGTTGATGTCATTCAGCGGCGATGCCGTGACGTTGCCGCCGCGGCCAGCACCTTCCGTGGGTGAGATGTTGCGCGAATACGCATCGCTGCGAACGCGCACACCGTCCACGTAGATGATCGGCTGGTTCGACTGTGAGACCGAAACCGCACCGCGCAGCCGGATCTGTGCACCCGAACCCACCGCACCGTTGCCCTGGCCGACCAGGATTCCCGCCGACTGTGACTGCAGCAGCGCATCCACGTTTGGCGGCGGTGCAGGCAGTTCGGCAACGTTGATCTGTGCCACCGTGTTGCCCACCTCGCGCCGACGCGCCGTGCCGGCCGTGCCGGTCACGACGATCTCGTCGAGGCCGAGCGCCTGCTCTGCGAGAGTGAAGTTGACGACGACGCTCGCGTCCGCTGTAACCGTGACCTGCTGCTCGACCGCCTGGTAGCCGATGCGCTCCGCCCGCAACTCGTGCGTGCCGACGGCGACACTCGTAATCAGGAAGCGGCCGTTCTCGGACGTGAGGGTGCCCTGGTTCGTGGAGGCGATGTAGACCTGCACGCCGGGGATCGGTGCGCCCGAACGGCTCGTGACCTGACCGGTGATCCGGCCAGTCTCCTGGGCCGCAGCGGGTGCCGTGGTGGTAAGGAGGCAGACCAGGAAAAACGGTGCTGCCTTCCGGAGAAGTGGCGTCTCCGGCCGAGATGTGATTCTCATCCGGCGCTCCTGGTGGAGGGTACGGCAAGACGACCGCCCTCGCGGGACGGTTCGCGGACACACCTGTTGCCTGCTGTATCCAGCACGCCCGCCGAGGGCGGGCTGTCTGCTCGTATGCGACCTGCAGTGAAGCGCGCGCTGCAAGTCTGCCAGGAATGAAACGGTGGCAGGGAAGTCCTATCAGTGTGGCGCCGGCGCCCGAGCAAAGTCAAGCATCGCGAGAGCCGCGCGAGCCCTAGTCCCTTGCGTGTGTTGGTGCCATGTTACCCGGAAAGGTCCCCGAACCGCGACGAATATGCCGAATACAAAGCCATTCAATGCTCGCGCGACGCTGGACGTCGGCGGCAGCTCTCATGAGATCTTCCGCCTGGACGCCGTCGAGCGTGCCGGCTACTCGATCAGCCGGCTCCCCTATTCGCTCCGCATTCTCCTGGAAAACCTGCTGCGCTATGAAGACCGGCTCGCCGGCACGAGCGACAGCATCGACGCACTCGCGAAATGGGATCCGAAGGCGCAGCCGGACCGGGAGATCAGCTTCACGCCTGCACGCGTGCTGCTGCAGGACTTCACCGGTGTGCCCGCCGTCGTCGATTTCGCCGCGATGCGCGATGCGATGGAGCGGATGGGTGGCGATCCCCGGAAGATCAATCCGCTGCAGCCGGCGGAGCTCGTGATCGACCACTCCGTGCAGGTGGACGAGTTCGGCACGCGCATGGCGTTCCGCCACAACGTCGACATGGAGTATCGCCGCAACGGCGAGCGCTACGCGTTCCTGCGCTGGGGACAGAAGGCGTTCGAGAACTTCCGTGTCGTGCCGCCGGGCACCGGCATCGTTCACCAGGTCAACCTGGAATACCTCGCGCGCGTCGTCTTCCAGGCGGAAGCGCAGGATGGATCACCTGCGCAGCTCTATCCGGACACACTCGTCGGCACGGATTCACATACGACGATGGTGAACGGGCTCGGCGTGCTCGGCTGGGGTGTCGGCGGCATCGAGGCAGAGGCGGCGATGCTCGGCCAGCCGGTCGCGATGCTGATCCCGCAGGTCGTCGGCTTCCGCCTGGCAGGCGAGCTGCCCGAGGGCGCAACCGCGACCGACCTGGTGCTGACGGTCACCGAGATGCTGCGCAAGAAGGGCGTCGTCGGCAAGTTCGTCGAGTTCTACGGTCCGGGCCTGGCCAGCCTGCGCCTCGCCGACCGTGCGACGATCGGCAACATGGCGCCCGAGTACGGTGCGACGTGCGGCATCTTCCCCGTCGACGCCATGACACTCGACTACCTGCGCTTCACCGGCCGCTCGCCCGAGCACGTGAGGCTCGTCGAAGCGTACATGAAGGAGCAGGGTCTCTTCCACAC
>CAYLME010000082.1:0-8780 GCA_964384585.1 uncultured Gemmatimonadaceae bacterium | reverse complement strand
GTCGTGCTGGACGGCGAGACGGTCCGACTCGAGGACGGTGCCGCCGTGATCGCCGCGATCACGAGCTGCACGAACACGTCGAATCCATCGGTCATGCTCGGTGCGGGATTGCTCGCCAAGAATGCGGTCGAGCGCGGACTGAAGACGAAGCCGTGGGTCAAGACGTCGCTCGCGCCCGGCTCGAAGGTCGTCACCGACTACCTGGCCGACGCAGACCTGACGAAGTACCTCGAACAGCTCGGCTTCGATCTCGTCGGCTACGGCTGCACCACGTGCATCGGCAACAGTGGCCCGCTGCCGGACACCATCTCGCAGGCGATCGCGGAGCACGAACTCGTCACGGTCTCCGTGCTGTCGGGCAATCGCAACTTCGAGGGACGCATCAACCCCGACGTCCGCGGCAACTACCTCGCCTCGCCGCCGCTCGTCGTCGCGTATGCGCTGGCCGGCCGCATCGACATCGACTGGTACAACGAGCCGATCGGCGAGGACGGTGAAGGACGCTCCGTGTTCCTGAAGGACATCTGGCCGACCACGGCGGACATCGAGGCGGCGGTCAGGACGTCGGTCAAGCCGGCGATGTTCACCAGGCAGTATGCGACGGTCTTCGAGGGCGACGATCGCTGGCGCGCGCTGCCGGCGCCGGAGAGCGACCTGTTCGAGTGGGACGACGCCTCGACGTACATCAAGCACCCACCGTACTTCGTGGACATGCCGCGCGATCCCGCTGCCGTGCAGGACATCAGCGGCGCGCGCGTGCTCGCACTGCTCGGCGACAGCATCACGACCGACCACATCTCGCCGGCCGGCTCGATCAAGGCCGACAGCCCGGCAGGGCTGTACCTGCGCGAGCGCGGCATCGAGCCGAAGGATTTCAACTCCTACGGCTCGCGTCGCGGCAATCACGAGGTGATGGTGCGCGGCACGTTCGCGAACATCCGTCTGCGCAACCAGCTCAACCCGGAGATCGAAGGCGGCTGGACCACGCATCTGCCGACCGGCGAGAAGATGCCGATCTTCGACGCCTCCATGCGCTACCAGCAGGAAGGCACGCCGCTCATCGTCATCGCGGGCAAGGAGTACGGTTCCGGCTCTTCGCGCGACTGGGCTGCCAAGGGGCCGCTGCTGCTCGGCATCCGCGCCGTCATCGTGGAGAGCTACGAGCGCATCCATCGCTCGAACCTGATCGGCATGGGCATCCTGCCGTTGCAGTTCCCGGCCGGCCAGACCTACGTGCAGCAGGGCATCACGGGCCGCGAGATCTTCGACATCCAGGGGCTCGAGCAGGCGCTCAGCCGTCCCGACGGTCCGCGCACCGTGCAGGTCATCGGACGCGACCCCGACGGCGGAAAGGAAGTCCGCTTCGATGCCATCGTCCGCATCGACACACCGCAGGAGATCGCGTACTACCGGCATGGCGGCATCCTGCAGTACGTGCTGCGTCAGCTGCTGAAGAGCTGATCGCGATCGTGAGCTCGTTGAACAGCCCGGCAGGTCCTGTTGGCCTGCCGGGCTGATACGTTTGCTGGTCAGGTCCAGCCGCGCGCAACGACGTCCCATGCGCGTTCGATCGATTCACCACGCACGCCGTAAATCCGCGGATGCAGGTTCACCGACACGCACACGTGATTCGGGACGATCCGCACCCTGTCACCGACCTGTGGCCGCCAGTCCGTGCGCGAGAGGTCGAGAATGCCGTGTTCTTCGGAGAGGCCGCTCACGACGACGTCCGGATGATCGAGCAGTGCGCCGAAACCGCTGGTGTCGGGGCCGCGCAGCTCTTCGCGCGAGAGCGCCTTCGAGCCGGCGTCCACCACTGCCTGGTTCGGGACTGCGGTGCTCACGACCGTGGCGACCACGGTGTAGGCGCAGTCGCGCCACTCGCAGGCGCCGACCACCGCGGTCGTGCGGTCGTTGTAGACATAGGTGCCGGGTCGGATTTCGTTGACGCCCTCGAAGCGGTGCGACGCGAACGCGGCGGGCGTGGAGCCGGCGCTCACGATTTCGGGCTCGAGGCCGTGCGCACGCAACGCCTGCAGGTGTTGCTGCAGGTCTGCGGTGACCTGCGCGATCGCGCTGTCCTGCTCGTCGACGTGCTGCCGGATGTGACCGGGATAGAACATCAAGCCGCGCCATTCGATGCCCGGGCGGCGCGTGGCTTCGAGGGCCAGTGCTGCGAGGCGCTGCGGGTCGGGCTCACCGACACGGTGCATGCCGACGTCGGCCTCGACGAGTACGCCGAACGTGCGGCCTGCGCCGGACGCAGCCGCGGACACCCCATCGAGCGCGTGCAAGGAGTCGAGTGCGACCGTGACGCGGATGTGCGACGGCAGGGCGAGGAGACGGTCGAGCTTGGGCTGACCGACGGGCGGATGCGCGATCAGCACGTCGGGTGCGACCTCGCTCATCACGTGCGCCTCGCGCATCGTCGCGACAGTCACGCCGACCGCGCCGCGGCGAAGCTGCTCAGCTGCGATCTCCGGCGACTTGTGCGTCTTGATATGCGGGCGCAGCAAGAGGCCGTGCGCTGCGGTATAGGCCGCCATCCGGTCGAGGTTGGCAGCCATGATGTCGAGATCGACAGCCGCGGCCGGCGTCATCACGCCTGCCAGCGTCTCCGGAATCCGCTCCACGTTGCGCTCCATCCGGGGAAATCGCACCAGCATCCGGCGCGGAGAACCTAGTCGCGACGCGTACCGACAGCCAGCGCTTGACCCTGCACCGCGTGGCGGGGTAGCGTTCCACCATGGACCGGAACTTCCTCATCGGCATGGCGGTGGCCCTCACGCTGCTCGTGGCCGGCGCCATCATATGGTTTCGCCAGCGTCGCGCGGGGCGCGCCCTCTATCACGAGCGCCTGCTCGCGGCCGTTGCCGATGGGGTCCTCACGCAGGAGGAGCTCGCGGAGCTCGATGCGATTCGCAGGAAGCACGAGCTCAGTCGCGCGGAGGCGCGCATGGCTGCGGTGGTTGCATACCGGCGTGCCCTCGCCGACGCACTCGAGGACGCGGAGCTGACGGCCGACGAGGACCAGGCGCTGCAGCGACTGCAGGAACAGCTCGGCCTGGACGCGAAGGAGCTGCGCGCGGACATGACGCAGCTCTGCAGGGCCCGGCTGCTCACTCGCATCACCGCCGGCACACTGCCGGAGGCCGAGGTCCCCGGTATCCAGCTCGTGCCGGGGGAGCAGGGGCACTGGTTCGTGCGCGCGACATTCGCCGAGCGCACCGGCCTCGCGGCGGGACGGCCGCTCCAGGCACTCGAGTTCGCCGTTGGCGACGCCTCGGGTTACTCACCGCTCGGAGAGCGCGATGCGCTCGAGCCGCGCGCAGAGATCCTGCCCAGCGACGTCGGCGTTCTGGCGATCACGAGCCGTCGCGTCATCTTCCAGGGCGCACGCCGCACGATCAGCATCCCGCACGCTCGCCTCGCCGCCGTCGCTCTGCACGGGGACGGCGTTCGACTCGACGAGGCGCCGAGCAACCACGCCGACCCGCAGAACGGGGCCGCCGCGCGCTACTTCCTGGTCGATGATCCCGAACTGACCGCCGCCGTCGCTCTGCAGGCCGCACGGCAGCGTCGCGGCGAGATCCGTCCGGCGACACATCCGCCGCGTACCGCGTAGGGCGGCGCTTCCGGTGCCTTCGTCCGGTGCGTTCCGGCGTTGACGCACACCCGCACTTTCGGTACATTTTCAAGCTGTACGGCGCCCGAAACGGCGTCATGACGGGCCTGTAGCTCAGCTGGGAGAGCACCTGGTTTGCAACCAGGGGGTCAGCGGTTCGAGCCCGCTCAGGTCCATGATCAGGTGAGCCATGATCGACCGGGCGGCCCGAAGGGACCGTCCGGTTTTTCTTTTTTGCCGTTACCGCGGACACTGGATTTCGTGCATAGATGACCGTCAGCAGCATCCCGGTCGTGCGGGCCGTACCACGCGCGCTCGAGCACCTCGGCGGCGCGACGGTGATGGCGGGGCAGATCCTGCGGGTGCTGCCGCGCCCGCGTCTGTACATGAACAGCGCGCTGCAGCAGGCGTACACGCTCGGGATCCAGTCGCTGCCGCTCGTGCTGCTGATGGCGTTCCTGGGCGGCGCGGTCACATCGCAGCAGACGGGTGCGCAGTTCAGTGGCGGTCTCCCGCTGTGGGTGATCGGCAGCGTCCTTGCCGCGAGCATGCTGACGGAGCTGGGTCCGCTCCTCACGGGCATCGTTCTGACCGCGCGCGTCGGCGCGTCGATCGCTGCCGAGCTCGCGACCATGAAGGTGACGGAGCAGGTGGATGCGCTGATCGCGATGGGGCGTGACCCGGTCGCGTTCCTCGTCGTGCCGCGTGTCGTAGCGGGTGCGCTCGTGTTCCCGCCGCTCGTCATACTCGCAGACGCGATGGGCATGTTCGCGGGCTGGGGCATCGGTCTCATCGCCGTGGACGGGTTGACCACGGCGGACATCGTCTACGGTGCGCGCTTCTATTTCCGGCCGTGGGCGCTCTGGTTCTCATTGATCAAGGGCGGCGTGTTCGGCATCGCGATCACGTTCATCGCGAGCTATGTCGGTCTGACGGGCAGTGGTGGCGCCGAAGGCGTCGGTCGCACGACAACGATGGCGGTCGTGACGACGACGATCGTGCTCATGATCATCGACGTGCTGATGATTCCTGTGCTGAAGGCGTTCTGATGATCGAGTTCCGCAATCTGCACAAGAGCTTTGGCGACCTGAAGGTCCTGGACGGCGTGGACCTGGTCGTGCAGGAGGGCGAGACGCTGGCATTGCTCGGACCGTCGGGCACCGGCAAGAGCGTCCTGATCAAGCACGCGATCGGGCTGCTCGAGCCCGATGAAGGCGACGTCTTCGTGGACGGCGTGTCGATCGCGACGGCGACGCCGAAACAGCTGCGCGCCGTACGGCGTCAGCTTGGCTATGTCTTCCAGAACGCAGCGCTGTTCGACTCGCTGTCTGTCGCGGAGAACCTGCGCCTTGCGCAGGAAGACGAGACGAAGATGCGCGATCCGGCCGATTGCCGGCGTGAGGCGGCTGAGCTGCTGCGGCGTGTGAACCTGGACGAGAGCGTGCTCGACAAGTACCCGGCCGAGCTGTCCGGCGGCATGCGCAAGCGCGTGGGTGTAGCGCGCGCGATCGCGAGCCGGCCCAAGTACCTGCTCTGGGACGAGCCCACGACGGGTCTCGATCCGGTCAACGCCGACAACATCGACGATCTCATCATGGAGCTGAACACCACGCTCAACGTGACGAGCATCGTCGTGACGCACGATCTCGATACTGCATTCGAAGTCGGCGACCGCATTGCGCTCCTCTACGAGGGGAAGATCCGCGCGAATGCGGCGCCGGACGAGATCCTGAAGAACACCGATCCGATCGTCGCCCGCTTCGTGCGACGTTCACGACTCGAGGCGGAAGTGGCCTGACGAATATTCATGGACAAGCGCAAGCGTAATATCATCGGGCTCGGCGCACTCACCGCCGTCGCTCTCGTGCTCTTCGTCTGGGGCATGTACTTCCTGCTCGGCAACCCGATGTTCCGGCAGGGGATGAACCTGGTCGTCCACCTGGACGACGGCGCCGGCCTCAAGCGCGGTGACCGCGTGCACATGCAGGGTGTCGAGATCGGAACCGTGCAGTCCATGGCGCTGAACCGTAACGGCGTGTTCGCAGGGCTGCGGCTCAACATGGTACTCGACCTGCCGGAGGACACGCGCGCAACCGTGACGGGCGACGTCTTCGGCGCACACACTGTCGACCTGCTGCCCGGCACCGCGACGACGACCCTCGAGAGCGGTGATACGATCCGCGGCGCACCGATCCCCCAGCTGCTCAGCATGGCGGGGACGCTGGGTGCGCGCGCCGAAGGCGTGCTGTCGAGCGTGGACGCGCTGCTCTCGCCGCAGACGATTGCAGACGTGCAGGCGACGACGGAGGCGATGCCCGGCGCCGCGCGCGAGCTGCAGGCAGCGTTCGTCGAGTTGCGCCGCGCCTCGGCCGCGTTGTCGCGCAGCACGGCGAACCTCGAGAGCGCGCAGCCCGGTGACCGCCTGGCCGCAGCACTCGACGAGGTGCAGACGAGCGCGCGTGCACTCACGGTCGCAGCGGAACGCATGCAGACGTCGCTCGAGAGCTTCGGCAGCATCGCCGACAAGATCGACAGCGGCTCCGGCACGCTCGGCCTGCTGGTGAATGACAGCACGCTGTACCACGAGATGAACAACGCACTGCGCGAGATCCGCGCGCTCGCGACGGACGTGCGCGAGCGCCCGACACGCTACTTCAACGTGCGGGTGTTCTAGCCGGAGGTCAGGTTCGAGCCCGGGCCGCAACGCACACCTGGACCCTGGGTAGCAGCATCCCGGGCCTCCACACGGTGATGTGCCGGATCGACGGCCGCTCCACCGTCGCGCGGCGGCGCTGCCCGAAAAACCCGCTGGCCGCACCCCGTTTTTTCCGCCGAGCAGTCAGGGAATTCCGCTTGCCCGATGTCGCGGGCGCGTCCCGCGCGCAGCGGCGCACGGGTCGCAAATTCGGACTGTCAGATCCCGCGCGTATCGTACGTTTCCCGGATGCAGCGCCGCACCGGTTGTGGAGTTTCCGTCCTTTCGCCACGTTCTGTAAGGGGGCAGACGCCCGGTTCGGTTCTTGCGCTTCTCGGGGTAGACGGCGGCGAGCCGCGTCGCCGGAACGGAACCGTCCGCACCCAGCGGGCAGGGAGCGAGGCAGGTATGACGACGGGTCTCCGATTCATTCTCCTGGTGTTCGCACTGGTCGGCTTCAGCGGTACCGGTGCGTCACTGGCGATCGCGCGGCAGCGCCAGCTCGCGGATGGCGAGCGGGATCTCGGCATGGTCGGGGTCGCAGCCATGCTGTTCGTGTTCGGTGCGCTGTGTACGGCGGTTGGTGCGGGCCCCTCGGGGATCCTCGCATTTGGCGGCGTCGTGCTGTGGGCCGCATACGTGATCACCGCGGACCGGATCGGGATGTTCAGGGTCACGGCAGCGGGCGTTGAGGAACACACGCCGGCGGAGCCGCGCCAGACCACCTGAGCCAGGCACCGGGAAGGGCATCGAACGCGGCCGCGCCAGCGATCTGGCGCGGCCGTCGTCGTACGGGACGCACGCGGCGCGACTGCACGTCGAGTGCGCGACGCCGTCCCCATTTCGGTTGCTCGCCTTCCGCCGCTCCCCTACTTTGCGCCCGCCGTCCGATGGCGGCTGATTCCCCTGACCTGCTTGACATGGCGAACGGTTCCGATCTGATGGACAGGCTCGTGTCGCTCTGCAAGCGACGCGGCTTCATTTTTCAGTCTTCCGAGATCTACGGCGGTACAGGCTCCGTCTGGGATTACGGTCCGCTCGGCGTCGAGCTGCAGCGCAACGTCAAGGAAGCGTGGTGGCGTTCGATGGTGCACGAGCGGGACGACATCGAGGGCATGGATGCCGCGATCCTGATGCACCCGCGCGTCTGGGAGGCGAGTGGCCACGTCGCTGGCTTCACCGATCCGCTCGTGGATTGTCGCACGTGCAAGGCGCGTTTCCGCGCAGACCACATCGACACCGCGCAGTGCCCGCGCAAGCCGAGCAAGCGGCCGGGCGAGCACACGGAGTGCAACCTCACGGAGCCGCGGCAGTTCAACCTGATGTTCAAGACGTTCATGGGGCCGGTCGAGGAGGACGCGGCGGTGATCTACCTGCGGCCGGAGACGGCGCAGGGCAGCTACGTCAACTTCCACAACGTGGTGACGTCCGCGCGCCAGCGCGTACCGTTCGGTATCGCGCAGATCGGCAAGGCGTTCCGCAACGAGATCACGCCGGGCAATTTCATCTTCCGGACGCGCGAGTTCGAACAGATGGAGATGCAGTTCTTCGTCGAGCCCGGCACCGACGACGAGTGGTACGAGTACTGGAAGGCGAAGCGGCTCGAGTGGGTGCAGTCGCTGGGCATCACGCCCTCCAAGCTGCGTTTTCACGAGCACGGTCCGGGCGAGCTTGCGCACTACGCAAAGACGGCCGTCGACATCGAGTACGAGTTCCCATTCGGCTGGTCCGAGTTCGAGGGCGTGCACAACCGCACCGACTTCGACCTGAAGCGGCACCAGGAGTACTCCGGCAAGAAGATGGAGTACATCGACCCGGTCGATCGTGACAAGCGCTACATCCCGTACGTCGTCGAGACCGCAGTCGGTGTGGGCCGCGTCGTGCTCGCGGCGCTCGCCGATGCCTACGTCGAGGAAGAGGTACAGGGCGAGACGCGGGTCGTGATGCGGCTGCATCCGAAGCTCGCGCCGACGAAGGTCGCGGTCATGCCGCTCGTAAAGAAGGATGGCATGCCCGAGTTCGGCGAAGAACTGAATCGCGCGCTGCGCTCCGCGGCCATCCCGACGTTCTACGACGACGCGGGCTCGATCGGCCGTCGCTACCGCCGGCAGGACGAGGCGGGCACGCCGTGGTGCGTCACGATCGACGGGCAGACGATGGAGGATCGCACGGTGACCGTTCGGCACCGCGACTCGCTCGAGCAGGAGCGCATTGGCGCGGACCACCTGGTCGGCTGGGTGCGCGAGCGCATCGTCTGAGCGGATCGTCCGGGCGGATCGTCCGGGCGGGTCAGGCGCCAGTTGAGCGCAGCATATCGACGGCGAGCCGGCGCGCGGCGGTGCGCTGGCTGACGCCAGCCCAGAATCCTGCACAACACGGGGAACTGTCGTGACGGATCGCAGCGCGAGCTTCTTCACGAGCCGCTTCGGCATGTTCGTGGCCATGCTCGGCATGGCTGTG
>CAYLME010000081.1:8965-14739 GCA_964384585.1 uncultured Gemmatimonadaceae bacterium | reverse complement strand
AAGCGTTCCTGCGACTGAACCAGCGCGAGCAGCTCCGGCCATCCGATCGTCATCACTTCTTCGCGATCGCCGCGCAGGCAATGCGGCGCGTCCTGATCGACCACGCCCGCGCCCGCAACCGCGTGAAACGCGGCGGTGGGCAGCAGGCCGTCACTCTCGATGAGAACGTGTTCCTGAGTGACGAAGCAGCAGACGAACTTCTCGCGCTCGACCAGGCCCTGGAACGCCTCGCCGAGGCGAACGAACGGGCGGCGAAAGTCGTGGAGCAGCGCTTTTTCGCGGGGCTGACACTCGAGGAAACGGCTGAAGTGCTCGGCGTTTCCCTGAAGACGGTGCAGCGCGACTGGATCGCTGCGCGTGCGTGGCTCCGTAAAGAAATCGCGGGCGATCCGCGTCTGCTCGAACCGCCCGCGACGTCTGCCTGAGTCGGGTCCCTAGTTGGAGCGCGGCTGCCAGAGCGGACTGGCCACCGAACCGGTCTGCTCGGTGAGCGCCGTCTGGCCGCTGCCGTCCGCCATCATCACGTAGACCTGCCTGTTGCCATCGCGGTCGCTGACGAACGCGATCATGGACCCGTCCGGCGACCAGGCCGGAGAATGATCGTCAGCCGGGTTCTGTGTCAGGTTAATCTGACCGCTGCCATCTGCATTCATCATATAGATCTCTTTCTGGCCGCCGCGCTCCGCGACGAACAGGAGCCTCGTCCCGTCCGGCGACCACGCCGGCTCCCTGTCGGAGTGGGATGCGTTAGTGAGGTTCGTCTGGTTCGTGCCATCAGCGTTCATCACGTAGATCTCAAAGTCTCCGTCACGCGTGCTGGTGAACGCGATCGTGGAACCGTCGGGCGACCACCACGCACTGGTGTTGCCGTCGCCACTGTTGCTGGTGAGTTGCGTCGGATTGGTGCCGCCGGCCTCGACTACGAAAATCTCGGGGCCGGTGGGGCCGTGACTCTCGTAGGCGATGAGGCGTCCGTCCGGCGAGGGCCGCGGGTGCAACTGGTTGTGTGGTTCGACCACCAGCTCGTTGTAGCCGCTGCCGTCCGGACGAATCGAAAAGATGTCGCGGTCGAAATTCACGGGGTTCGTACCGGCATAGAGAATCCGCGTCGCATTGCGCCACGAGACGTGGTCTTCCCGTAGCCCGTTGTTCGTCACATTGGCCGTGTTGCTGCCGTCCGCATCCATCACGAACACCTCTGTAAGCGTCGCGCGATCGCTGATGAACGCAATCCGCTCTCCGTTGGGCGACCATGCGGGCAGCGTGTCCGAGCCGGCGTTCTGCGTCAGGTTCCGCTTGCCGCTGCCGTCCGCGTTCATGACGTAGACCTCGTTGTTGCCGGTCCGGTCGCTCACGAACAGGAGCCGGTCCATCACAACCAGGTCGACCGTTCCTTCCAGGGTTCCGAACGCTACCGTCAGCGCCGTGCTGCGACCGCGTGCGTCGCTGCCAGCCGTTACGAGCCCTTCGGTATCGATCGTCGCGACCGACTGGTCGCCGCTCTCCCACACGAACGCTCTGGCCGACGACAGTGGGTGGCCGTTCGAATCCAGGATCTGCGCGCTGAGTCGCGCCGTGTCGCCCTGCCCGAGCCGCAGCTCCGCGGGCAGAACTTCGATCGTTGCTGGCGCCTGCTCGACGGTGATGGCAGCGGTGTCAGCCAGCGTACCGCTGCTTGCGATGACCAGCGCCGTACCCTCCGCCACCGCCGTGACCTGACCGTTCGCGGCCACAGTCGCCACCGCCTCGCTCTGGCTGCTCCACGTCACCGGCTGTCCCTGCATCTCGCTGCCGTTCTGGTCGCGCACTACCGCAGCGAGTTCCAGTGTTGCCGCCAGTGCCGTGAGTGTGGCCGTGCCCGGCGCGATCTCGAGCGATGTCGCAACCTGCTGCCCACCGCCTTCCGGACCTGTGCCGTCGTCGTCGCCGCACCCGCCGAGCAGGCAGATGGCGACCGACAGCACAATGAATGCTCGTGTCTTCATTGGATGCTCCTGTTGCTGAGGCCGGACATCGGCTCCAGGGGACACGGCGTCAGCATGTGCCGCCGCTGGACATGTCCATCCCATGCGCGAGAAACACAGGCAAGCGACCGGTTCAGCGAGGCCGCGGCTGGAATCGCGGCGAGACGTCGCGCGCCTCGTGGTCCGTCATGCGACGCACGTTGCCGCCGTCGGCGTCCATGACATAGACGTCGCTGCTGCCGTCGCGGTCGCTTGCAAAGGCGACGCGCAGACCGTCGTGAGACCACGAGGGCGACACGTCATCCGCTCCGTCGTTCGTGAGATTGAGCAGGCCCGTACCATCGGCATTGACCACGTAGATCTCGGAGTCTCCGGGGACATCGGACTGGAACACGATGCGCGCTCCGTCCGGTGACCACGTCGCACCGAATTCCAGGCCGTCGAGCGCAGCGAGCTGCCGCTGGCCGCTCCCGTCCGCCCCCATGATCCAGAGCCGCCGCTCGCCCGACCGGTCGCTCGTGAACACGATCCACCGACCGTCCGGGGACCAGCGAGGCTCGCGATCGAGGCCCGGCGAGTCCGTGAGCCGCTGCGCACCGCCACCTGCTGCGTTCATCCGCCACAGCTCCTCCTCGCCTGCCTGGTAGCGCGTGAAGACGACACGAGCAGCATCCGGTGACCAGGCCGGCTGCGACTCGGCGGCGGGATCGTTCGTCAGATTGCGCACGGCGCCGCCTGCAGCCGGCACGATCATGATGTCCCCATTGCCGTGGCCCTGAGAGGTGAACGCGATGTGGGTCCCGTCCGGCGACCACGCGGCGTCACCCGCGAACTGCGGGTCATGGGAGACGTTGACCGGCTCGCCGCCCGCCGTGCCGACCACCCAGACGTCGTCGATTCCGCCGCGGTCACTGTGGAACGCGATGCGGCTTCCATCCGGCGACCAGAGCGGCCGCGCTGGATGCCAGTCCGGGCCGGAAAGCACCACCTCGCCCGCGCTGTCCTCACGGATCAGCACGAGGGCGTCCGCGGCCCCCCGGGCCGCGCGCACGAACAGCAGGCGGCCATCCGCCACGGCCTGCGCTGGCGGTGGCATCTCCTCCTCCGGCCCTGTCGGATCGCCCCCGTCTGCGCCGCACGAGGCAAGCGTGCCGGTGAGCAGAAGCGATACTGTGCGGCGAAGCAGCGGCGCACGTGGATGGCGTGTCTCCGAATCCATGATCCTGATCCCGTCGAGGTGTGGAGGCTCGCCCGTCGCGGGAGAGTCATCACCCCATCCGGCGTCACACGCCTCCGGATCTGGACAGTGTCGCGGCGTGGCGTCATCTCGAGCGGCGCCCGCGGATCCGGACAGCCGCGGCATGCCCGGCCCCCGCGCCGGCCCCGGCCCCGCGGCCCGGTCACCCACGACCCGTTGACGCACCTCGCCTCTTCACCCATATTTCCCAGTCTGTAGCGACCATCAATGGGATCGACCATGTACGCGATTATTCGTAGCGGCGACAAGCAGTTCCGCGCCGAGCCCGGCATGACCGTGCGGGTACCGTCACTGAGCGCCGAGGTCGGCGATACGGTGACCTTCGACGAGGTTCTCGTCGCGAGCACCGATGACGGCATGAGCGTCGGCACGCCGACCGTGGCAAATGCCTCGGTGACGGGCGAGGTCGTGCGTCACGGCAAGGACAAGAAGGTCATCATCTTCAAGTGGAAGCGCCGCAAGAACTACCGTCGCAAGCAGGGCCATCGGCAGAAGTACACCGAGGTCCGCATCGGCGAGATCCACGTCGGCTGAGGAGGAGCAGAAATGGCACACAAGAAGGGCGTCGGCTCCACCCGCAACGGCCGCGATTCGAATCCGCAGTACCTGGGCGTCAAGCGCTATGGTGGTGAGGAAGTCGCGGCGGGCAACATCCTGGTGCGTCAGCGTGGCACGAAGTTCCATCCGGGCCGCAACGTCGGGAAGGGCCGTGACGATACGCTTTTCGCGCTGATCGATGGCGTCGTGAAGTTCGAGCGTTATGACCGCAAGCGCACACAGGTGTCGGTCTATCCGGCCGCCTGACCTGTTGTCGTTCGGCGGAAACGAATGCGCCCCGTCCCTGTGGACGGGGCGTTTTTTTCTTGGGAACTGGCCCCCGCCTTGCAACGGAGCGTCGCCGATCCATGAATGACAGGAGACGAGGGATGGCGGAGTACGAGCGTTCGCGCGAGGAGCAGGTAGGCAAGGTGCGCGCGAGCGATATCGAGCCGTACACCGCGCTGCGCTGGGTCGGTACGCTGTTCAAGGCGGCCGCGGTGTTCCTCTTCGTCGCCGTCATCGGGCAGTTCGTGGCCGACCTTCGCTATCACGGGGCCGTGCAGCTTCCCGTGATCCTCGGTGAGCTTGCGCGGACGCTCGTGTTCGCGGTCGTGCTGTGGGGTGGTGGCGATCTGGTGCGCCTGATGGTTCAGCTCGGCAACGACGTGCGAGCCGAGCGCATCCTGCTTGCGCGACTCGTGCACCGCACTCCATCGCTCGCGCGCGAAACGCGTGCGGAAGAGGATGCCGCCGTCAGCGAGTCCGTGCTCGTGCCGAGCGAGGAGCCCAGCGAACCACAGCAACCGCAGTAACCGCAGTCGGCAGGTTCGTATTCACGTGTCGAACCGGCTGACCAGGACGAGCAGCGTCACGTTCACGACGAGGCCGAGAATCCCTTCGTGGATCTCCCACGGCCGGAGTGCCGGGTTCAGGAAGAAGAACACGGATGTCAGGCTGCCGCCGATCAGCCCCGCCAGGACGCCGCGAGTCGTGGCTCGCTTCGAGTAGAGCGTCGCGTAGATCGCAGGCGCGAGTTGATCGATGATGCCATACGCAGACACGAGCAGCCACACGAGCGAGCGCTGCTGGATGATCGCAAGCCAGTACGCGAGCCCGCCGATCGACAGCACCAGCACCTGCATCAGGAAGCGGCGCCGCTTTTCCTCGATAGGGACGAACGGCGCAATACCGTCCTCGATGGCGACCGACGCGGCACCGTGCAGCAGCGCATCACCGGT
Source organism: uncultured Gemmatimonadaceae bacterium (assembly GCA_964384585.1). Lineage (GTDB taxonomy): Bacteria > Gemmatimonadota > Gemmatimonadetes > Longimicrobiales > RSA9 > DASTYK01. Next base: position 9,739 of record CAYLME010000081.1, on the reverse strand, counting down.
GGACATCGACGCAGCGAGTGCACCCGCACAGAAGAGCCCGACGACCAGCGCCGGCATGCCGGTCTCGAGAATCATGTGCGGCAGGATGAAGTCCGCGCTCGGTGGCGCGGTGTGGAACATGACACCCGCGAACCCGACGAGCAGCAGCGGCACGAGGAAGAGTTGGAATGTCGGGAACAGTACGACGGTGCGCCGGATCGTCGCATCGCTCTTTGCCGTGAACGCCTTCATGAAGAGATGCGGCCAGATAGCGAGGCCGATCGCCGATGACAGCAGCGTGCTGCTGTAGGCGCCCCAGCTCCACGGCTGCCCGGATGCATCGAGGCCCGGCATCGTGAGCAGCTCGGGCCGTTCGGCGAGGATCTGCTCGAACATGGGGCCGATGCCGCCGTACAGCAGGTTCGGGATGTAAATGCCGAGGATCCAGGCAGCGATCATCATGATGATGCCCTGGAACACATTGGTCCAGCCAATTGCGCTGACGCCGCTGAACAGTACGTACACGACGACGACGCCGTAGGCGAGTCCTGCACCGAGCCAGTGCGGCACATGTCCCGCCGTGACGGCGCTGAGCACGATGCCCGCGCCGCTCATCTGCAGCATGATGTACGGCACGAACGCCGCGACCGTGAGGATCGCGAAGATGAGCGACAGTGCGCGACTCGGGAACCTGCCGGTCACCATCTGTGCCTGGGTGACGTAGCCGTGAGCGCGACCGAGCTGTGCGGCGCGCGGGCCGAGGAAGTACCAGGGCAGGATGCCGAGTACGCCGTA
>CAYLME010000081.1:0-8955 GCA_964384585.1 uncultured Gemmatimonadaceae bacterium | reverse complement strand
GTAGAGCGCGGCTACGCCGCGCGAGTAGGCCCAGCCGGGCCCGCCGAGGAATGCGAATGCGCTGAAGACAGTGCCGCCCACCACGAAGTACATAGCGAGCAGGCCGAACTGGCGGTCCGCGGCGACATAGCCTGCGACGCCGTGGGTGACGCGCCTGCCGGCGAACAGCCCGATGAACAGTGTCGCCAGCAGATACGCGAAGACGACACCCGCTACGACATGCCATGTCTCCATCAGCCGTCCTCCCGCTGCCGCGTTGCCTCCATGGCCAGCAGCGCAAGCAGGCCGAGCACGACCCAGAGGACGATCCAGAAGAAGTTGAATGGCAGGCCGAGCACGAATGGCCGTGGCCCGGAAAAGGGAAGCACGCCCGGCCAGTGCACGGCGAGCGCATAGAGAGCGAAGATGCCAATGCCGATGCGTACTGCCGTACGGTGCGTCATTGCGGCTCCCCCGTGAGAAGGCGTGGCAGTCGTCCCCGCAGTGGGAGCGTCCTGCGCTCCAGTTGTCGGGCGTGTGCTATTTCAGACGGTTGTCCAGGTCCCGCAGTGCGGCGGCGATGATATCCAGTGCAGCGCCGAACTGGTCGAGCATCTCACGCGTGCCGAGCGGGCTCAACCCTTCCGCGCCGATCTGCGAGCGCAGCAGCCGGATCTTGCGCGCCGCGTTCGTCACACGTTGCGCGGCGTCCTGGACCGGCTCGACCGTTTCCTCCTCACCAAACGGATTGACGCGTGTCGGTTCCGGGTCGTCGCCAAACGGGTTCTTTGCCATGTCCTCACCGTCCAATGAACTTCGCGGCGCGCTTCTCGAGGAACGCGCGCACACCTTCGTCGCGGTCTGCGCTGCCGAACGCAGTGATGAACAGTTCGCGCTCGAGTGCCAGGCCGGCGGACATCGGTGCCTCGAAAGCGGCACGCACCGCGTCCTTCACGAGTCGGAGCGTGAGGGGTGAGTGTGCGGCGATCTGCTGCGCCAGCGTGGTGACCGTTTCGGCCAACTGCGCATCGTCCACCACCTCGTCGACGAGGCCGATGCGCTCGGCTTCCTCCGCGCTCACCACCTCGCCCGTCAGGATCAGTCGCAGGGCGCGGCCGCTGCCGATCAGTCGAGGCAGCCGCTGCGTGCCGCCGCCGCCCGGCAGGATGCCCAGCTTGATCTCCGGCTGCCCGAGCTTCGCCGAGCGTCCAGCGATGCGGATGTCGCATGCGAGTGCCAGCTCGCAGCCGCCGCCGAACGCGTAGCCGTTGATCATCGCGATCGTCGGCTTCGGGCAGGCGGCGACCTCATCGAATACGCGGCGGCCCTCCATGACCGCCCGCTGCTCGACCGGCGTGCGCGCGGCGAACTCGCCAATGTCTGCACCGGCGACGAACGCCCTGTCGCCTGCGCCCGTGAGCACGATGACACGTACATCGTCGCGTGCGCGACATGCATCGAGCGCTTCGACGATCTCCCTGCGAACCGTCGCGTTCAGCGCGTTGCGCTTGTCGGGTCGGTTGATCGTGATCGTCGCGACACCACTGTTGATGCTGACGAGCAGGGTTTCGTAGTTCACGGTGCTTCCGGCAGGCGAGTCGGCTCCCGGAACAGCAGACGTCATGACTCGCTCCAATCGTAGAATCCGCTTCCGCTCTTCTTCCCGAGGCGGCCCTCGGCGACCATGCGCTCGAGCAGCGCCGGCGGCCGGAACGCCTCGCTCTTCAGTTCCGCGTGCAGGTAGCGCGCGATGTCGAGTCGCACGTCGAGGCCCACGAGGTCGGTCAGTCGGAGCGGCCCCATCGGGTGACGGTAGCCCAGCTCCATTGCCTTGTCGATGTCCGCAGCGCTCGCGACGCCGCTCTCTACCATGCGGATCGCTTCCAAACCGAGCAGTACGCCGAGGCGGGAGGTCGCAAAGCCGGGCGAGTCGTTCACGACGATTGCGTCCTTGCCGATGCGGCCGGCGAATGCGATGGCTGCGTCCATCGTCGCCTCCGAGGTGTCGGCACCCCGGACCAGCTCGAGCAGAGGATTGATGTGAACGGGATTGAAGAAGTGCATGCCGACGACCTGCTGCGGCCGGGACGTCGCGCGCTGCAGTCGCGTGATGCTCAGGCTCGACGTGTTGCTCGCGAAAAGCGTGTTCGCGGACGTGTGTCGTTCGAGGTCTGCGAGCACCGCTTCCTTGAGATCCATGCGCTCCGGCACGGCCTCGATGGCGAGGAACGCACCAGGCCCCGCTTCGGCAAGTGAGGTGAGCGGCCGGATCAGCGCGAGGGCAGCGTCGCGCTGGGTCGCCTGGAGCTTTCCGCGTCGGACGCCCTCCTCCAGGTTCGCCGTGATGCGGGCGATGCCGCGCTCCACGAGTTCGGACGTCGTGTCCACCAGCATGACCGGGTAGCCCGCCATCGCCGTGACCTGTGCGATGCCGTGGCCCATGGTTCCGGCGCCGACGACGATGACGTGACCGCTCATCCGTGACGGCCGTTCTCCCGATGGAAGCGCGGTGCGCGCTTCTCGATGAACGCGTTGATGCCCTCGCGGAAGTCCTGCGACTGGAAGGCGCGCGTCTGCGCGTCCACCTCCATTGCCAGGATGTCGGGCAGCGCACTGTGCAGGGCGGCGCGCAGCGTGCGCTTCGCGTCGGCAATCACGCCGGTGGGTTGCGACGCGATCTGGCCTGCCATGCTGCGCGCGGTATTCTCGAGCTGGTCAGCTGGCACGACCCGGTTGAAGAGCCCGAGCTTCTCACACCGCTCCGCGTTCATGAGCGTACCGGTGAGTACGGCTTCGGTCGCGACTGCAAGCCCCGCCAGCTTCGTCAGGAAGTAGGAGCCGCCCCAATCGGGGTGCAGGCCGACGCGCGTGAACGTGAAGCCGAGCGAAGCCGTCTCGCTCGCCAAGCGGATGTCACACGCGAGCGCGAGGCAGGCACCGGCGCCGGCGGCCGGACCATTGATTGCCGCGATCACCGGTTTCGTCATCGATTCGATCTTCTGTACGATCGAAGCGCCGTTCCGCACGAGACGCTCGAACGCGGCAGCGTCGTCGTTCTCGATCAGCTCCTGCATGTACGCGATGTCGCCGCCGGTCGAGAACGCACGCCCGACTCCCGTGATCACCACGCAGCGTATCTCGGTATCCTGCTCCAGGAAGCTGAGCGCTGCTTCGAGACGTTCGCGCATGTCGTCCACGAACGCATTGAGTCGCTCGGGACGGTTGATGCGGATCCAGCCGATCGCACCTTCGCGATCGACGACGATCCGCTGCGTCGCCTGTGTCGTTTCCGCCATCAGTACACCTCCACGACGGTCGCAATGCCCTGGCCGACACCGATGCACATGCTCGCGACACCGTAACCGCCGCCACGCCGCTGCAGTTCATGCACGAGGGTGGTGAGGATGCGCGCACCGGATGCGCCAAGGGGATGGCCGAGCGCGATTGCGCCGCCGTTCACGTTCACGATTTCAGGATCGAGTTCGAGCTGTTCGACGCAGGGGATGGACTGCGCTGCGAACGCCTCGTTGATCTCGACGAGTTTCAGGTCCGCCGCGCGGATGCCGGCGCGCTGCAGCGCCTTGCGCGTGGCGGGAACCGGTCCCATGCCCATCGCGTCGGGCTCGACACCTGCCACGGCCGTTGCGACGATGCGTGCGCGCGGCTCGAGTCCCATCGGCGTGATGCTCTCCTCGCTCACGACGAGCAGCGCTGCGGCACCGTCGTTCAGCCCGGACGAATTGCCGGCCGTGACCGTGCCGTCCCTGCGAAAGGCGGGACGCAGCTTCGACAGCGCTTCGAGGGTGGTTTCCGGGCGCGGATGCTCGTCCCGATCCACGATGACCGGCTCGCCGCGCCGCTGTGGTATCGAGACCGGCGTGATCTCGGCAGCAAAGCGACAGGCCTCCATTGCGGCCGCAGCGTTCTGCTGCGAACGCAACGCAAACGCGTCCTGCGCCTCACGCGTGACACCGTAGCGTTCGGCAACGACTTCCGCAGTCTCGCCGAGCGCGATCGTGTAGCTCGCGGGGAAGGACGGGTTCGGGAAGCGCCAGCCGAGCACCGTGTCGGCGACCGCGGGTGCGCCACGCGCGAAACCGTCCTCGGGCTTCAGCATGACGTACGGCGCGCGACTCATCGATTCGACACCGCCGGCGACGAAGACGTCACCGGCGCCGGCCGCGATCGCCTGCTGCGCGCTGTTCACCGCCTGGAGCCCGGAGCCGCACAGCCGGTTGATCGTCTGCCCCGCGACCGCGATGGGATAGCCGGCGAGCAGCGACGCCATGCGCGCCACATTGCGATTGTCCTCGCCCGCCTGGTTTGCGCAGCCGAGGATCACGTCCTCGATCGCCGCGGGGTCGATGCCCGTGCGCGCGACGAGCGCGCGCAGCGGGACCGCGGCCAGGTCGTCGGGCCGGACGTGCGCGAGCGCACCGGCGTGGCGACCGACGGGCGTGCGTACGGCGTCGATGATGTACGCCTGTCTGCTCACGCGTGCCTCAGCTCAGGTCCACCCAGACCGACTTCACCTGGGTGTACAGCTCGAGTGCGTGGCCGCCCAGCTCGCGCCCGAAGCCGGACTGCTTGTAGCCGCCGAACGGCGATGCAGCATCGAGCGGGTGGTAGGTGTTGATCCAGACCGTGCCTGCATGCAGTCCGCGCGCGACGCGATGCGCGCGTTTCACGTTGGATGTCCAGATGCCGGCTGCGAGTCCGTACACCGAGCGGTTCGCGATCGCGAGCGCCTCGTCCTCGTCGCGGAACGGCATGGCCGCGAGTACGGGCCCGAAGATCTCTTCCTGCGCGATCGTCTGCTGCTCGGTCACGCCGCGGAAGACGGTCGGCTGCACCCACCAGCCGTTCTCGTAATCGGCGCGGCCGCCGCCGGTCATGAGCTCGGCGCCCTCGGCGCGACCCTTCTCGATATAGCCGACCACTCGCTCGAGCTGCTCTTCCGAGATGACGGGTCCCATCCGCCGCTTCGGGTCGAGCGGCTCACCCGGCTGCATCTTCGACGCGCGCTCGACCAGCTTCTCGAGCAGTACGTCCTGCACGCTCTCGTGAACCAGCAGACGTGAGCCGGCCGTGCAGCACTGGCCGTTGTTGTAGAAGATCCCGGCGAACGCGCCGCGTACCGCCGCATCCAGGTCGGCGTCCTCGAACACGATGTTTGGTGACTTGCCGCCCAGCTCGAGCGAGACCTTCTTCAGCGTCTTCGCGGCCTCACGCATGATGTGCCGGCCGACCTCGGTCGAGCCGGTAAACGCGATCTTGTCGACGTCGGGGTGTGCAACGAGCGCTGCGCCCGCCGTCTCGCCGGCGCCGGTCACGACATTGAGGACTCCGGCCGGCAGTCCGGCTTCCTGTGCGATGACCGCGAGTTCGAGCGCGGTGAGCGGTGGCTGCTCGGCCGGCTTGAGAACGACAGTGTTCCCGCATGCCAGCGCAGGCGCGACCTTCCACGCCGCCATGACCAGCGGGAAATTCCACGGGATGATCGCACCCACCACACCGAGCGGTTCGCGCAGCGTGTAGTTCAGCACGTTGCCGCGCACAGGGATCGTCTCGCCTTCCAGCTTGGTCGCCCAGCCGGCGTAGTAGCGGAGCGCATCGATGGCGGTGGCGATGTCGATCTGTGCTTCGCGCAGCGGCTTGCCATTGTCGAGCGTCTCGATGCGTGCGAGCTCGTCCGCGCGCGCGGCCATCACGTCCGCCATGCGCCAGAGAATCGCGCCGCGGTCCGCCGCGTCCATGCGTGCCCACGACGGATCCTCGAACGCCTGGCGCGCGGCGGCGACGGCGCGGTCGATGTCGGCGGCATCGCCTGCCGGCACCTGCGTCAGCTCCGCGCCGGTGGACGGGTTGAACGTGGCGAACGTTGCGCCGCCTGCAGCGTCGCTCCATTTACCCCCGATCCACAGCCGGTCCTGTGCCCGCCGCTCGACTCCGATCTGCGTCGTCGCCATGCTTCGCCTCAGCGCGCCTTGAAGGAGGCCTTGCGCTTCTCGATGTACGCGGCCAGCCCCTCCTTCGCGTCCTCGCTCTGGAAGAGCAGCTGCTGCAGCTCGCGCTCGACGGCCAGCGCGTCCTGGAACGGCAGCTCGCCACCCGTCTGCACGCTGCGCTTGATGTTGCCGATCGCCTTGGCTGCCATGTTCGGCGGTGTGAACCGCTTCGCGTACTCGAGCACCTGGCCCAGGAAGTCGTCCCGGCTCGAAGCCTCGTAGATGTCATTGACGATGCCGAGCCGCTGCGCCTCCTCGAAGTCGAAGGTGCGACCGGTCACCATCAGGTCCATCGCTGCGGCCTTGCCGACCATCCGCGTCAGGCGCTGCGTGCCGCCCGTGCCCGGCAGCACGCCGAGGTTGACCTCCGGCAGACCGATCTTGCCACCACCCTTGCGCGCGATCCGGATGTCCGCAGCCATCGCGATCTCCATCCCGCCGCCGACCGTGTGCCCGTTGAGCGCCGCGATCACCAGCTTCGGGGTCTGCTCGAACCGGTTCAGTGTCTCGTTTGCATGCAGGCAGAAATAGTACTTGAACGTCGGCGTCACGCTGTTCAGCATGTTGATGCTGGCGCCCGCACAGAAGAACTTCTCGCCCGCGCCCGTGAGCACGATGACGTAGACACTGTCGTCCATGCGCGCACGCAGGATCGCAGTGTCCATCTGCTGGAACATCTCGTATGTGTACGTGTTGGCCGGGGCGTCATCGAGCGTGATGATCGCCACCCCGTCCTTCGTCTCGTACTGCACGAGCGTCCTGGTCTCGGTGCCCGGTGCGGTCTCCATCTTCGTCGCCATCATGCCTCCAGGGGATGTGCAGCGTCGCGCCATGCGACGGCCGGCGCGTATCGAACGCGCGGTGTTGCCGGATCAGGAACGTCGCATGCGACGTCCCCGTGTAATGTGCAGCGCGCGCGTGCGCGCTCGTCCTGCGTCGTCTTCAGCGCCGCCAGATCGACGGTGCCCCGATCGCGTCGTCGGCCAGTCCGCCTTCCACGCCAGCCGCAGCCGCCGAGTAGCCGCCGAGGAAGATCCGCGTCATCATCGCGGCCAGCTCGTCCACCGGCAGGTCGCGTTCCGGATGATACCAGGTGTAGATCCAGTTCATCATGCCAAACAGCGACAGCGCCGCGGCCCGTTGTTCTGCCGGGCTGTCATCGGGCCGGAGCGCCGCCATGATCGAGGTGCACTGCTCCACGTACTGCTTCTTGTGCGCGTTGACGCGGTTGCGGTACTCGCCGTTCAGAGACGCCGCCTCATGCGAGAGCACCTTCATCTCGTTCATGTTGGCGGCGAAGAAGCGCAGGTGGTTGTGGACGAGTATGCGCAGGCGCTCTTCAGGCGCTGCGACACCGCGAAGCCGTGCCTGCAGGTTCTCCAGGACCGTCGTGAAGCAGTGGTCCTGGATCAGGAACAGCAGCTCTTCCTTGCTGCGGAAGTAGTAGTAGAGGCCGGAGAGGCTGGTCCCGGTCGCCCGGCTGATGTCGCGGATGCTCGCGGGGTGATAGCCCTTCTCGGCGAACACCGCGGCTGCAATCCGCAGCAGCCGCTCGAGCTTGTCGTCGTAGGTACGCCGGGCTTCGCCCATGTCCTGCTGCTTCGAGTGAACGCTCGTTCCAGAGCCGTTGCCGCCGCAACCTAGACACCCGCAGGGGAGGGGGTCAAGTGCCCGAACTGCTTGCTGCCAGCGACGGTGCCCGGTAGTTTCGTGGTGTCGCAGCAGCCGTTTCCGGGCTCTCGACGGGGCTCGCCCACATCGGTTTGCTCCGGAGCGGAGTCCAGCGTCACACGGGCGCATGCGCGCACGCGCGCGGAACACCTCCCCACATACCCGGTACTGTCGGTATGGCACCGAACCGCGTTCTGCCCCGCCTCGCCGCCGGAACCGCGCTCGTGCTCAGCGTGCTGGCCGGCCTGACCTGGATCGCTCTGCGCCCGTCGGCGCCCGTGGCGACGCAGCCCGAGGCTGTCGTCTACCACATCCCGGTGCACGGCGTGATCGAGCTTGGCCTCGCGCCATTCATCAGCCGCAGCATCGGCGAGGCCGAGGCCGCCGAGGCGCGCGCGGTGATCCTCGAGCTGGAGACGCCGGGCGGCCGCATCGATGCGGCACAGGAGATCGTGGATGCGGTGCGCGAAACCGACGTGCCCGTATACGCATACGTGAACCGGCGCGCGCTCAGCGCGGGCGCGATGATCGCCCTCGCGGCCGACCGCATCTACATGCGCGAGGGCGCGATTCTCGGCGCGGCCACGCCGGTGGACGGCACGGGTGAGAAGGCGCCGGAGAAGATCGTGAGCGTCATGCGCAGCGAGATGCGCACGCTCGCGCAGGAGCGGGGCCTCGATCCGCGCATCGCCGAGGCGATGGTGGACGAGGACATCGAGATCGAAGGGGTCATCGAGGCGGGCAGGCTGCTCACCCTGACCACCGACGAAGCGGCCCGGCTCGGCTAGGCGGGGGGGGGCGCGGACGTGGACGCGCTGCGCGGGGAGCACGGGCTCGGGAGCGCCGCGCTCACCACGACCGAGGTGAACTGGGCGGAGAACGTGGTGCGGTTCCTCACGCATCCGAGCGTGGCACCGCTGCTGCTCACGCTGGGCTTTCTCGGTATCCTGTTCGAGCTGAAGACGCCCGCGTTCGGCCTCGCGGGTACGGTGGGCATCAGTTCGCTGCTCGCTTTCTTCGGCAGCCGCTTCCTGGTCGGCCTGGCCGGCTGGGAGGAACTGCTGCTGATCGTTGCGGGTGTTGCACTGATTGCAATCGAAATCCTCGTCATCCCCGGATTCGGCGTCGCCGGCATCGCCGGCACGATCGCGCTTGGAGCGGGAATCATGCTGAGTATGGTTGGCATCGCGTCCACACCGGCCGAATGGAGCCAGGCGGCGGGAGTGCTCTCGCTCTCGCTGCTGGTCGGCATCGTGATCGCGTGGGCGCTGCTCAGGAAGCTGCCGAAGACGGGACG
>CAYLME010000080.1:0-14743 GCA_964384585.1 uncultured Gemmatimonadaceae bacterium | reverse complement strand
GGCGGGCCAGCGCCATGTACGCGGTCACCTCGGCGATGCTGTCGCGCACCTGCAGCGAGTCGAGGTACAACTCGACTGCCTCGATATACGGCATCTCGTTCTCCAGCATCTCGACGAACTGGAGCGAGTTCTCGACGTGCGTGTTCAGGATCGCGACTTCGGTACGCGCAGCGCCCAGCTCCACCTGGCGACGCATGTCGTCGTTCACCCGCCCGCGCAGCCGCGACCGCATCAGGTTCATGAACGACTTGCGCGGCTCGCGCTGCTCCGGTGCACGGTCCGCCGCCAGTTCCGGCCAGATCTCGCCGCGCACGCCCTGCTCGCCGAGCGTCGCCAGTGCGCGCGTCGTGATGACCCGCGACTCGTCCTCCGACAGCCGCAGCATGCGCGTGTAGATAGCGAGCGCGTTCTCGAACGGAACCTGGTCGCCCACCAGCTGGATCAGCTCGAGTGCGTGGCGGACGTGCGTCGCGAGGAGGCGTTCCTGCGCCACCGCGACCGCGAGTTCGATGCGGCGTCTGGTAGAGTCTGAGAGGTCGTTTGACGAAAACGGATTCTTCACGTGCGCGCTCCGCGTCGGCCGGCGATGGTCGGGGTCATATCGCCCCCGGATTTGCAACTTCCGTTCCGACGAGGGGCGGCCCTGGGCCCCATCCGTGGGCCGCAGTGACGGGTGACAGCGGGCCCCGCGGTGCCGATACGTACCGCCGGACAGGCGAAAACGGCGCAGGAACGAAGTCCGACGCCGTTTTCTGTCGGACCGGGGCGCCGCGTTCGCCCCGACCCGCATATGCGATTGCCTGCGCTCAGCCGAGGCGCGCGCGCGCCTGCGCGAGTTGTGCGCTGACGGCCTGCTTCGATGTCGCGCCGGGCACGTGGCGTGCCTCCACGGAGGCGAGTGCCGTGAGCCGAGGGCGACCACCCTCGAGGATGGCGGGATGCGCTGCACCCCATGCCGCATCCGGCAGCTCGGAGACGGCACAACCGGCGGCATCCGCGGCGCGCAGCAGGCGACCCACGGCACCGTGCGCCTCGCGGAACGGTACGCCCCGGCGCACGAGCTCGTCGGCAATGTCCGTCGCGATCAGTGACTCGTCGCTCACTGCCGCGGCGAGGGGCTGTTCGTTGAACTGGAGCTGCGCGACGGTCTCACGCGTCGCCGGCAGCAGCGCGAACATCGCGTCGAGCGCCGAGAACAGCAGTCGCTTGTCTTCCTGCAGGTCCTTGTTGTACCCGCTCGGCACCGACTTCACCATTGCGAGCGCGGCAGTCAGCTCGCCGATCAGCCGGCCCGCCATGCCGCGCGCCAGCTCGAGACCGTCCGGGTTGCGCTTCTGCGGCATCAGGCTGGAGCCGGTCGTGTACGCTTCCGGCAGCTCGATGAAGCCGAACTCCTGTGTCGAGAAGACGATCAGGTCCTCGGCCAGGCGCGAGAGGTGTGCCCCGATCGTGGACGTCACGAAGATCGTCTCGATGATCCAGTCCCGGTCGCCGACGGCATCGAGCGAGTTCTCGCTGATCGTGCGGAAGCCGAGCAACTCCTTCAGCAGCGTGCGATCCACGTCGAAGCCGCAGCCCGCGATCGCGCCCGAGCCGAGCGGCAGCACCGCAACACGCTCGAGCGCGCCCTGCAGGCGCTGCCGATCGCGATCCAGGGCCCAGAAGTGCGCGAGCAGCCAGTGCGCCACCCGGATCGGCTGTGCGCGGCGCAGGTGCGTGTATGACGGCATGAGCAGGTCGACGGTCCGCTCCGCCTGCTGCACGAGCGCCGCCTCCAGTGCGCACAGCTCGGCGTCGAGCCGCGTGAGTGCCCGCATCGTCCAGAGCCGTGCATCCGTCGCGACCTGGTCGTTGCGCGAGCGGCCGGTGTGCAACTTGCCCGCGACCGGACCCGCGACCTCGTACAGCAGACGCTCGACGAGCGTGTGGATGTCCTCGTCGTCGCTCTCGAACAGCGCCGGCTCGCGTTCGAGCCAGCCAGCGACCTTGCGCAACCCGCTGTCCAGCGCATGCGCCTCATCCGCACTCAGTACGTCCGCGCGCGCGAGCGCCTGCACCCATGCCCGGCTCGCCTCGATGTCCTCGCGCCACAGACGCCGGTCGATCGGCAGGCTGCGGTTCAGTTCATCGAGTGCCGGTGCAGGACCGGCGGCGAAACGGCCGCCCCAGAGACGGTGTGATGCCTCCGGCGCTGCCGCCTGCTCCGTGCCTGTCTGCTGCATGGGCATGCTCCGCGTCATGCGCGCGACGCCGGGATCAGCGCAGGCGCGACGTTGCCGTTGGTTGCCGCACCGTTGGTCGCATGCGCCGCACCGTTCGACGCAGCGACACCAACGACCTCGGTCACGGCGGCAGCACCGAAGCCGCCGACCTGCTTCGCCTCGGCGCGCGTCGGCAGTGCGAACAGCGTGATGAAGCCCTTCGCATCGGCGTGATCGTACTCGTCACCGCTTGCAAAGCTCGCGAGCTGCTCGTCGTACAGCGCGAACGGCGACTTGCGGCCCGCCACGTTCGCACTGCCCTTGTACAGCTTGAGTCGCACTGCACCCGTGACCTTGCGCTGCGTGACGTCGACCAGCGCGTCCAGCGCGAGCCGCTCCGTTGACCACCAGCGGCCTTCGTAGGTGAGGTCCGCGTAGCGGTGCGCGATCTCGTCCTTGAGACCGAGTGTGCGACGGTCGAGCACGAGCTGCTCGAGCTCACTGTGCGCGGTGTAGAGCAGCGTGCCACCGGGTGTCTCGTAGATGCCGCGCGACTTCATGCCGACGAGCCGGTCTTCGATCAGGTCAATGCGGCCAACGCCGTGCACCGCGCCGATCTCGTTGAGCCGCTCGATCAGCTCGACCGGGCCGAGCACCTCGCCGTCCACGCTCACCGGGTAGCCGGACTCGAATCCGATCTCGACGTACTGCGCCCGATCCGGCGCATCCTCGGGCGAGTTCGTCAGCATGAACACGTCCGGAGCCGGCTCCCACATGGGATCCTCGATCGGGCCGCCCTCGTGCGAGACGTGCCACAGGTTCCGGTCGCGGGAGTAGATCTTCTCCTTGCTGACCGTGAGCTGCAGGCCGCGCTGCTCGGCGTACGCGATCGCGTCCTCACGCGAGTGGATGTTCCACTCTCGCCACGGCGCGATCACCTTCAGGTCCGGTGCGAAGGCCGCGAAGGACAGCTCGAAGCGCACCTGGTCGTTGCCCTTGCCCGTGCAGCCGTGCGCGAGCGCGTCCGCGCCCAGCTTCAGGCCGAGCTCCGCCTGCCGGCGGGCGATGATCGGGCGTGCCATGGCGGTACCGAGCAGGTACTTGCGGGCGTAGATCGCACCGGCGCGCAGCGTCGAGAAGATCGCCTCTCGCACGAACTGTTCGCGCAGGTCCTCCACGATGAGCGCCTGCGCGCCCTGCTGGCGCGCACGCTCCTCGAGCCCGGCCAGCTCCTCGCCCTGGCCGACGTCCGCGGCCATGCAGATCACTTCCGCGTCGTAGTTCTCACGCAGCCACGGCACGATGATCGACGTATCAAGGCCGCCCGAGTAGGCCAGCACCACGGTGAACGACATCAGCTCCTCCCGGCATTGGAAATCGTGGACGCCACTTCGCGCACCACGGCGATCTCATCACATGCGTGCCGCTTCGGGCACATCTTGCAGTCTGCTGCGACCTTCTCCGGCAGACGGCTCAGTGCCGTCGTCGTAAAGCCGAGGCGGTGAAAGAACCCGTCCTGCAGCGTGAGCGCGATCACGCGCCCGATGCCGAGCGCCTGCGCATCGTCGAGCAGCGCCTGTACGATGCGCCGGCCGAGGCCGTGCTTCTGGTACGCAGGCGCAACCGCCAGCGCGCACACTTCCGCCAGCTCGGCGGAGTACAGCTTGAGCATACCGGTCGCGACGATGGCGCCGTCGGCCTCCGCGACCACATACCGATCGATCGTTGCGCGGATCTGCTCCGCGCTGCGCGCGAGCAGGATGCGGCTCGCGACGAACTCTGCCTGCAGCGCATGCATCGCATCCACGTCGCCCGGCTCTGCGCGGCGCACTACGATCTCGTCCGCGGGCTGCACGTCGGTGGACTCGAGACGCAGCAGCACGACGGGGTCACAGGCCGGCGCGATCGGCAGGGCGACCCGGTTCGGCATGGCACTCACGCGAGCACCTCGCGCAGCACGGCAATCGCCTCGTCGATGTCCGACTCGCCGATCACGAGCGGCGGCAGCAGGCGGACAACAAGCTCACCCGCAGTCGCGACGAGCAGGCCCCGCTCGAGCGCTGCCGCCGCGACCGGTGCGGCCGGCAGATTGAGTACGAGTCCCCACATCAGTCCGCTCCCGCGCACGTCGACCACACTCGCACACCCGGCTGCCAGCTCGTGCAGTCGCGCGTGCAGGTATTCGCCGAGCTCGCGGACACGGAGCAGGAACGCAGGATCCGCGATGCGCGCAAGGACCGTCGCCGCGACACTCGCGACGAGCGGGCCTCCGCCGAACGTCGTCGCGTGGTCACCCGGCTGGATCGTTTCCGCGACGCGCGCGTTCAGCAGCGTGGCACCCATCGGCAGCCCGCCGGCCAGCGGCTTCGCGAGAGTGAGCATGTCCGGCACGACGCCGTATGCCTGGTACGCGAACAGGTGACCGGTCCGGCCGAGGCCGCACTGCACCTCGTCGAAGATCAGCAGCGCATCATTCGCGTCCGCCGCCGCACGCAGGCGCGCCAGGACCGCAGGCGACAGCGGCTGCACGCCGCCTTCACCCTGCACGGGTTCCGCGATGATCGCAGCCGTGCGTGCCGGGTCGAGCGCAGCATCGAGCGATGCAGCATCGTCCGGATCGACGAAACGGACGCCGGGCATCAATGGCGTGAATGGCGCCTGCATCGCGGGACGATCCGTCGCCGCGAGCGCGCCGAACAGCCGACCATGAAAGCTGTTGCGCAGCGCGACGATCTCGTGCTTGGCCTCGCCGCCGCGCGTGCGCGCCCAGCGGCGCGCAAACTTGAATGCCGCCTCGTTCGCCTCCGCACCCGAGTTGCAGAAGAAGACGCGGTCGGCAAAGCTCGCATCGACCAGCATCTGTGCGAGCGCGACCGCCGGCTCGGTGCGATACAGATTCGACAGATGAATCAGGCCCGACGACAGCGCCTGCTCGATTGCCGCGCGCACACCGGCGTCGCCGTAGCCGAGCGCATTGACACCGATCCCCGAGACGAAGTCGAGGTAGGTTCGGCCCGCGTCGTCATGGACGCGCACGCCGTCCGCGCGCACGAACAGCGGCGCGGCGGGACGGTACGTGCCGAGCACTGCGCTGCCCGCGTCGGCAGACGGCTGGATCACAGGCGCGGCAAGCGTGCTCACGCGGCCTCCGCTGCGGCAACGCCGACCAGCGTGCCTGCTGCATCATCGACCAGCGCGGCAACGCTGCCGATGCGCACCTGGGCCACTCCATGCGCGAGTGCGTCCAGCGCCGCGCGCAGCTTGACCGCCATGCCGCCGCCCGCCACGCCACTCGACAGCAGCGACTCGCCATGCGCAGTATCGACGGAAGCCAGCGTGGTGCCGGCAACGTCACGCACGCCGTCCACGTCCGTGACGAACAGCAGCTCGCGCGCGCCAAGCGCCGATGCAACGGCGCAGGCGACTTCGTCCGCATTCACGTTCAGCGAAACGCCCGCCGGACCGCGCGACAGCGGTGCAATCACAGGGATCAGCCCTGCACCCAGCAACATCGACAGCAACTCCGTCCGGACCGACGATACATGGCCGACACGACCGAGCGAACCGGCTGCCGCCACCTCGGCCTCGATCAGTCCGCCGTCCTCGCCCGAAAGCCCGACGGCATCAGCACCCGCCGTGATCAGCGCCGACACCAGGCGCTTGTTCACGCGGCCGTTCAGCACCATCGATGCTGCATCGAGCGCAGCATCCGGCGTGACACGCCGGCCGCCAACCCACGCCACCTCGACGCCAAGCTGCTCCGAGAGCGCGCTGATCTCCGGCCCGCCGCCGTGAACGACAACGAGACTTTCGTCCGACGCGGCCGCCGCCGCGGCGAACGCATCCAGCCAGGTCGCATCCGTCAGCGCAGCACCGCCGATCTTCACGACACGCACGTTCACGCGGGCAACCCCTCCGTCTCGGCGAAGCCGAACATGATGTTCGCATTCTGCACGGCCTGTCCTGCCGCGCCCTTCACCAGGTTGTCGAACGCAGCAAGTACCAGAACCATCGGAGCCTCGACGCGCTCCACGTCCGCAACGCCGAACGCGACGACATTGCGGCCGACCACGTCGCGCAGCGCAGGAAGGCCCTCACGCCACACGTCGATGAACGGCTCCTCCGTGTACGCACCACGCAGCGCATCGATCACCTGCCCGCGCTTCACGTCCGCGACGACCGGCACGTACATCGTCTCGAGTATGCCGCGACGCACGGGCAGCAGGTGCGGCGTGAACACGAACGACGCGCCGTAGCCGCCGTTCGCTCGCGCCAGACCCTGCGCGATCTCGGGCACGTGACGGTGCGTGTTGCCCACGCCATAGGCGCGGAAGTCTTCCGCGACATCGCCGAACAGCAGCTCCCGCTTCGCGCTCCGGCCCGCACCCGTGACGCCCGACGCAGCGTTCACCATCACCGGACGCGCCGCATCGAGCAGCCCCGCACGGATCAGCGGCGCGAGCGCGAGCAGCACGCCCGTCGGGTAGCAGCCCGGATTCGCGACCAGTGCCTGGCCCGCGACTTCCTCGCGCCAAAGCTCGGGCAGCCCGTAGACGGCACCGCCCTGCCCTTCACGCAGGTCCGCAGACAGGTCGATCACACGCGCACCCGCCTCGCGCGCGCGAAGCGCCCACTCTCCCGACGCGCCCGTCGGCAGACACGTGAAGACCAGATCCACGTCCGAAAGCGGGACCTCGTCCGCAGACACATAGCTGAGCGACTCGCCGGGCACCGGCTGCCCGGCCTCCCCCTCGGATGTCGCATACGCCAGCGCGATCGACCGATGGCGCCGCAGCAGGCCGACCAACTCCTGGCCCGTATATCCGGTCGCACCGATCACAGCGGCGCGCACCGAGGAAGTATTCGTCATTTTAGAATAATCATACATCGAGCGGGTACTGTCAACCTGCAAGGGAGCTGGCCGGACAACGCTTAATCGACGTTGCCGGCGAGCTCTTCTATGCGTTGCTGAATGAGGTCGAGCTGGGTGGCGTCGCGGAGGATGAGGAGGATGGTGTCATCGCCGGCCACGGTGCCGAGCACTTCGGGCCATTCCTCCCAGTCGAGCGCCTCGGCGACGGCCTGGGCGCCGCCGGACATGGTCCTGACGACGAGCAGGTTGCCGGTGCCCTCGGCGCCGACGTAGAGGGCCGGGAGCAGGCGGGTGAGTGCGGGCGACTGGTCCCAGCTCTCGGGCGGCAGCGTGTAGTGGGACCGGCCCTCCGCGTCCGGAACCTTGATCAGTCGCAGCTCCCGGATGTCGCGGGAGAGGGTGGCCTGGGCGACCTCGAAGTCACGCTCGGCGAGGAGCTCGCGGAGGTGCTCCTGGCTGGTGACGCGGTTGCTGGCCACGACTTCGCGGATCGCGGCGTGTCGTTCGGGCTTTCCCATGGGCGGCACAATGCTGCTTGCGGCGCTCCGCGGTCAAGTCATGGGGCGGGCACGATGTAGACGAAGGCGAAGACGATCCCGTAGAGGGTGCGGGCGAGGAATGCGCGAACGCGGACGTCCCTCGCAGCGGGCAGCGGTTGCGAGAAGGAGTAGCCGAGCTCGATGGCACCGTGCGTTGCGCCGAGGATCGCACCGGCCGCGAGGTCGGCGTGGCCGGCGAGCTCGAACACGACCGCGTAGATCACCGGAAAGACGAGCAGGTCGGCGGTGAAGCCCATGATGCGTGCCCTGCCCCTGGTCGGCGTCGTATGGCGTGCAATAGGCCGTGCGACGACTGTCGCAGCGACGCCGCACCAGAGCAGCAGCAGGAATCCGGGTTGTGGCAGCATGTCCGCACAGGCTCGTGGTGGAAGCGGCTGATGTCAAGCACGGCACCAGTGCGCGCGTTCCCCGCGTGTTCCGCGAACCGGCAGTGGCGATTCGTCTTCGGACCTGGGGTGCTGCCGTGCTGCACTGGCGAACGGCCCGCAGCGTGCATTGGCACAGGTCAGCGAAACGGTCAGCGGAGTCGATGCCATGATTTTCGAAGTTCGATCAGCACCAGCCAGGGCGATCCGCCGCGTCCTGAATCATCCTCACCTGCGTTTTGCCGTTCTCATCGGGATCCTCGCCTGGCTGGTGGACTGGGCCTCGAAGTCCTGGGCCCTGACGGCGGTCGCGAACCGTCCGCGCGAGCTGGGCGATGCCGTGCTGCTGCGCGTCGCACACAATGATGCGCTCGCCTTCTCGTCGTTCCAGTCGATTCCGCTCGAGAGCATCGTGTCACTGCGGATCACATGCATCCTCGTGCTGGCGGTGCTCGCGATCCGGTTCGCGGCGGAGAGCCGCCGTATGGCGTGTGCGTTTGCCCTGCTGCTCGCGGGCGGGCTGGGCAATGTCGCGGACCTGCTGCTTCGGGGCGGTGCCGTCGTGGACTTCATCGGCGTGCGGCCGCTGCTCTTCGCGG
This sequence comes from uncultured Gemmatimonadaceae bacterium, assembly GCA_964384585.1. Taxonomy (GTDB): domain Bacteria; phylum Gemmatimonadota; class Gemmatimonadetes; order Longimicrobiales; family RSA9; genus DASTYK01. The sequence continues at coordinate 6,145 of CAYLME010000080.1, read as the reverse complement.
ATCCCGACCTCGCGGTGGTCTTCAATCTTGCCGATATCTGGATCAAGGTCGGCCTGGTGCTCGCCTTCCCGCTGATCCGGCGTGCCGCACAGCGGACGCAGGAAGCCAGCGACGCGTTCGAGCGACGCCTGCTACTGCGTTTGCGCTAGCCGTCCCGCAGGGCGCCGTTCAGGACGACGGTCCACGGTACGCTCGAACGAACGTCCTGCATGCTCACGCAGGCGCCGGCTGCTGTCTCTCACGTCGGTGCCGTAACCAACCCATCACCTGGCCGACGGCGGCGGGCATGAGTGCCGCCGGCACCACGATCAGCCAGTCCTGCAGCGTGAGCGGCACGACGCGGAGCAGGCCTGCCAGCGGCGCGAAGTAGACGGCAAGGAACTGGAGCGCGACTGTGAGCGCCATGGCTCCGATCGCCCAGCGGTTCGCGAGTACGCGCTTCCAGCCCAGCACATGAGTGCGACTTCGCGCGTTCCCGAGATGGAACGCCTGCGCGAGCGCGAGCGTCATGAATGCGACCGTCACTGCGCGATCGGTGTCGCCCGAGTGGAGTGCAAGGATGAACGCGGCGTGCGTGGCGATCGTGATGAGAACCGCGAACAGTGCGATGCGCCTGATGAAGGCGCGCGAGAGGATCGCCTCGTTCGGGTCACGCGGCGGACGGTGCATGACGCTCTCGTCTCCCGGTTCCGCCGCGAGCGAGAGTGCCGGGAACGTGTCGGTCACGAGGTTCAGCCACAGGATCTGCAGCGGCAGGAGCGGCTGCGGCATTCCCATGATGCTGGCGCCGAGGATCACGAAGACCTCGGCCAGGTTGCAGCTGAAGAGGTAGAAGACGAAGCGGCGAATGTTGTCGAAGATGACGCGCCCTTCCTCGACCGCCGCGCGGATGGTCGGGAAACGGTCGTCGCGCAGCACCACGCCCGACGCTTCCTTCGCGACATCGGTACCGCGCCCGCCCATTGCGACCCCGATGTCGGCCTTCTTGAGGGCTGCGGCATCGTTCACACCGTCGCCGAGCATCGCGACGATCTCGCCACGCTCCTGCAGCGCTTCGACGATGCGCAGCTTGTCCTCGGGACCGACGCGGCTGAATGCGCTCACGTGATGCGCCGCCGTGTCCGTCGGTGCGCCATTCTCGACGTGCAGCTCGTGCGCATCGACGACCCGGTCGTCGTCACTCATGATGCCCAGCTGGCGTGCAATCGCGTGCGCGGTGAGACGCTGGTCGCCGGTGATCATGACAGTGCGGATGCCGGCGCCGTGCAGCGCGTCGATCGTCTCGCGCACACCCTCGGCCGGTGGATCGCTCAGGCCGACGAAGCCGGTGAAGGTCAGTGGTGGAAGCTCGCGAGGGTGCTGCTGCGCATTCTGTGTGTCATGCGCACCCGCGTTGCAGGTGCGTGGTATCCTGGCTTCGGCGAGCGCGAGCACACGCAGGCCGCGTGCGGCCATGTCACGGTTGTGGGCGAGGATCCGCTCGCGCGCTGCATCATCGAGCGGGACGAACGCTTCGTTCATCCGCGCGTCGTGGCACGCATCGAGTACGCGAGCAGGCGCGCCCTTCACGGCGACGAGCGTCTGATCACCCGCGTCGTGAAAGGTTGCCATGATCATGCGCTCGCTCGAGAACGGGATCTCGGCACTGCGCGGGGGCAGGTCGCCCCGCTCGATGCCGACCTTCCGCGCGAGGACCAGCAGCGCCGCCTCGGTCGGATCACCGCGGATCGTCCAGCCGTCAGCATCGTCATGCAGCAGATCCGCGTTGTTCGCGAGCGTACCGATTTCGAGCGCGGTGCGAAGTGCGTCGTCGCGCGCGACGTCGGCATCCGTTCCGTCGTCGTGGCGGATCGCACCGTCGGGCGCGTAGCCGGCACCGCTCACACCATACGTACGTCCCGCGACCCAGAGCTCGGTTACGGTCATCTCGCCGGCAGTCAGTGTGCCCGTCTTGTCGGTGCATATCACGGTGACGGAACCGAGCGACTCGACCGCGGGCAGCCTGCGCACGAGAGCGTTGCGCCTCGCCATGCGTGACGTCCCGATCGCAAGCGCGATCGTGGAAACGGCGGCGAGACCTTCCGGCACGGCAGCAATCGCGAGCGCGATTGCCGTCTCGATGAGCTTGCCGACCGACTCGCCGCGCGCCAGGCCGACACCGACGACGGCGACCGCAACGAAGAACGTCAGCACGACGAGTCGTCGTCCCAGCACGTCGAGGCGTCGCTCGAGCGGAGTGCGCTCTGATCGGATTCCGGCTACGAGACCGCCGATATTGCCGACCTCGGTGGCGTTCCCGGTCGCCGTGACGACGGCGCGACCGGTCCCCGCAACCACGTTGGTCGCCATGTACAGTGAGTTCACGCGCTCGGCCAGCGGCGTGCTCCGCGTGACGTCCGCGTCGGCACGCTTGTCCACGGGCAGCGACTCGCCCGTCAGCGCGGCTTCGCTGGTGCGCAGTTCGGTCGCCTGCAGGAGCCGGGCATCGGCCGGCACGGCCTGACCGGCTTCAATGACAATGACGTCGCCGGGCACGAGCGATGTGGCGTCCACTTCCTGCGGATGGCCGTCGCGCACCACGGTCGCAAGGGGCACCTCGAGCGCGATCAGCGCATCCATGGCATTGCGCGCACGCAGTTCCGTCGCGAAGCCGATGGCCGCGTTGATGACGAGCACGCCGAGAATGGCGAGCGCCTCGATGGGGTCACCGAGCAGCCCGGCCACCAGCATGGCGGCGATGAGCAGCAGCACGACGATGCTGCGGAACTGTTCGAGCAGGATGCGCCAGGCGGAAACGGGCCCGGCCAGTTGAAGTGAATTGGGGCCCCAGTTATCGAGACGCCGCTTCGCGTCAGCGGTGCTCAGCCCCTGATCCGTCGCGTCCAGCCGTCGCAGCAGGTCTTCCAGGCCGGTCGCGTGCCAGCCCGCAGGCACAGCTGTTCGCGCTGCTGGCTCCGCGTCGGCAGTAGCCACCGGACGGCCCTCAGCTCCTGCTGCTTGCGCGCCCGGTCATCTCCTGCGCCGAGATGCGGAATACGACCGTGCGAAAGGCGAACGGATCATCGTCCTCGAACGTGTCCGGAACGAGCGTGCGCAGCACGCGCACGGCCTCCTGCCACAGCTCCCGCTCCGACTCATCGATGACGTAGAAGCCACCGTGCACGAGCACACTGCGCCAGTTGAAGAGGTCGTCGACCTCGTCCACCTCGAACACGACCGGCCACCACCGGTACTGGTTCTCCGCGAGCACGTCGTATTTCTCGCCGTACGACGTCCTGCCGTAGAGCCAGCCATCGGCGTAGACGTAATTGACCGGCTGCACCTCCACGCGATTGCCGATCGCATACGCAAGACGACCCAGGTTGTTGCGCGCGAGGATCTCCTCGATCTCGTCCCGCTCGAGCTCACGGAACAGCGGCGCAGATGCTGGCTGTGCCATCCACCCCTCCCCGTTCGGCAGTGCAGCGCGCTGTGCAGCGCACGAGTGTTGAATCAGACGGTCGTGTAACCGCCGTCCACCAGATAGTAGCCGCCCGTAATGAACGACGCCTCATCCGAGAGCAGGAACGTCACCAGCGGCGCCACTTCATCGGCGCGTCCCAGCCGGCCGAGCGGATGCCGCAGGACCAACTGATCCCTGACCTCCTTCGGCAGCCCCGACAGCAGCGGGGTATCGATGTAGGCGGGCCCCACACAGTTGATCCGCAGGCCCTGCGGTCCGTATTCCGCCGCAGCGTTCTTCGTCAGCCCGACCACACCGTGCTTGGCGGCGGTGTATGCGCCGTTGCCGAGCGCAGCGACCGTTCCGTGGATCGATGCCATGTTCACGATCGCACACCTGTCCGCACCCGCTTTCAGCATGGCCGGAATCTGATAGCGCATGCCGTAGAGCACGCCATTCAGGTTGATGTCGATGACGCGGTCCCACTCCTGGAGGTCCGTTTCGCCGGCCGGCGCCTGAGCGCCGCCGATGCCGGCATTGTTCACCGCAAAGTGCAGCGCCCCGTACGTCTCGATCGCGTGCTTGACGACTTTCTCGGAGTCCGCCGCCTTTGCCGTGTCCTGCTGGACCGCGCTCGCCTTCCCGCCGGCATCGGTGATTGCGCGCGCGACGCCCTCGGCGGCATCCAGCCGGATGTCCGTGACCACGACCGCCGCTCCCATCCGTGCGAGACGCAGCGAGATCGCCTCGCCCAGCCCCGAACCGCCGCCTGTAACGATTGCGACCTTCCCGTCGAAGAATCCCATCGCGTCATTCCTCCACATCGAATGAAACGTCATGTGCACTCGCCGATACGTCGCGCGTTGCCAACGCGGACTGCAGTGAGCATGCCGGAACGCAGGAACCGGGAATGATGTGAAGAAGGGCGACATCTCTGGGAAGTTCGCGACCGGCGGGTCGCACGCCGCCCGACTGCCGGCGGCGCAGCAGCACGGCCGTCCGGGCTCACTGGTGCAGATGCGAAAACGGCCACCCCGAAGGGTGGCCGTTCAATCTGCTGCTTGTGAGAGGCCCCGAGCGGATTCGAACCGCTGCATGAGGGATTTGCAGTCCCTTGCCTTACCAGCTTGGCTACGGGGCCGAAGCAAGAGCGGGAAACCGGGTTCGAACCGGCGACCTTCACGTTGGCAACGTGACGCTCTACCAACTGAGCTATTCCCGCGCAATACAACCGAACCATCTGCCCGGTGACCGGAGCCACCAGTACTCTGCCCGACCTGCGAAGTCGCCGAAGGCAACTGAGCTATTCCCGCGCAATACAACCGAACCATCTGCCCGGTGACCGGAGCCACCGAACCCAAAAAAGCTACCAATCCTGCGGCTTTCCGTCAACCTCAGACGGCGCCGATCGCGACATTATAGAGGTTCACGTAGGAGCGTGCAGATGCGTCCCAGGACCGGTCGAGCCGCATGCATCGCTGGCGCAGTGCGTCCCATCCGCGCGCACGCCAGACCTTGCGCGCCCTGACGACGGCCGCGACCAGCGACGGCGCGTCCGGATCATCGAAGAGGAAGCCGGTCTTACCGTCCTCGACGGTATCGACGAGCCCGCCGGTCGCGCGCGCGATGGGCGGCGTGCCATAGCGCTGCGCGATCATCTGGCCGAGACCGCACGGCTCGTAGCGCGACGGCATCAGGAAGAAGTCGGCGCCCGCATAGATGCGGTGGGCGAGAGCGTCATCGAAGCGGAATATCGCGGCGACACGTCTCTCGTGCTTCCGCTCCACCGCTGCCAGTGCAGACTCGGTCATGGAGTCGCCGTCGCCGAGCACGACAAGGCGTACGTCCTGTGCCATCAACGCATCGAGCGCATTCACGACGATGTCGACGCCCTTCTGATGGGCGAGACGAGTGACCATCGCGAGCACGGGCCCGCCCTCGTCGAGGTGCACCTCCTCGAGCAGTGCACTACGGCACTCGTCCTTGCGTGCCAGCGTCGTGATGCCATAACTGGCGATGAGCGCGTCATCCTGTGCAGGATGCCAGACGCGCGTGTTGATGCCGTTCAGGATTCCGGTGAGCGCACGCCTGCGAAAACGCAGCAGTCCGTCCAGGCCGGCGCCGAACTCCGGTGTCTGGATCTCGCGTGCATACGTGGGCGACACGGTGACCACGCGATCGGCGAGCGAGATGCCGGCCTTCATGAAGGAGACCTGGTCATGGAACTCGACGCCGTTCTCGGTGCGATACAACTCCGGCGGCACACCGACCGACGGCAGCAGCGCGCGATCGAAGTTGCCCTGGTAGGCGAGGTTGTGGATGCCGAAGACGGTAGGGATGTTGATCCCGTCGAGCAGTTCGTAGACGGGCACGAAGCCGGTCTGCCAGTCGTTCGCGTGCATGACATCGGCGCCCCAGTCGGCCGCATACGCTGCGACGGCGCGCGAGAAGAACGCGAAGCGACGGCCGGGCCCGAGCGGATCGTAGAACGGCATCTCGTACGGGCCGAACTGCTCGAAGAACTCGGGTGCGTGCACGAGCACGGCCGGTGCGACGTTGGCTGGATCATGCAGATGGAACCGGACGTCGCGGCCACCGCCGGGCCACGCGACGTGGAGCGTCCGATCGAGCGGGAGCGTCGTGATGCGGGCGCGCAGATGCGCGTACGCGGGCACGATGATGCGCACCTCGTGCCCGAGCGCG
>CAYLME010000079.1:5692-14872 GCA_964384585.1 uncultured Gemmatimonadaceae bacterium | reverse complement strand
CGAGTGCACAGTGTAGCAGTGCGCCGTCCCTGTTGCCTCGAGCGCAGCGGCGTACTCGGGTGTCATGAGCGCCGGCGTCCGCAGCTCGATGCCGTACGCAGGTCCCACAGGCAGTGAATCCAGGAACTCGCGCAATCGCATGGTGAAGCGCCTGGGACCGCCGTGGCTCGCCGCGCTGCGCGGCGAGAACTGGAAAACGATCGCGCCGAGCTTGTCACCGAGTCCCTGCACGGCAGGCTGCACGACCGCAAGCGCCGCGTGCTCCGGGTCGAGGAAGCGTGTGCCCGCAGGCGATTCCGCCTCCGGGTCCGTCAGCAGGCGGTCGGCCTTCACGAGAAAGCGGAAATCATCGGACACGGCATCCGCGTACGTCGCGAATGCCTGCGCATCGATGGGCGCGTAGTACGTGCGATCGATGGACACGGCGCGCAGCAGTGGGTGGCGCGCGTAGGCGGCGAGGCCGTCGCGCGCGAGTGCCTGCTCGGAGTACGACCGGTCGTAGACGATGCCGGCCCAGCCCGGGAACGACCAGGACGACGTACCCAGCCGGATGCGCGCGGGGACACGCGCGCGCAACGCGTCGTATGTGGCTGCGGCGGCGGCACTCTGCACGCCGGTCGGCATGCCGAACAGGTCGAACTGCCCCCGCGCGCTCATGTCCTGCCGTTGCGCAGTGCGGGCGTTGTGGTGCAGGTTCGCTGCGTCATGCGTTTCCCGTCCATGCGCGCCGCGGGCGCGGAGGTTCGATGATGAAGCGGGCTCTGATTGCCGGGATGCTGGTGCTCACCGGTGCATGCGCAACCTCGGCGCCGGTACCGCCCGTCGCAACCGCACCCGTTCCCGCGGACACGCAGCCGCTGCGCACGCGTCACGCGGTGCGGCCGGTGCCGACGTCGCACGCGTTCCGGGCGGCGATCGAGCGAGGCACGCGCACGGCGGACGGTCGACCGGGGCCGAACTACTGGCAGCAGCGCATTGCGTACCGGATCGAAGCGGAACTGGATCCGGCGGCGGCGCGCCTGAGCGGCGCCGAAACGATCGTCTACCACAACAACTCGCCCGATACGCTCCGCGAGATGCGGTTCATGCTGTATCAGAACGCCTTCGCGCCGGGCGTGCAGCGGGTGCGCCGCGTGCCGATGACGGGTGGCACACGACTGGAGCGCGTGGCCGTCGAGGGACAGCAGGCGCGCGAGGGGCGAATGCTGACGGGGCCGCTCACCTACGTCGTGGACGGGACGCAGATGCGGCTCTCCCTGCCGCGCGCACTGCCGCCGGGTGGCAGCACGACGGTGCAGATCGCCTGGAGCCAGGCGGTGCCGCCGCGCGGCGCACCACGCACCGGACATGCAGAGAACGAGGCGTTCGTCGTTGCGCAGTGGTACCCCCAGGTCGCGGTCTACGACGACGTGAACGGCTGGCATACCCTGCCATACTGGACGAACGGTGAGTTCTATCTCGAGTACGCCGATTTCGATGTAACGCTGACGCTGCCGGAAGGGTGGCTGGTGGACGCGACCGGCGTGCTGCAGAACGCGGACGATGTGCTGCCGGGACCGGTGCGGGCACGCGTCGCGCGTGCGCTCGCGCAGGACTCCATCGTCAACGTGGTAACGGAGAACGACGTCGATGAAGGCGCTGCGACGGAGCGCGCACCGGGCGGCCATCTGGAGTGGCGCTTCGTCGCACGCGACGTGCGCGACTTCGCGTTCGCCACGTCGAACCGCTACATGTGGGATGCGGCACGCGCGATCCTGCCCGACGCGCACGGTGACGGCCGTCCCGACACGGTCCTCGTCAGTGCGCTCTACCGCCCGCAGTTCGCTGCGTGGCGAGAGGCCGCGCACTACACGCGCCACGCAGTGACATTCCACGCAGAGCGCTGGCACCCCTACATCTATCCGAAGATCACGTCGGCGGAAGGCCCGATCGGCGGCATGGAGTACCCGATGTTCGTGTTCATCGGGTCACCATCGGATTCGATTGCGCTGTACTCCGTCATCTCGCACGAGGTTGCGCACCAGTGGTACCCGATGATGGTCGGCTCGAATGAGAGCCGGTACGCGTGGCAGGACGAGGGACTCGTCACGTACATCGAGGATCTTTCCGTCGATGACATCTTCCCGGGCCTCGATCCGGCGCTCGCATCACAGCGTGCGTACCTGCGCATCGCCGGCAGTGACATCGAGGGCAAGATCATGCGTGCGCCCGACCTGTTCGGCATCGGGCCGCAGTACGGCGTCGCGGCGTATACCAAGCCGGGTACGCTGCTGCGCGCACTCGCCGGTGTGATCGGTGAGGACCGCGTGCAGGAAGGGCTGCGCATGTACGCCGAGCGCTGGCTGCTCAAGCATCCCACACCGTGGGACTTCTTCGCGACGTTGGAAGCAGCGGCCGGTCGTGACCTCGACTGGTTCTGGCACCCGTGGTACTACGAGACTGCAACCCTCGATCACGCGATCACGAATGTACAGCAGGGCACGAACGGCGCGGAGGTCGTGATCGAGGATCTCGGTGATGCACCGATGCCCGTGCTGCTGCGTATCACACTCGCGGACGGCACGATCGTGGACCAGGAACTCCCGGTCGAGCCATGGCTCGACGGTCACACACGGCAGGTGCTGCGCGTTGAGGGGCAGGTGGCGCGTATCGAGATCGATCCCGAGCAGTGGTTCCCGGACGTGCAGCGCAACAACAACGTGTGGAGTAGCGACGCGCAGTGAAGAAGAATGTGTTGCACGCGGCACTGGTCGCCGCGCTGGTGCTGGTGATCGGCGGCTGTTCGATGCCGGGCTGGCCGGTTGGCGGCACCATGACGTCGCCCTACGGGCTGCGTTTCCTCGGCTGGCGTCCGGACATCCACGAAGGCGTCGATATCGCTGCGCCGGAGGGCTCGGAAGTGCGCGCGATGAGCCAGGGCCGCGTCTCGTACGCGGGCGTGATGGCGGGGTACGGCAACGTCGTGTTCCTGCGTCACAACACCGGCATCGTCACCGTCTATGCGCACCTCTCGTCGATTGCGGTGCGCGCGGACCAGCTCGTGGACCGGGGAGCGGTTGTCGGGCGCGTCGGTCGCAGCGGCAACGCGAGCGGCCCGCATCTGCACTTCGAGGTGTGGGTGGACGGACGCAGTGTGGACCCGGTCCTCATGCTGGGCGCGTTCCCGCCCCGCTGACGCAGCTCAACTCCGCAACACTTCCTCCGCGGCGATCGTCGCGCCTCGCAGCACGGGCCGTCGCTCGCTCCACCGTTCGTCGCGGAACGCGTCCAGCTCCGCGCGCGTGCGTTCGGGTGTCCAGTCGAGCAGCTCACTCATCAGGAGTGCCGCCGGGGCGGCGCAGTCCGCGCCGTCGCATGGGCCCGCGCCGACGTGTGCGTGCCGGAACAGGTCTGCGAGCGTCCTGCATCCTTCGACTTCGATGACGTAGCGGATCTCCGCTGCGGTTACTGCTTCGCCCCGACAGATCGGTGCGAGATCGTCGGGGCCGGCAGCACGGAAGATGTCATGCACACGCGAGCCGTGACGGCGCCAGACTCGCTCGAGTGCGGCCGCCGGCAGCGGGATCTGCTGCGCGAGCGCGATGAAGTCCGGCTGCGGCTCGCCGCCCGGCAGCATGCGCGTGCCCGTCTGGCACACCGCCGACGGGCGCGTGATCTTCTTCAGTGCGAGGTCGACCGCTTCTTCCGCCTGTATGCGGTACGACGCGAGCTTGCCGCCGACGATCGAGATCAGGCCCGGCACGTTGTCGCGCTCCGCGTGGTCCAGGATCTCGTGACGCCGCGACAGCGCGTCCTCGCCGACACCCCACTCGAACAGCGTGTTGCGAACACCGGCCCATGCGCGGATCGGGCGCCAGTGGCGCGCCTGCGGGAGTGCGTACGCCGCGGCCTCGATCACGTACTCGATCTCGTCGCGGCTGATGTCGAGCGAGACACGCGCAGGATCGCCGTAATAGTCGTCGTCCGTCGTGCCGACGATCGTCTCGGCGCCGTGCGGCACGAGGAACATGGTGCGGCCGTCACGGCCCTCCAGGATCAGGCCGTAGTTGCCGATCCGCCGCTCGAACGTCACATGGATACCCTTGCCCGGTCGGAGCGAGCAGGTTGCACCGGCGAGTGCGGCGACGCGGGCGGCCCAGGGTCCGCCTGCGTTCACGACGAGCCGGCCCTCGACGTCCCACTCCCGGCCCGTGATGCGGTCGCGTGCACGGACGCCGCGCAGCTCGCGGCCCGAGAAGAGGACATCCACGACTTCCGTGTGGGGGAACAGGTCTGCGCCGGCTTCCTTCGCGTCGAGCGCGTTGAGGGCGGCCAGGCGATAGACGTCGCAGCCCCACTCGTCGAGTGTGAGCGCGCCCTGGACCTCGTCGGCCAGGCCCGGCTCGAGGGCGAGCGCATCGGCGCGGGAGAGGCGGGCGTGCTGCAGGCCACCCTTTCGCTTCGCCATGGGGTCATAGGCGGAGAGGAAGGCCTCGGTCGCCTCGCGCATGAAGCGGCTGCCCGGGAAGAGCGGCCAGAGGAACGGAATGCGCCAGGTCACGTGTGGTGCGATGCCACGGATCCGGCCCGCGTCCTCGGACGATATGCGGGTGGTCGGGATGTCGTAGAGCAGGTAGCGCAACCCGCCGTGGACCATGCGCGTAGAGCCGCCGGTCGTGCCGGCGCCCCAGTCTTCGCGCTCGAAGAGCGCCACGGACATGCCGCGCAGGGCGGCGTCGCGGGCCGTGCCGGCACCGTTGATGCCGCCGCCGATGATCACCAGGTCGTAAACCATGGTGCGCAAGGTGTGGCGGCCGCACGGGCAGGGAAAGGCCCGGCCGGTGCACCGATGGGATGGGTGGCCCGAACCTTGGACGTCGCCGACGGTACTCTATGGGAATGGACACGCGCCGCAGGAACCCCGAGCTCGATCAGCGCTGGAAGCGGATATGGTGGACAGCCATGCTCGTCTCCGTGGCGTTCCACGCGGGCATCTTCCTGCTGTTCCGTACCGGCATCATCGAGCCGCCCTCGCCGTTCGCGGCCGCCGGGCCGCGCTCGGGCGACGCCGTGGCCGCGGAGGGTGGCGGGATGCAGGCGATCGCGATGCGTGTCAGCATGCCGGAAGCGCCCCAGCCGATCCCGCGGCCGCCCGTGCCACTGCCCGTACCGGCCGAGGAGCGGGTAGAGATCGAGGAAGTCGAGGCCACGGTGGCCGAACAGCCGGATGCGCAGATCGGCCCGGTCACGCTGTCGGACGCGGCCGGTGTGGGCAATTCACCCAACCCGGGAGTCGTTGGCGGGACCGGCGCGGGTGATGGCGGATCAGGCGCGGAAGGATTGTTCCGCGTGGTCCCACCCTCGCCGCGCGGGCTGATCATGCCGCCGAACAACCCGCCGAGCCGGGTTCGCGGCCGTGAGGTCGATGTCTGGGTCTTCGTCACCGACCGGGGCCGGGTCGTCGAGGACTCGACGCGCGTACTGCCGAGCACCGGCGACCGCGGCTTCGACGGCAAGCTGCGCGAGCGGGCGGCGCAGTGGGTGTTCGAGCCGGCGAAGAAGGATGGCCGCGCCGTGGCCGAGTGGTTCCGCTACACGATCATTCTCTGAGCCGGCGCTGCTGTCAGTCGCACGCCATCCGGCCTATCTTCCGACACCAGAAGCGTTCATGTGCGGGCTGCCCCTGGCCGCCCGCCGGACACCATACCCAGGAAACGGGCCGCGCAATGGTCCGCCCTACGACGGGAGACGCATGATACTCAGGCGATTCGGCAGCCGGATCCACCAGGTGACGCCCAACTTCGACGCGCGGGCGATGACGGAGATCAGCTTCCTGCGCGGCGCGGCGCTCGAGGACAGCGCGGACGAATGGGTGGACGCGCACGAGCGCGTGGACGAGCACCGGCTCACCGCGACCGCCGATGGCGACGTGCAGAACGAGGCGGAGGAAGCACTGCTCGAACGGCTCGAGGCGCAGCTGAACGAGCTGGCCGGCGCGCTGCAGCCCGGCGAGGCGCTGCTCGTCGAGAACGAGCCGGGCAACAACTATCCCAAGACGCGCATGCGTCAGAAGACGATCGTAGTCGACGGCGTGAACCGGCTGCATTTCGATGCAGAGATCGATCCGCCGCTCATCGTCGGTCGCTACCGCCGCCGGGGCTGATGGAACTACCGGCTGGCTACCGTGAGCTCGATGTCGCCGGTGTCACGCTGGTCGCCCGCTCGGACGCGTTCGAGCGGGCGCGCCATGCACTGATCGAACACGGCACGCTGTACGAGTGGGCGGGCAGCCAGCCGAACGTCCAGGCTCTGCGCGGGCGCGGTGAGACCCGGGTCGTGGCAAACGGGATCGGCGGGTGGGTGGTCCGTCACGCATTTCGCGGCGGCGCCGTCGCACGCGTGCTCGAGGACCGCTACCTGCGGCGCGGCGAGCCCCGGCCGTATGCGGAGCTGCGCGTGAGTCACGGGCTGCGCCAGCACAACATCGAGACGCCGGCGCTCCTCGCCTTCGCAATCTACCCGGCCGGAGTCTTCTATCGTGCGGACATCGTGACTGAGTTCGTTCCCGATTCCGCTGATCTCGCTACACTGACATTCGGTCCGCGGCGTGCGCCGGCCGGTCAGCGTGTGGCCGCATGGCGCGCTGCCGGCGCATTGCTGCGTCGCACGTGGAATGCGGGGCTGCTGCATCCGGACCTCAATCTCGGCAACATCCTGATCGCGGGTGATCCGGAAGCGCCACAGGCGTGGCTCATCGACCTCGACCGCGCACGACTGACCGGCGACATGAGCGCTGGCAGGCGCGTCGCGATGCAGCGGCGCATGAACCGCTCGCGCGAGAAACTCGAGCAGCAGCACGGCCAGGCTGCAGGGAAGATGGAGCTGATCGCATTCGGTGAGGCGCTGCATGGCTGAGCGACTGCGCCTCGCGCGACCACCTCGCGAGATCGCGATCGTCATGCTGTCCGCGCTCGGCGACGCGGTGCACGTACTGCCCGTCGTCACCGCGTTGAAGCGTGCGTGGCCGGATACCCGCATCACGTGGGTGATCCAGCCGGTGCCGCACCGGCTCGCGCTGCATCATCCCGGTGTGGACGAGTTCATCATCTTCCGTCGCCGGCGCGGCGCCGACGCGTGGCGCTCTTATGCCGAGCTGCGCAGCGCGCTCTCAGGACGTCGCTTCGACCTCGTGCTCAACCTGCAGGTCTACATGAAGGCGGGCCTGATCACGGGTATCATGCCGTCCGACGTGAAGATCGGCTTCGACCGCAAGCGGGCGCGCGACCTGAACTGGCTGTTCACGACGCACCGCATCCCGCCGCGTCCGCTCGGCCACGTGCAGGATGCGTACTTCGAGTTCCTCGAGTACATCGGTGTGGAGCCACACCCTGCGGACTGGAACATCACGTTCAGCGAGGGCGAGCGCGCCGCCCAGCACGACTTCTTCACCGGCCTCGCCCGGCCGGTCTGTGCGCTCGTGGTCGGCACCAGCAAGCCACAGAAGAACTGGATGCCGGAACGATACGCACGAGTGATCGACGCACTGACGCATGACCACGGCATGCGCTGCGTGCTGGTCGGCGGGCCGAGCCCGGTCGAGCGGGAAGCAGCAGCGAGAATCCGTGAGCTCACGAAGTCGTCGGTCGTCGATGCACTGGGCGACGATGTCGGCCGGATGATGTGGCTGCTCGATGGCGCGGACCTGGTCATCAGTCCGGACACGGGACCGCTGCACATTGCACGCGCGCTCGAGCGGCCGGTAGTCGGGCTGTACGGCTATACGAACCCGAAACGCTACGGGCCGTATCACATGTTCGAGGACCTCGTGGTGGACGGCTATGCCCGCGCTCCCGGCGAGGAGTATCCGTCGTCGATGGAGTACCGTGCGGACGGGATGCAGCGCGTCCAGGTCGAACGCGTCCTCGAGACAGTGCAGGTAGCGCTCGAGCGCTACGTGACGCACCCACGCGGCCGCGCGGGGTAGACAGCGCGCATGACAACGTCCGCGACCGCCGATCTGCGCCTCTACCGGCGCCTGCTGGGCTACCTGGGGCCGCACCGGTGGCTCGTGGTTGCCGGCTTCTTCGCCACGCTCGGCTTCGCGGCGCTCGACGCGTTCAGCTTCGTCATGCTGATCCCGTTCCTGCGCACGCTCTTCAATCCCGATCAGGCGGTGGACTACAGCGAGCTGGGCAGGGAGATCGCCTGGCTGCTCGAGAACACGATCGGGCAGGTCGTGCACGCCGACCTCTCGCGCAGCGACATGCTGCTGCGCATGAACCTGTTCATCCTGGCGATCTTCGGGCTCAAGAACCTCTTCGATTTCCTGCAGACGTACATCGTCGTACGGCTCGAGCAGTCCGTCGTGCGTGACCTGCGCAACGACGTGTACCGCCACCTGATCGACCTGGACCTGCGCTTCTTCGGCCGGACGCGCGGCGGACAGATCGTCTCGCGGCTGATCAGCGACGTCGATCAGCTCAGGCTGCTGCTGACACGCAACCTCTTCAAGCTGCTCACGTCCACGTTCCAGGTGATCATCCTGATCGGATCGCTGGTGCTGATGTCCGCGCGTCTCACGGTGATCGCACTCGTCGTGCTGCCGCTGCTGTTCGGCGTATGGGCCAGGCTGCTGCGTCGGCTCAAGCGCGGCGACCGCACCGTGCTCAATCTGGCGGGCGAGGTAACGGCACACCTGCAGGAGACGACCGGCGGCGTGCGGCAGGTGAAGGCGGCGGCTGCCGAGAGGTACGAGGCCGAGCGGTTCCGTAACCTTACGCAGCGCTACTTCAAGGCGCACGTACGCAACGAGCGCGTGCGCGCAGTGGCCAGCCCGCTTTCCGAGATGATCGGTGCGATCGGTACGGTCCTGTTGCTCTGGTACGGCGCGCGGATGGTGCTGATCGAAGGCACGATCGAAGCCGCAACGTTCATCGGCTTCCTCGCACTGTCGATGAAGATGTACCAGCCGGCGAAGTGGCTCTCCAAGTTCCCGTCGCTCGTAGGGCCGGGCGTGGTCGGTACCGAGCGCGTCTTCGAGTTCCTCGACACGCCGGTCGAGATAACGGACGGTCCGGATGCGCGGCCGTTCACCGGTGTGCGTGATGCCATTCGCTTCGACGATGTCGGCTTCTCGTATGCCGGCGGCGAGATGGTGCTGCGCAACATCAGCTTCGAGGCGAAGGCCGGCCAGGTGATTGC
>CAYLME010000079.1:0-5592 GCA_964384585.1 uncultured Gemmatimonadaceae bacterium | reverse complement strand
GCGCGCGCCGCGAATGCGCACGACTTCGTGATGCAGATGCCGGACGGTTATGACACGATCCTGGGCGAGCGCGGCACGCGGCTGTCGGGCGGGCAGCGACAGCGCATTGCGATCGCGCGCGCGATCCTGCGTGATCCGCCGATCCTGATCCTGGACGAGGCGACGTCCGCGCTCGATTCCGAGTCGGAGCGGCTGGTGCAGCAGGCGATCGAACAGCTTCTCGAGGGACGCACCGTGTTCGTGATCGCGCATCGCCTGTCCACGGTACGACACGCGGACCAGATCCTGGTCATGCGCGAAGGGCAGATCGTGCAGCGCGGCACGCACGAGGCACTCCTCGCCGAGGGCGGGCTGTATGCGCACCTGCACGGGCTGCAATTTCGCGACGACGAGACACCGGCAGCGGTGACGTGATGCGCATACTGCACGTAGACACAGCGCGCGAGTGGGGCGGCGGCCAGGACCAGCTCCGGCTGCTCATGACCCGCCTGGCCGCGCAGGGTGTCGAGCAACTCTGCATCTGCCGCGCGGGTGGCGAGCCGGAGCGCAGGTGGCGAGCCGTGTCGTTGCGTGTCGAAGGGATCCCGATGTCGAGCCCGTTCGCGTTCGGGCGCCACATCCACACGCGCGCAGTCGAGTACGACGTCGTGCACGTGCACGATAGCCTGGCGCTGCGCATGTCGATCCTTCCGGCACGACTGCGTCGCCGCGCGCTCGTCGCAACCCGACGCGACCTGTCTCGTGCGCATCCGCGCCTGTGGCGGCGGCCGCAGTGCGTGATCGCCGTGTCCGATGCGGTTGCGCACCGTCTGCGCACGAGCGGGGTGCGACCCGACCGCATTCGCGTCGTCCACTCGGGCATCGACGTGGACGAGGTGGTCGCCCTGTCCGCTGCGTCGCCGACGCTGCGCGAGCGGTTGCTGATTGCGCCGGACGCGTTCGTCGTCGGCAATGTCGGGCCGTTGCTGCCCGTCAAGCACCAGGTCCTGATTCCGCGCATTGCGGCGCGCCTGCGCAACCTGCAGTGGGTCATCATCGGCGAGGGACCGGAGCGGCAGGCGATCCTGGAAGCAATCAAGGCGCACGGCGTCGGACCGAACGTGCGCTTGCCCGGCCGCATGCCCGATGCGCGTCGCTACCTGCAGGAGCTGGACGCGTTCATCTTTCCGTCCGTCGATGAGGCGCTCGGCACGGCGGTGCTGGACGCGATGGCGCGCGGTGTACCGGTAGTCGCAGCGGACAGTGCAGGGCCCGCCGAGATCCTGCGGCCGGTGCACGATCTGACCGGTGTGTCGCTCTTCCCGCCGGATGATGCCGATGTCGCGGCCGCGCACCTCACGCGCATTCGCGATGACGCAGCACTGCGACGGCGCGTGGTCGGCATGCAGAATCAGCGCGTGCGCGATTTCCGCGTCGAGCGGCTCGTCGAATCGACGCTGCGCGTCTATCGAGAGGTGCTGGACGCGCGATGAAGCCGCGCCTGAAGCATCGCATGGAGTACAGTGCATTCCGCGCAGCGCTCGGCGTGCTGAATGCCCTGCCACAGGGCGCGGCGCGTACTGTCGGCGCGCACGTCGCGTCGCTTGGCCACTGGCCACTGCGGATCCGGGCAGACGACGTCCGGCAGAATCTCGAGCGCGCCTTCCCCGAACAGAGCGACGAGTGGCGGCGTGACATCGCCGCACGGTCGTGGGCGCATCTCGGTCGCGAGATGATCGCGATGATGCAGCTCTCGCGCATGTCGCCCGAAGACGTGATCGCGCGCACCGAGGTCGTCGACTACGAGCGCATCGGCCGTATGATACGCTCGAGCGCGGGTGGCACGGTCGTGGTGGGCGGTCATTTCGGCAACTGGGAAATCGGGCCTGCAACGATGGCGGCGCGCGGCTTCGCGGTGAACCTCGTTGCGCAGCGGCAAAGGAATCGGCTGTTCGACGAGTACCTGGTCGCTGCCAGGCGACGTCTCGGAATCAACGTCATCGAGCGCCGCCAAGCGCCGAGGCTCGGGCTCCGGGCGCTGCGGCGCGGCGAGAGCCTCGTATTCGGCGCGGACCAGAACGCCGGCCGCAGCGGCATCTTCGTGCCATTCTTCGGGCATCCGGCCTCGACGCACCGTGGTCCGGCGCTGCTGGCACTCCGGACCCGGGCGCTGTTCTTCCTGGCTGTTCCGCTGCGCGTGGCGGACGGACGCTGGCGGCTGGAACTGGAGCAGATCGAATACGATCCGGATGGTGACGTCGACGAGGTCGTATACCGGCTGACCGCGGACTTCACGGCCCGCCTCGAGGCCGCCGTACGCCGCACGCCCGAGCAGTATCTCTGGCACCACCGCAGGTGGAAGACGCGGCCGCCGGCCGGGCAGGAACTGCCGCCGTCTTCACAGGTATAGGTTCAGGGCGTTGCCCCGCTTATCTTTGCGACGCTGGCAGCGCCGGTGCCGCGGACGCTCCCGCCATGACGGTGGTCGAGCGCGCGCGCTGCGCATGAATACGGAACAGATCCCGGAACACATTTGATTTACCTCTGCATCCCGGCACACAACGAGGAGCAGACCGTAGGCGTGGTACTCTGGAAGATCCGTCAAGTCCTGACCGAGTTCTCCCGCGATTACCAGATCCTCGTCGCCGACGACGCTTCGACCGACCGTACCGCTGACGTCCTCGCCCCCTACGCTCGCGTCCTGCCGCTCACGGTGCTGCGCACGCGCGAGCGTCGTGGCTACGCAGCGTCGCTAGAGCTGCTGCTGCGCGAGGCCGCCGGCCGGTCGCCCTATCCGAAGCGAGACATAATCGTCACGCTGCAGGCGGACTTCACCGATGAGCCCGATGACATCGTTCCGCTGGTCAAGCAGATCGAACAGGGTGCAGACATCGTGGGTGGCACGCGTGCTACCGACCGCAAGCCGGAACTGATCGATCGCTGGCTGCTGCGCTGGCAGCAGTCCATGCTCCGACGGATCCAGTGGCCGGAGAACGCGGGCGATCCGCTCTCCGGATTCCGGGCGTACCGCGTGTCCGTCATCACGCGCGCGCTGGAAGAGGCAGGCGAGAACCGGCTGCTGACATGGGACGGCCAGGCCGCCGACGCGGAGCTGCTGCGCGTCGCTGCACCGCACGCACGCCGAGTCGAGTGCGTCGATCTCGTGCACCGTCCGGACCGCCGCCAGCGTCCCACCAGGGCCACGACGTGGGAGCGGACGAAGTCGCTGCGCCGCTTCACCCGGGGCCGCGAGCCCGAGCAGACGATACCGCTCGCCGCGCTCACGCCGGAACGCGTGCCGCCGCCGCGGCCGCTCGAGGTCGAGCGCGCCCGCCGGACCGAGGCCGCCAATGGCGCGGCCGCCGAGCCGCGCCGCCGCAACGGGCGCGCCCGCACAGGGAGCACCAGTGCCGGGGGCACGCAGAGGGCCAGGACGCCGCGGAGTGGCGAGCCAACCCGTCCGCGCGCGTCCGGCGAGCAGCGGGCGACCACGCAGCGCAGTACGGGGTCATCCGCGACATCGCGCAAACGCAAGCGCGGCGGGGTGACGGAATCCGGAGCGCCTGACGCAGCCCGGAAGCAGAAGCAACCGGCTGCCGGCGCCACCGCCGCGCCGGAATCGGAACAGGCGGCACCTGTCGCTGCCGCGCCGGGTAGTGAAGTGACCCCGGTTGCGGAGAACGCAGCCGAGGCCGGCGCAGAGGCGCCGCCGAAGAAGCGTCGTCGCCGCCGTCGCCGCAAGCCGGCCAGCCAGAGGCAGGCCGCCCAGCCAGCGACGGAGACTGGGGAGGCCACGGCTGCCGCCGCCGACGCGGACGGCGAGCCGACGGATGGCAGTCAGACGGGCACTGAAGACGTAAGTGAGGGTATGACAAACGGTTCCGCCGAGGATGGCGGGACGGGCGCGCCCAGGAAGCGGCGCCGCCGCGGCGGCCGCCGAGGTGGCCGCGGCAGGCGTCGCAAGACGCAGGGTGCCGACGGGGAAGCTGCCGGAGTGGCCGAGGGCGCGGAGAACGGGTCCGGTGGACCCGCCGCAGCCGCGGCCGTTGGCGGCGAGCCGAACGCAAACGACTAGAAGGACGGGGCCATGAAGCGGATCGCAACCTTTGGAGTTGTGGCGCTGGTCGCACTGGCGGGCGGCGCCGACGCACAGTCGGCACGCGATGTCGCTGCGCTGGAGCCGCTGCCGGCTGCGACCGCGGTGCCGTTCGGGCCGGGCGAGGAGGCGAAGTACCAGGTCAAGCTCGGGCTGTTCGGCGACGTGGGTGAGGGGCGGCTGACGGTCGGCAGGCTGGACACGGTACGTGGCGAGGAGACCTACCACCTGCAGATGCAGCTGAGGGGTGGCGTGCTGTTCGCCAAGGTGGATACGAAGTACGAATCGTGGTTCGACACGGATGAGCTGATCTCGCGTCGTTTCCACCAGGACCAGCACGAGGTCAACTACAAGCGGAAGCGCACGTTCGAGTTCTTCCCGGAGGAGATGCGCTGGGAGATGTCGAACGGTGACAGCGGTGATCTGCCGACGGACATGCCGCTCGACGACCTGTCGTTCATCTACTTCGTGCGCACACTTCCGCTCGAGGTGGGCAAGGAGTACCGATTCAACCGGTATTTCCAGGACGATGGCAACCCGGTCCGGCTGAAGGTGCTCCGCACCGAGACCGTGAAGGTGCCGGCCGGCACGTTCGAGACGATCGTCGTGCAGCCGATCATCCGCTCGAAGGGACTGTTCAGCGAGGGCGGACAGGCGGAAGTCTACTTCACGAACGATGACAGCCGCGTGCTCGTGATGCTGAAGTCGAAGGTGAAGGTCCTGCGGTCGCTCGACCTGCTGCTCGAGGAGTACACGCCGGGCACGCCGCTGCGCGCGTCCGCGCCCACGGTTTCCGCGGCAGTGGGCGGGCGTTGACCGCGCGTCGCGCAGCAGGCGACGCAGTACGGTCGGAAGGCGACGCCGCCCGCAGCGTGCGCGGTGCGGAAAACACGACGCCGCCGGAGATCGATCTCACACGCATACGGACGGTTCCCCTCGCGGCGCGCGCCAACAAGGTGCGCGCCGCTGAGTTTGCGCAGCCGCCGGGCGAGACACGCAGCTTCGGCGCATTCATCGACTCGCTCCCGGACATCCTGCAGTCGCGCAGCCTGATCGCGGTGGCGGACGCGATCGCCGATGCCGCCCGCGGCGGCCGGGGTGTGCTCTGCATGTTCGGCGGTCACGTCATCAAAACCGGCCTCGCGCCCATCCTGATCGACCTCATGCAGCGCGGTGCCATCACACACCTCGCCTGCAACGGGTCGGCCGTCATTCACGACTACGAGGTCGCCCGCTTCGGTGCCACGAGCGAGGACGTGGAGGCCGGCCTGGCCGACGGCACGTTCGGCATGGTCGAAGAGACCGGCCGCGAGATGAACGATGCCATCGTGCGCGGCCATGCAGAAAGCCGTGGCCTCGGCGAGTCGCTCGCCGTCGCACTCGAGCAGACCGCCCTCGAAGCGCCCGACTATTCCCTGCTCCTCGCCGCCCGACGTCTCGGCATCGGCATCAGCGTGCACTCGGCACTCGGCGCCGAGATCATTCACCAGCATCCTGCCGCAGACGGCGCCGCGATC
>CAYLME010000078.1:0-14952 GCA_964384585.1 uncultured Gemmatimonadaceae bacterium | reverse complement strand
CCGCTACCGCATCCAGGAGCTGCCGCGCGACCTGGGCGAGGCGCTGGACCTGCTGCGCAAGAGCTCGTTCATGCGGGCCACGCTGGGCGAGCATGCGTTCCAGCATTTCGTCAATGCGAAGAACCAGGAGTGGCGCGAGTACCTGGTGCAGGTGCACGACTGGGAGATCGAGCAGTACCTGGCGGTATACTGATGACAAGGTGCCTGTTGTAAGAAATCCTGCCGCTGTACGACCAACCATTCAGGAGCGCCCGCAACCGGCGGGCGCCGACCCGCACCGGTCGTTCTGTGACGGATAGCGAAAGCCTGTTCCTGCAGCTCGTACACGAGTACGACGCGCGTCTGCGTCGCATCTGCCGTGTGTATGCTGCCGATGAAGACGCGCGCGGCGATCTGTACCAGGACATCCTGGTGCAACTCTGGCGCTCGCTGCCGTCCTATGCGGGTGCCGCGAGCGCCGGCACGTGGCTCTATCGCATAGCGCTCAATACGGCAATCGACGGTGTGCGACAGCGCAGCGTGCGACGGCGCGGGGAGCCATTCGTGAGAGAGGCACTGCACCCGCAGCGGGTCGCCCGGCCGGACGAGCACGTCGAACGTGCGCAGGCGACTGCGCGGCTCTACAAAGCGATCGAACGGCTCGATCCCATCGACCGTGCGCTGGTCCTGCTGCTGCTGGAGGAACGCAGCTACCAGGAGGTTTCGGAGATTCTGGGCATTGGCGTGAGTGCTGTCGGCGTGCGGCTGCATCGCGCGAAGAAGAAGCTCGGCCAGTGGCTGGAGGAGGCGGCATGAACATCGAGGAACTGAGGAAGGAATGGAGCGCGATGGACGAGCCGATTGCGCATCTTCCCGACGCAACGCTGCTGGCAGGCGTGAAGGTGCGCGCGCAGGTGCTCGAGACGACGATCCGCAGGCGCGACCGCCGCGAGGCGATCGCAGCGGGCGTCGGATTCGTCTTTTTCCTGCTGCCACTGATCACGGGCCCGTGGCTCACGCGGGTCGGCGCACTGATCGTGATGGCCGGCTGCGTCGTGACCATAGTTCAGATGCGTCGTGCGCGACGCGCGCATCCACCGGCCAGCTTCGAACGTCCGCTCGCCGAGTTCATCGACGTGGAGCGGTCGCGTCTCATCTCGCAGATCCAGCTGCTGCAGACCGTGCCCTGGTGGTACGCAGCACCGTTCGCGGTCGGTCCGGTGCTCGTCTATGCGGGCATCGCCGGTGCGACCCGGTCGACATGGCTGTATGCGGCTGTCGTCATGCTGATCGCCGCTGCGATCATCGCGCTCAACCGCCGCGCCGTACACAGTCATTTGCTACCCGCCCTGCGCGAGCTGGACCGGCTGCGGGAGCAACTTCGGAACTGATACATACGAAAAGGAACCCGTCATGACTCTTTCGAAGCTTACCCGTTCAGGATGCGTCGCCATGATGCTGCTGCTTGCAGCGTCGCATGCGAGTGCACAGACGGTGACCGACTCGGCGGCACTACTGTCGAAGGGCCGAGCGTTCACTCGGGCCCTCTATGCCGGCGAGACGGACTCGCTCTACGCCCGGCTCGCACCTGCCTTTCAGCAGGCCATTGGTGGTGCGTCGGGCCTCGAGACGTTCGCCGCTCAGATCGCTGCCCAACTCGGCCATGAGACGGGGGTGACCCTGGAGGACGTGGTAAGCGTGCAGGGAGTGGCGTTCTATACACGAATTGCGCGCTTTGAGGGTCTGCCCGCAGGCACGGCGACGATCTCGTGGTCATGGCGCGGCGACACGATCCTGTCGGGGAGTGTACGGCCCACGCCGCAGCCGGCACCGAGCGAGTACGTCGACTACGAAACGCGCACTGAGCTGCGCCTGCCATTCAGCGACGAGCTCACGGTCTTCTGGGGCGGCCGTCATCCTCACCAGAACTATCACGTCGTGTATCCGAGCCAGCGCTTCGCCTATGACCTCGTGATCGCGCGGGACGGTCGCACGCATTCAGGCGACGGCACGCGCAACGAAGACTACTACTGTTTTGGCCGGCCGATGCTGGCGCCGGCTGCCGGTGTGATCACGACAGTGATCGACACGCTGCCCGACAATCCGCCCGGGGAGATGACGCCGGCAGCACCGGCCGGCAACCACGTCGTCATCGATCACGGTAATGGTGAGTACTCGCTGCTGGCGCACCTGCGCAGCGGATCCGTCACTGTCGGGGCGGGTGATTCTGTCAGCGCGGGGCAGCAGGTGGGGGCGTGCGGCAACAGCGGGAACACCTCGGAACCGCACCTGCACTACCATCTGCAGGATTCGCCGACGTTCAGTGCATCGGCGCAGGGGATGCCCGCGTTCTTTACGGATTACTTCGCCGATGACGAGCTGGTGCGTCGTGGTGAGCCGGTGCGCGGCCAGCGGATCCGGCCGCGCGTTCCGTGATGCGGGTCAGTCGGCCGGGAACTCGATGCGCACGCGCGTGCCGTCGCTCGTGGAGTCGGTCTCGATGGTACCGCCGAGCTCGTCCTTCACGAGCGCGTGAATGATCGAGCGGCCGCTGCCGACGACATTGGTGCGCTGCGCGGCGGCGATGCCGATGCCGTCGTCGCTGACGTCGAGCCGGCACTCACCGTCCGTGCGATGGAACTCGATGGTGAGCTTGCCTTCCCTGCCGGCAGGAAATGCGTGGCGCAGCGCGTTCGTGATCAGCTCGTTCAGTATGAGGGCCAGCGCGAACGCATGCTTCTCGTCGAGCGTGACCCTGTCCACGTCGAGGTGAAGGCGGATGCGCCGGTCAGCGTCCCACGCATTGCGCAGGCGCTGAGCGAGCTGCTCGAAGATCTCGCGGACGGGCACGCCGTCGTAGTTCTGGCGGCGCAGCGCCTCGTGCACGAGCAGGAACGAGCGCAGGCGGTTCTCGAGGCTGGCAAGCGCGTCGCCCGGCGGCCGCGGCGGCACGCGGTTCCGCTCCATGGACACGAGCCCCATGATGACGGACAGGTTGTTGCGCACGCGGTGGTCCAGCTCGCGCAGCAGCAGTGAACGCTCCTCCGCCGTGCGGCGTGCCTCCTCGTAGAGCTGGTAGTTCTGATCGGCCAGCTCGGACGTCTGCTGCACGGCTTTCTTGAGCGCGACTTCGGCGCGATAGACGCGCAGGCGCGATTCGATGCGCGCTGTCAGCTCTGCCACGTGAAACGGCTTGGCGACGTAGTCGTCCGCACCGACGGCGAACGTGCGTAGAACGTCCTCAGGTGCGGTGCGCGCTGTCACCATGATCACGGGCAGCATCCGGTCGTGATGCTGCTTGATCTCCTGGCAGACCGCCCACCCATCGCGCCCGGGCAGCATGGCGTCGAGCAGGACCAGATCCACCTCGTGAAGGAACGAAAACACCTCTTCGCCCCGCGCGACCGACACGACGCGGAAGCCCTTCGCCTCCAGCATGTCGGTGAACATCTGGCGCGCCATCGGCTCGTCGTCCACGACGAGGATGGTCGCCGGCTCCGTGAATCTGCCGCGCTGCGGCGTCACACCCCGTGCTGCTTCGTCGGGTAGTCCCTGTGTGGAGCTCACGCGGACCGGCTACTCCTTCTGCAGCAGCGGCGCGGCGAGCAGCAGCTTGCGAGCGAGTTCGACCATCGGGGTGTTCTTGTCCTGGCTCGTCTTCTGGAGGAAGCGATAGGCCTCCTTCTCGGAGAGGCCGCGCGAATCCATGAGCAGGCCCTTGGCGCGCTCGATGATCTTGCGCTCCTCGAGACGCATCTCGAGCATCTCCTTCTGGCGGCGTGCATCGAGCCATTCCTCGAAGCGTGCCTTCGCGACGGCGATTGCCGGGGCAAGGTCGTCGGGATCGACCGGCTTGACGAGGTAGTGGAAGACCGGGGCGCGGATTGCCTCGTCGACCGTGCGTGCGTCGCTGTACGCCGAGAGGATGATCATCGGGATTGCGCGCTCGCTCGCGATTTCGTGTGCGGCCTCCGGGCCCGTCATCGTCGGCATGCGAATGTCGAGGAAGGCGAGATCCGGCTTTGTCTGGCGCGCGAGTTCGACAGCTTCGCGGCCGTTGCTTGCCGTGGCGATGACCTGGTGGCCGAGCGTCTCCAGCTGTGATGTCAGCGCCAGGTTGTGCAGCGCCTCGTCATCGGCGATCAGCACTCGCAGCGATTCGGACATTCGGGCTCCTGAGGAGTTGGTGTGATGCGCGGACTGCCGCGCGGATCCGGAATACTACCCTGTTGCCACCACTGCGGTGCCCCCGCGGACGGACTCGCGCGTCGTGCTGCACGGCAGTGACGGAATGCGGAACAAGCGGTCGTTGGTCGCGGTACGCACGAACGTCATCGTTGCGCAGAGAGAGGCCAGACAGTAACCTCTGATGTCCCCGTCAACCTTCCCGTGTGAGTCGTGCGCCGGAGCCGAACTCGCCGGCCGTGCCCGGCAGTAATGCCGCACCCGGCTGTCGCATGCTCGCAGCGTGACGCTCGACAACAGCGTGAAGTTGGCGTGATGCAACGATCATTCCCCGGCCAGAGGGTGGCCTTCCTCTTGCACCCCGATGCCCCGGGCAACGTGAATCCGGTCGAATGAAGAACGGCATGCACAGACCTCTGATCCTGACGGTCCTGACGGGCCTCGCGGTCGCCGGCACGGCGGCGGCAGGGTGGGCCGACGACCCGGCCGACACTGTCATCGCCGATATGGCGACGCAGGAGGCAGCGGGTCCCGCGCACGACGAGGAGCCGGCGGTCGCGGCGCCCGCGGCCTCGGTGTCACCGGCCGTAGCGTCGCTCCGGGCCGAGATCGACGGCCTGATCCGCGAGCCAGGCTGGCGGGGCGCTGCGTGGAGCATCATGGCGGTCTCGCTCGAGCGGGGCGACACCCTCTACGCGCACAATCCGGGGATGGCGCTGGCGCCGGCCTCGAACATGAAGCTCTTCACGACGGCCGCTGCGCTGTACTACCTCGGGCCGGACTTCCGGTACGGCACGTTCCTGATGACGGACGGCGCGATCACCGACGGCGTGCTGGGCGGCGACCTCGTCCTCTACGGCACGGGCGACCCGACGCTCACGAGCCGGTTCGGCACACGCACGGCAGTATGGGAGGCCTTTGCCGACACCCTGCTCGCGCTCGGTATCACCCGTGTCACCGGTGACCTGGTCGGCGACGCCTCCTACTTCGAGGGCGGCGGCACGCCCGAGGGCTGGCAGACGTCGTACATGAACGCGTCGTACGCCGCGCCATCGAGCGCGCTATCGTACTCCGAGAACGTCGCGACCGTGCAGGTCGCACCGGGGGCACAGGCCGGATGGAGGCCGGAGGTCACGCTCGTGCCGGGTGGCGAGGGCATCGGCGTCGTGAACAATGCGACGACGGTCGCGAGTGGCCGGACGACGATCCGCATCCGGCGCTCCGCCTATGACGGGCCGGTCGTCATCAGCGGCCAGATCGCCCGGAACGCAGCACCTGTCGTGCGTGCCGTGGTCGTCTCCGACCCCGAGCGCTTCGCCGCCGCCGCGCTCCGCTACACGCTGGAGCAGCGCGGCATCGTCGTGGATGGCGGCGTACGCGGCGTGACGTCCGCTACAGAGTCGCCGGTGACGGGCCGTTCGGTCTTCGCGCCCGGATTCCGCGAGCAGGCACCGCTTCGCGTCCTCGCCGTACACACCTCACCGCCGATCATCGAGGTGCTGGACATCATCAACCAGAAGAGCCACAACATGATGGCCGAGCAGGCACTGCGCACCGTGGGTCGCGTCGCAGTGGGCTCGGGCTCGGTCGCGGGTGGCGCGCAGGCGGTCGAGGCCATGCTGGAGCGTGAGATCGATCAGGGCTCGATCGACCAGCTGCAGATGTTCGACGGCTCGGGTCTGTCCGTGCTGAACCGTGCGAGCGCGCGCAGCTTCATCCAGCTGCTCGACGCGATGGCCGACTCGCCCATGTGGCAGGCGTACTGGTCAACGCTGCCCGAGGCCGGTGCGCCGGGCGGCCTGCGTCGCATGTACCGCACGCCCGCGGAGGGCAACCTGCGAGCCAAGACCGGCACGATCAATCACGTCTCTTCCCTGTCCGGCTACGTGCGCGCCGCGAACGGCGAACGCATCGCTTTCTCGATCATCAGCAACAACGTGCCGTCCACCTGGCGCGCGAAGCGTATCGAGGACGGCATCGGCGCCCGCCTTGCCGCACTCGACCGCCCGGCCGTGCTGGGCGAGGAGTTCTCGCGCGAGGAGCCGATGGAGCCGGCGGTTCCGTCGGTGAGCGAGCCCGTCGAGACGCCACAGCTGACACCCGCGCCGCCCCCGAGCGACGCAGACGCAACACCGACGCGCCCCGACACGCATACGATCCAGTCCGGCGACACGTTCGAGGGTATTGCGAAGCAGTATGGTCTGACGGTGCGGGCGCTGCGGTCGGCCAATCCTGGGGTGGAGCCGCGGCGGTTGCTGCCGGGCAAGACGCTCCGGCTGCCCTGACCGGGCATTTTCCAGCGCCTTCTCGGTCCTCTGTGAGCTCAGTTTTTGACGACATCCGCTCCTTCGCGGAGTCTTCAATCCGGCAGCAGGCGTCGGACCTGGGTGAACAGACGCCGCAGCCGCTTCTCGAAGTCCAGCTCTCCAGTCAACGAATTCACTGCTACGCCGCCGTTGCCGAGGGCGGAGTGGATGATCGTTGCGCCGCCGAGCGAGATGGCGACGTGGGAGACGCGGGCGGAGTGCTCGGCGAAGAAGAGCAGGTCGCCAGGGCGCACGGTGTTGAAGTCGGCGCCCGGATCGACCTGTTCGCCGATGCGTGCCTGCAGGTCGGAGTCGCGTGGGAGTGCGATGCCGTGCATCCACATGACGGCCTGGGCGTAGCCGGAGCAGTCTGCGCCGCTCATCGTGACGCCGCCCCAGAGGTAGGGCGTGCCGTGCCAGCGGCGGGCCGTGCGGGCGATGCTGTCGCCGCGCGCGGGGAACCGATCGGCGAGTCGGTCGATGTCGACGATCTCGCCATTGCCGATCGTGCCGCGCCGGCCGTCCGGCAGTTCGTAGTTGCTGCCGAAGCGCACGACGCGCGCGCCCCACGGCAACCGCGTGAGTGCATTGTTGTCCTCGTCGACCAGTTCCGACCCGAGTGAAACGGTGGGCTCGCCGTGTGTGCCGCGCTCCCACTGCTCGGCCCAGGAGCGCTCTCCCAGGCGGACGTAGCCTTCGTGGATCCAGCCGAGATAGCCGTCCTCAGCGCGTACGCGCAGCCAGTCGCCGCGACGCGCGAGGAGGTCGAAGCGCATGCCGAGCACGAGCTGCGAGATCTGCGCGGCGGGCAGTGCGGGATCGAGGTAGACAGGAACGATCGCGGCACGCACGACGCCGTGCACGCCCGTGCCGAGTGCGGGATCCGGCAGGCGCACGATCTCGTCCACGATCCGTCCTGGTGCTGCCCTGCCTGCCTCCGCGAGCAGTCTCTCGGCGGCCGACACGTCCGTGGTCTCACCGGTCAGCACGAGGCCGTCGTCACGTGTCTCGAGGCGGATGTCGAAGATACCCGACCGGAAGTCCGGCACGTGCTCCGCCCGGATCCGTTCGATGATGTCGCGAACCTTCTTCATGCCGGTATCACGCGATCGAGTACACCGATCACCCGGTCGATGTCGTCGCTGCTGTTGTAGAAATGCGGCGATATCCGCAGCACGCCCTCGCGCGTTGCGCATTGCACTCCGGCCTGCTGCAACTCGGCAAAGGCGTGATCGGCCGCCGGCGGTCGCAGGCACAGGATCCCTGATGCATGCGCGTCGTCGAGCAGTGACGCGACGCCGTGTGCGGCTGCCCAGTCGATGAGTGGCTGCTGCAGTGCGCGTACGTGCGCCTGTATGGTGTCGACGCCCATCTCCAGGATCATCTCGATGGAGAGCGCGAGTGCGAGCATCTCGGGGAACGGCAGCGAGCCGACCTCGAAGCGCCGCGCGTCGTCGAGCAGGTCGAGATCGTAGGACGTCAGTGTTGCGAAGTTCTGCGTCGTCGCATAGCCCAGCCAGCCGGTGTGCAGCGGCCGCCAGCGCGTGATGTGGTCGCGCCTGACCCAGGCGAAACCGGTACCCCACGGGGCGCACAGCCATTTCTGCCCGCCCGCGGCGAGCAGATCGACACCGGCGGCGCGCGGGTCCAGCGGTACCACGCCGGCCGCCTGGATCGCATCGACGACGTACAGGATGCCGCGCCGCTGGCAGACCGCGCCGAAACGCGGGAGATCGGCGTTCCACCCGGTCGCGAACTGGACAGCCGAGAGCGCAAAGAGTGCGACGTCGTCGCGATCGATGCGCTCGAGAAGCGCAGCCTCGTCGGGACGGCCGAGCGCATCGCACGGCACGATCTCGACGCGGAACCCCAGGCGTTCCAGCTCTAACCAGGGGTAGATGTTCGCGGGGAACTCGCGATCACTCGCGACGATCGTGGGCCGGTCGTCGCCCTCGGCGCGCCGCTGCAGCAGAAACGCTGCCGCCAGGTTCAGCCCGACGGAAGTGTTCGGCGTGAGTGCGATCTCATCGACCGCGCCGCCGACGAGGCGCGCGGCGGCCGCGCGCGCGCGTGCGAGCGAGGGCATGAAGTCCTGCTCGGTCAGGCGGCCGGCCGCACGACGCCGGTGCGCATCCTCGAGTGCGGCGCGGCTGCGTTCGGGCAGCACACCGCTGCTGGCAGTATTCAGGTAACAGGCGCCGGCGAGCGCACCGTACTCGTGCGGCATCAGCGCGCTGCGGCGTGTATCAGGCTGCATCTACACCCGGTATGTGTGCGATCGTTCGGCGGGGGGCGAGTACCGAACCACGCGCGACAGCTGCCCCGCTACGCCGGTGCTGCTCGGCGACGCGCAATATCGAGCCGGCGTCGCAGCTCGAAAACCGACATCGTCTCGAGCGTGCGCTCGGCCGTCGCACGGGTCTGCCAGCGCACCTCCGGCAGTGCCAGCACGGCATCCGGCTCGCCTTCGGGGTGCAGGATCAGGTACCAGCGCCCATGGTGGCGCGGCGTGTCTTCCTCACGAGCGCCCGCGACCCAGCGCACTCCCGATGCGTCCTGGAACGTTACCATCGAACCTCAGCCCTCCTTTTCCGTGGCGACCCGCAGCAACGCGTGCAGCGCGGTCTCCTCCATCGTCTCCAGCTCGTGCTGCGCAGCATCATAGCCGTCGCTGCGCAGCGGAGCCTGCATCACGGTACCGCCTTGTACCGGCACGAACAACGCGAGCAGCCCGCCCCACGATTCACGCCCGAGCACGACGTCCCAGGCGCGGCCTTCAGCATCGTGGAATCTGCGCATCCGCTACTCCGCCCTTGCGTCCGTACGGGAAACCCGACAGCGTTCCATCACGTCCCACCATCCGGAGACCGCGAGCGCGCATGCAGGATTCACTGACCGACCGGCTGAACGAAGGCATCGCCGAGATCATGCAGTTCCTGCCGCGCCTGGCCGCCGCACTCGGCATCCTCATGGTCGGGTTCGCGATCGCCAAGATGATCGAGCGCGGAACCGATCTCGCCCTGCACCGCATCGGCTTCGACCGCTGGATGCAGGAGGGTGGCGTGACCGAAGCGCTCGAGCGCGCCGGCACCAGCCTCGATCCATCGACCGTCATCGCGAAACTCGCGTTCTGGACGGTGATGCTGCTCGTCATCCTGCTCGGCGCCAACGCACTCGGCATCGCGGCCGTCAGCACGCTCTTCGCCGAGCTGCTCAATTACATCCCGAGCGTCATCTCGGCCGTGCTCGTGCTCGTGCTCGGCATCCTGCTCGGCGAGTTCGTCAAGGACCTGGTACTCGCCTCGGCCGGCTCACTGCGCGCCGCGGCCAACCTCGCGCGCGTCGCCAAGGCCGCCATCATCCTGCTCGCCTCGTTCATGGCGCTCGACCAGCTGGAGATCGCGCAGGACATCGTGCTGGTGTTCTTCATCGCCGTGGTCGGCGCCGCTGCACTGGCCGCCGGCATCGCGTTCGGTCTCGGCGGCAAGGACATCGCCGCGGAGATCGCGCGCGACTACTACGAGCGCAGCAAGACGAACCTGCCGCGGCCACGCGCCGATGACCGCCGTGAGCGGCGCAACATGCCGGAAGACACGACCGCCGCTCCGCCCACGCACGTTCCGCCGGGCGACCGGCGCGAGTAGCGCCGGCCGTCGCCTATACGGCCAGGATGTGGTAGCCGGTATCGACGTAGATGACCTCGCCCGTCACACCGCCACCCATCTCGCTGCACAGGAACACCGCAGCGTTGCCGACCTCTTCCAGCGTCACGTTGCGGCGCAGCGGCGTCTTCTCCTCGATGTGGCCCATCAGCGTGCGTATGCCCTTCACCGCCGATGATGCGAGCGTCTTGATGGCACCCGCACTGATCGCGTTCACGCGCACGCCCTGCGGCCCCAGATCGGCGGCCAGGTAACGGACCGAGGCTTCGAGTGCGGCCTTGGCGACGCCCATCACGTTGTAGTGCGGCACGACCTTCTCCGCACCGTAATACGACATCGTGACGATGCTGCCCCTGTTCGGCGCGAGCAGCGGCGCGGCGCGCTGCGCGATCGCAACCAGCGAGTAGACGCTGATGTCGAGCGCGGTACGGAAACCGTCGCGCGTCGTGTTCACGTAGTCGCCTTCCAGCTCCTCGCGCGGCGCATACGCCACGGAATGCACGACGGCGTCCAGCCCGCCGTCCAGCTTCGCAACCTGCTCGAACACGGCGTCGATCTGCGCATCATCCGTCACGTCGCAGGGCAGGATCAACTCGGCGCCCACACTCTCGGCGAGTGGACGGACTCGCCGCTCCATGATCTCTCCAGCATACGTGAAGACGAACTTCGCGCCATGCTCGTGCATCGCCTGCGTGATGCCCCATGCAATACTGCGCTCGTTCGCCAGCCCGAAGACCAGCACCCGCTTGTTCTCGAACAGGCGCCCCGCCGTCATATCGTTCCCCTTACCTGGACCGGCCAGGCCGGTCTACTCGAACATGTCGAATGCGACCCCGAGATCCGCCTTCGAGTACACGCGGAACGCAACCAGCGTGTTCGTGCGCTCGATGCCCGGCACGCGTGCCAGGTGCTCCGCAACGACCTCGGAAATCCGCTCCCACTCCGCGACGCGCACGATCGCAATCAGGTCCCAGTCACCGGACACGGAATAGACTTCCGCGACGCCATCGATGCCGGCGACCTCGCGGGCCGCCGAGGCGATATGCTCCCGATCCGCACGGATCAGCACGACTGCCGCCACCATCCTGAACCTCCCGCTTGCGCCCGCCCTGCGCGAACGGGGGCGAAGCTACGCCCCGCGCGCCACGGGCCGCAAGCCGACTTGCGGTCCCACAGTCCCGCGCCGATCTTGCCGCGCGCATGCACAACCGGACCAATGCACCGCCCGCGCGCGAGCACCTCGTGCGTGCTTACCTGCTGCTCCTGCTCATGGTGCTCTTCTGGGGCGCGAACTTCTCCGTCGCGAAGGTCGCGCTCGCATCCGTGCCACCGCTCGTATTCAACGCCCTGCGCTTCCCCTGCGCCGCCATCGCCGTGTGGATCGTGCTCCGCCTCAGGGGCCCCATCCCCTGGCCAGCACCGCAGGACTACTCCCGCATCCTCGTGATCGCGCTGCTCGGCAATGTGCTTTACCAGCTGTTCTTCATCTTCGGTCTCGATGCGACCAATGCAGGCATCGCCAGCGTTCTCCTGGCCGGCTCGCCGATCCTGACCGCACTGTTGTCGGCGGCCATGGGTCACGAGCGCGTGCAGCTCCGCACCTGGGTGGGCGTATTCGCGACTTTCGTTGGCATTCTGCTGGTCGTCCAGGCGAGCGGCGGGATGTCGGCGGGCGGCGCGACCACGACCGGGGCTCTCCTGATGGTGGCGGCATCAGCATCCTGGGCGATGTTCACCGTAGGCGCCCGCCCGCTGCTGGTACGCTACGGTCCGACAGCGGTAACGGCGTGGACCCTCTGGGCGGGCACGGCCGTCCTGGTCGCGATCGGCGCCCGGCAGGTGATGACGCTGCCGGCCGGCGTGCTCACGCCCGCCGTATGGGGCGCCATCCTGTACGCCGGCGCGCTCAGCATCGGCATTTCGTACCTCATCTGGTACCACGCGGTGAGTATCATCGGCAACACGCGCACGGCCACGTTCTCGAACGCCGTGCCTGCAGTCGCTCTTTTCATTGCCTGGATCTGGCTGGGCGAGGTACCGACGGCGGGGGAACTGACGGGATCGGCGATCATCATCGGCGGTGTCGCGCTCGCGCAGTCCCGACGCGCGGCGATATCTTCGCGCCATGAATAGACCCGCCCGCCATCCGTCGCCGCCGGTAATTTCGCAATGAGCGGCCTGTCGCCGTCCGTGATTTCGCGCCATGACTAGACGTGCACAGGGCCCGCCGCCGCCGCTACGGCCTGCCGCGCGCCTCGACCCGTCGATCTTCCAGCTGCCGGTCGAGCGGATGCGCGAGGGCTACTACTCGGACAAGTACTTCGTGTACGCGCGCGACATCCTGCGCGACCACCACCGGAAGACCGTGGTCACGATGCAGGTGTTCCAGAAGAAACACGCGTGGCTGGGCGGCACGGACGAAGCGATTGCGATCCTGAAGCAGTGTCTGAGCAAAGGCTACGCATGGAGCGATCTCGAGGTCCTCGCGCTGCGCGACGGCGACGAGGTCTCTCCACGCGAGCCGGTGATGCACATCACCGGACCCTACGAGGCGTTTGCGCATCTGGAGACGCTCTACCTGGGCGTTCTCTCGCGGCGCACGAAGGTCGCAACGAATACGCGTCGGGTGGTGGTTGCCGCCTGGCCCAAGCCCGTGATGTTCTTCCCTGCCCGGCACGATCACTGGCTGGTCCAGACGGGTGACGGCTATGCGGCCCACATTTCCGGTGCCATCGGCGTATCGACGGACGCGCAGGCATCGTGGTGGGGGTCGCGCGGTATCGGCACCGTGCCGCATGCGCTGATCGCCGCCTACGACGGTGACACCGTGCGTGCGACGGAGGCGTTCGCCGAGGTGGCGGAACCGGACGTGAACATCATCGCTCTCGTCGATTTCGAGAATGACTCGGTCAAGACGTCGCTCGAGGTGGCGCAGTCGCTCGGTCCGCGACTGTGGGGTGTGCGGCTCGACACGTCGGAGACGATGGTGGATCGCTCGGTCGTCCCGCAGATGGGCTCGTTCAAGCCGACGGGCGTCATCCCGCAGCTCGTGCACAATGTGCGCGACGCGCTCGACGCAGCCGGTTACGGCCACGTGCGCATCGTCGCGTCCGGCGGCTTCGACGATGTGAAAATCGGAGAATTCGAGCGGGCCGGAGTGCCGGTGGACTCGTACGGCGTCGGCTCGTTCCTGCTGCGGGACCGTTACGACTTCACGGCCGACGTGGTGAAGGTGGAGGGGCGGCCGCTGGCGAAGGCGGGTCGCCGGTATACCGGGAATCCGCGGCTGGAGCGGGTGGACTAGCGGTTCCTTCCCCAGGGTTTTCGATGGTTCGCCTGGGGGGCGGTCCCGGACTGGAGGCGCGCCGGGGCCTGCGCCGAGCCGTGCAGACGTCCGGGACGCATCGTACGCAGCGCCAGCGATCGTCTCCGGGCCCTGCTTCGGAACGCGGCGCCGGTCTTTGCGGTAGAGGAGCGGGCCGCTGGTTCCGCGCCGCTGTTTCTTGCGGTGCGCCGCGCGGCGCGTCTAGCTTGGCCGCCTCATGACTCTGAATCCGGTATACGTGTGCGCATGAACCGTCGCATCTGCCTGTTCGTCCTGCTTGCCGTGCTGATGCCCGCTGCGGCGAGTGCCCAGCGGATCGATTCGCCCTACCGCTTCATCGAGCCCGGCCAGTCGCTCGGGTTCTTCGGCGGCTACGTCTCGACCGGGCAGAACCCGCTCGAGCTGGGGCCCGCAAGTGCTGCCCTGTTCGGCGCCCGCTACAGCATCCGCATCAGCGGGCCGTTCAAGGCGGAAGCAACGATCGGCCTCATGCCGACGACGCGGGACGCGTTCGCCGTCGATACGCTGAGCGGCGACGAGCAGAACCGGGCGTTCCTGGTCGAGGCCGACGCGCAGATGCTCTCGGCAACGGCCGCTCTGCGCTTCGACCTGACCGGCGCACGCACGTGGAACCGGCTGCAGCCGTTCCTGCTCGCGGGCGGTGGTGTGGTGGTCGATATCTCCTCACTGACGGAAGAGGAGAAAGAGCTGCCGGTGGACGACCGCTACGACTTCGGCACGAGTTTCGCCGGTGAGCTCGGTGCCGGCGTCGAGCTGTACCTCACGGATCGTTTCTCCCTGCGCGTCGATGTGCGCGACGCCTTCTGGAAACTGCCAACGCCCGCGGGATTCGTGAACGCGGTACCGCGCGGTGAGCTTTCGGAAGACGAGTGGGTCAGCAACTGGGTGATGTCGGCGGGAATTTCTCTTCATTTCTGAGGAGTCCGCCATGGCGAACGACTTTGGGGACACGCGCAGTCTGGAAGAGCTGACGGACGGCGAGCTGCGGCAGCTGATCCATGATCGGCTGCGGTCGAATGACGCGCTGATCGACGAAACCGACATCGAGATCCACGTCGTCGCGGGTGCCGTGACACTGACCGGTCGTGTCGGCACCGAGGGTGACCTGCAGCGCATCGAGCAGGTGATCACGGATGAGATCGGCGTGATCGATGTCACGAACAACATCGGAATCGACGAAAACCTGCGCGGCATGCAGCCGATGGCTGCGGATGATGCGGCCATGTTCGACGCCGATGTGCGAGCCACGAGCGGCGGCGCCGACCGCACCGAGGACAGCGCGGAGCACCTGATGGACGACCGCGCCGCCGAGCAGTACGGCACACGCGACGTGAGCGAGGCGATCGAGCGCGGCTATTCGTACGAGCCGCCGGACAGTCCGACGTCGGAGGGCACGCGATCCCGCGAACAGCACTGAATCTGGTCCGGCAGGCGCTGCGCGGCGCCTGCCTCCTCGCGCTCGCGACAGCAGGTG
>CAYLME010000077.1:0-15384 GCA_964384585.1 uncultured Gemmatimonadaceae bacterium | reverse complement strand
GCGCGCCGGCGATTCCGGCCAGCGCACGGGTGCTCCACACCGTTCGTCAGCGGACGCCGTGGGCGCCTCCTCAAGCTGCAATGCAGCAGAGTCCGCAATGCGATCGGCATCGATGTCGCCGACCACGAAGCACCACGCAGTCGACGTGTTCATCACGTCGGCGTGCCATGCGGCGACGTCATCGCGCGTCATCGTGGCGAGGGCCTGTTCCTGCGTCTCGAGCGAGAAACCGTACGGGTGACGCGGAAACGCTGCGGCAAGGCAGAGCCGCATGGGATAGCGGTACATGTCGTCGCGCACCTGCGCGAGCTGGGCGAGTGTCAGTGAGCGCTCGCGTTCCAGTTCCGCTTCCGGCAGCGTCGGATGGAACGCGGCCTCTGCGAGCAATGCGAGCCCATCCTCCGCATTGCGCGCCGGCAGTGACAGCGACCAGCCGAAGTCGTCGGATGCGACACTTGCGCCGATGCTGCCGCCGAGCAACTCGACCCGCTCCGCAAGCGCGTCCGCGCTGTGACTGCGCGTGCCCCTGAGCGCAGTACGCGCCAGCATCATCGTGATGCCGGCCTGCTTCTGCGACTCCGCACAGGATCCGCCCGCCGCGGCAATCGCCATGGACACCAGCCCCGAGCCCGGCCGGGGCAACACGACGATGCGGCCGCCGCTCGCGCTGCGGTAGAAGCGGACGCCGTCCTCCTCCCGTTCCAGCGCAGCGGTCCGCGTCCGCGGTGATGCAGTCACGGTCGTGGTATCCGCCGTTCGCGTTGGCCTGACAGCCGGTGCACCGTCGAACAGCGCCGTCGCCATCGCGTCCGTGCTCTCCGGCAGGTCTGCGTCGCGCGGCGCGTATACGAGCAGCGACGCGCGGTCGGGGACGAGGTAGCGCGTCGCGGCAGCACGGAGTGCCGGTGCATCCGTCGCAAGCTTGCGCGCATAGTACTCGCGTGCCATCTGCCAGTCGCCGAGTGCCTGCCAGTCGGCGAGCATGTTCGCCTGGCCCTCGACCGTCTCCAGGCCGCGGAGCAGTCGCGTGCGCGTGAGTGTCTGCGCGCGCTCGACCTCCTCGTCGCCGATGCTGTCCGAAACTGCCCGGAACACGTCGGCGCTTGCGCGCAGCGCCTGCATCACGAGCGCCGGCATCGTCTCGAGCGACACGTTGAAGACACCGAGGTCTTCGGGCGTGTAGTTGCCG
The DNA here is from genome assembly GCA_964384585.1 of uncultured Gemmatimonadaceae bacterium. Lineage (GTDB taxonomy): Bacteria > Gemmatimonadota > Gemmatimonadetes > Longimicrobiales > RSA9 > DASTYK01. The sequence goes on along the minus strand of CAYLME010000077.1, from coordinate 14,195 downwards.
GCGTCGACGAGGTGTGCGAGCCCGGTGTCGCGCACCGCCCGATAGAGCCGGCTGGCGCGCCCCTGGCCGAGAACCATCGCCAGGACGTCGAGCGCAGGCGTGTCGTCGTGCAGCAGCGGCGGCGTCGGCCAGCCCCATTCCATGCACGTGTTCGTCACATCGCCGCGCAGTGCGCGATAGCGGAAGCCCGTCGGTTCCGGCTCTGCGGGGCCGCGATCGCGTTCGACCGGCGCGCCGTCGAGCGCGCGGTAATGCTCCTCGACCAGGTGGATGACGTGATCAGCATCGACGTCGCCGACCACGCTCAGCACCACGTTCGGCCCGCGGTAGTATGCGCGGTAGAAGCCGTCTACATCGCTGCGCGCGAAGCCGGCCAGCTGTGTCTCGTCGCCGATGCGCCAGCGACGCATGCGGTGATGGTCGTGCATCAACGCGAACAGCGACTCGGTGGCAACCGCAGAAGGGTTGTCCCGCTTGCGCTTTGCCTCCTCGATGATGACGCGCAGCTCACGCCGCAGCTCGTCCTCGTCGATCACGGCGTTGAGCAGCGCGTCGCTCTGCAACGCGATGCCGTCCGCCAGTGATTCCGACGGCAGAACCGTGTAGTATTGCGTGCGGTTGTAGATCGTGCTCGCATTGAGGTAGCCGCCCGCCTGCTTCGTCGCGCGGCCGATCTCGCCGGGACCGCGCGTGGGCGTGCCCTTGAAGAACATGTGCTCGAGCACATGGCTGATACCGACGACATCGTCGGTCTCGTCGAAATAGCCGGCGGCCACCCGCGTCACGATCGCGACGACCGGATTGCGCCGGTCCTCGCGCACGACCAGCGTCAGGCCGTTTTCGAGGCGATGTACCGTGGTGGGCGCCGCAGTGAGCAGATCCAGCTCCGCCATTCTCTCCGTTCCGTTGCCGTTTTCGTCCCGTCCGATGACCGGCTGAGCCGGGTCCAGCCCCCGGCCGCCCGACCGCTACAGGCAAGTCCCGTACTGCCCGCTGTCCGCCCCCGGGAAGCAGGGTATATTGAGGGTCACAGCATGCAGACGAAACGGCGCGGCGGCCTGCGCCGGCCCCGTTTGCCGCACCCTGTCACCCGATCCATTGTGGCCGCACACGATCAACTGGAGACGATCATGCAGGTCTACCTGAACGGCGAGTACATCGATCACGCGGATGCGAAGGTTTCCGTGGACGATCGTGGCTTCCTGTTCGCCGACGGTGTTTACGAAGTCGTCCGCGTCTACGACGGCCACCCGTTCCTGATGAAGCCGCACATCGCGCGCATGAAGGATGGCCTGCGCGCGCTGCAGATCGACACGTCCAGCATCGACGACCTGGGGCAGATCGCGGAGCGGCTGCTGCGCGAGAACAACCTGACCGAAGGCGACGCAACGATCTACGCACAGGTCAGCCGCGGCGCGGCGCCACGCAAGCATGCGTTCCCGCCGAACACCGCGCCGACGCTCTACGTGGCGGCAAAGCGCTTCACCAACCATCCTGCCAGCTGGTTCGAGAATGGTGTGGCCGCGATCACGATTCCGGACAATCGCTGGACACGCTGCGACATCAAGAGCATCGCACTGTTGCCGAACGTGCTCGCAAACCAGGCCGCGCACGCCGCTGGCGCGTTCGAGGCGTTGTTCGTGAAGGACGGCGTCGTCATCGAGGGCTCGCACTCGAATCTTTTCGCCGTGCTGGACGGCAAGCTGATCACCTACCCGAAGAGCAACTACATCCTGGCCGGCATCACGCGCACGCTCGTGATCGAGCTTGCGCGCGAGCTGAACCTCCCGTTCGCGGAGGAATCGCTGCTCTGGGAGCGGCTCGGCGATGTCGAGGAGATGTTCCTCTCGGGCACGACCACCGAGGTCCTGCCGGTCACGACGGTCGACGGCAAGCCGGTCGGCAACGGCCGCGTCGGCGCGATCACGCGGCAGCTGGTGAACGCCTATGCACGCCGCGCGCATCCGCAGGTGAGCGTGTCGGCCTAGTCGCCTGGACCGATCGAAAACGCCGGCCGTGCCATGGGTGGCGCGGCCGGCGTTTCTGTGCTGCCGTGTCAGGCGGCGCGTGCGACGGCGCCGGCTATTGCTGCGCCGTCGCCCGCTCTGCGCCCGGATGGTAGCGCATCACGAGGTCGGCGGCGATGTCGGTTTCCGTGAAGCGCACCGGCTTCATGCGGCTCGCGGCGAACATGGCCGCCTGGTCGTCGTGCCAGGGTGATGCGGGATTCGGGCTCTGCCCGTACGCGAGCACGGAGTATGCGCGCGGCGTATCCGCGAATTCGACAGCGATCACCCAGCCGTCGCCGCCGTCCACGACCTCCTTGCCATCCTCGGCCGTCGTGAAGTTGAGCACGCGGAAGCAGCCGAGTGCGCCACCGCAGCCGCCCACCGGCTCGTCGACGTCGCCGTAGCGCACGCGGTGCACCTCGCCCCACGCGACGTCCCAGCCGCCGTACCTGCGCGCGGTCTCCGGCACCGCCCACGCGAACGCTTCGATCGCCACCGGCAGGTTGCCGAGGCCGCGCGGCGTCGCCATCGGCTCCTCCTCGCTCCAGTCGGCTTCGTACAGGCTGTCACTGTTCACGAGCGATCGGTAGCGGTCCCACCATGTTGCGAACAGCACACCGCCGCGGCTCTCGTGTGCTGCCGTGTTGTCCCATGCGGCAAGGAACTCGATCGCGCGTGCGACGTCAGCGTCCGGCTCGCTCGCGCGCACCGCAGCGACGAGATCATCCTTCACGCGGTCGGCGAGGAGCATACGCATGCTGTGTTTCGCCTCGACCACGTCCTCGAGCGAGAAGACGCGATCGTTGTGCAACAGCATCGCGCCGTGCTGGCTGCGCAGCCGGAAGCGCGGCGGCTCCACATGAAACGGGAACGTGTGCGGCAGGATCGCGTTCAGGTTCGCGTAGTGCGGCGAATCGTTCTCGTTGTGCACATAGCCGCCGGGCGGATTGTGGTGCTGCGGCATCGCGTCGAACGAGGCGAGCTGCGACCACACCTGGTCGCGGCGCGTTGCGAACACAGCGAGTGTGTCGCCACCGGACGGATGGGGCAGCAACGGCGCCGGCGCCTCCCACACGATGAAGATGTTGCCGGCCGCATCGGCGTACGTGAAGTTCGACCCGCCGCGCGGCTGGATGCGCATTGCGGCCTTCCACTCCTCGAAGCTCTGCGCCTTGATCAGCTCCAGCCAGCGCTCGCCCTCGCGATAGGCGCCCGGTATCGCCGACCGGTACACGTAGAGGAGCGAGTCTTTGCGCGCGACGACAGGGCCGAATTCCGTCCAGTCCTGCGCGCGCGTCTCGGTGCCGGCAACGCCCTCCTCGATGTAGTCGACATCGACCTCCACCGTGCGGATCGGCTGCGGTCGGCCGTCGAGCAGGAAGCTGTCAGGATCGTTCGGATCCAGGCGGAACGCGTAGAACTCGTGCGAGCGCGTTGCGGCGTTGGTCGTTGCGAATCCGAGATGCGGGTTGAAGCCGCCGATCACCGAGAACGGCCCGCCGATCCGGAAGTCACCGTACCAGTCGAGCTTGCCCGGCACGCGGACGTGTGCCTCGTAGTAGCCGGCCGACCACGCCAGGTGTGGGTTGCGCAGCAGGATCGCGTTCCCGTTGACCGTGCGCGAAGGCGCGAGCGCCCAGGCATTCGAGCCGACGTTCTGCGGTTCCTGCATGTACCCGGCATCATCGTCCACCGCAATCAGGAGCGGCGGCGCTTCGGAGCCTTCGATGACGCGTTCTCGGAAGCGGCGCATGGTCGCGCTGCTCGGCCACACGATGTCACGGGCGAGCACCTGCTGCGCGGTGAAGTCCGGGCGCACCCATGCCGGCAGCTGGTCGCGGTACACGCGGATGTAGTGGTTCAGTCCCTCGGCGAAGCCCGTGTAATAGTCACGTGTGTCCGTGTTGAGCGAGTCGAACACGATCAGTGCGCGCTCGAGCGCGAGTCGCGCGGAAGCGTCCGAGTCCACCGCCCGCATTCCCTCGATCTGCGCCATTCGCCCACGCCCGGCCTCCATGCTGCGAATCGTACGGTCGCCATGGTCCTCCAGCTGGACGTACGCGATACCGAACGCGGCGGCGCGCAGGTTCTCCGCGAGGATGTGCGGGACACCATGCGACGTCCGCCGGATCTCGACCTGCTGCGCCGTGGCCGGGAGCGCCGGCGCCGCTGGCTGCGATGGTGCGCTTGCACAGGCCGCTGCCACCATGAGCAGCGAAAGGACGGGCAGACGCCGCAGGTACTGCGCGCGGCGGGCCGCGAGCGGGGGCGTCACCGCACGGGACGTGCGGAAAGCGGTCTGGTCGGACATTTCATCCTCTCATTACGGGAACATCCACAAGATCCGTGGCCGACTGGCGGGACGCAATCGGTTGACGCAGTTTGGGTGCAATCAGCCCTCGTAACGAATCATCCGGGATGGTGCGATGATGCGCATCGAAGGACGGACCCGTCCGGCGGCACGCGCGGCCGCCGTCGTACTTCTCCTCGTGCTGGCAGCAACGGCGAGCGTCGCCGCACAGCAACCATATGACGTGCTGTTGCGTGGCGCGCGCGTTCTGGACGGCACCGGCAATCCCTGGTACAAAGCAGACATTGCGATCAGTGGCGAGCGTATCGCCGCCGTCGGCGACCTGGACGGAGCATCGGCCGCGCTCGTGGTCGACGCCAGCGGGCTCTTCGTTGCGCCCGGCTTCATCGATGCCCATTCCCACGCCGGTGGCTCCCTCGCGGATCCGGAGCTGAGCGCCGCTGCGGCGCTGCTGATGCAGGGCATCACCACGGTGTTCGTGAATCCGGACGGCGGCGGTGACGTTGACCTGGTGGAGCAGCGCCGGCAGGTCGAGGCCGCGCGCCCCGGCGTGAACGTGGCGCTGCTCGTGCCGCACGGATCCGTGCGCGGTGCAGTGCTGGGAATGGCGGACCGCGCGCCGAGCGCCGCGGAGCTCGAGCGCATGCGCGGGCTCGTACGTGCGGGCATGGAGGCCGGAGCCTTCGGCATGTCGAGCGGCCCGTTCTACGCGCCGGGCAGCTACGCAAAGACCGACGAGCTGATCGAGCTGGCACGCGTTGCCGGCGAGTACGGCGGCGCATACACGAGCCACATCCGCGACGAGTCCGATTACACGATCGGCGTCGTCGCAGCGGTAGACGAGGTGATCGAGGTTGCGCGCGCAGCGGACCTGCCCGGCGTCGTCACGCACATCAAGGCGCTCGGTCCGCGCGTGTGGGGCTTCAGCGCCGCGCTCGTGCATCGCATCGACCGCGCGCGTGAACAGGGTGTCGAAGTGTACGCCGACCAGTACCCGTACGAAGCGTCGTCCACCAGCCTGTCGGCCGCGCTGCTGCCGCGCTGGGCGCAGGCCGGTGGCCGCGACTCGTTGCGCGCACGGCTGGACGACCGCGCAACGAGGGCGCGCATCCGCGCGGACGCGGTCGAAAACCTGGATCGCCGCGGTGGCGCCGACCGCATTGCGTTCGGTCGCTACGCCGGTGATCCGTCCATCGAGGGGCGCACCCTCGCCGACGTCGCCGCGGAACGCGGCGTACATCCGGTCGATCTCACGCTCGAAATGGTGCGTGACGGCGGACCCGGCATCATCTCGTTCAACATGCACGAGGACGACATCCGCACCCTGATGCGACAGCCGTGGACGATGACCGCGTCCGACGGCTCGCTGCCCCGCATGGGCGTCGGCTTTCCGCACCCGCGCGCGTACGGCACGTTCCCGCGCAAGCTGCGCCGTTACGCGATCGACGGCGACGCCGTTGACCTGGCCGCCGCGATCCGCAGCATGACGTCGCTGCCGGCCGCGGTATTCCGCATGGAGGATCGCGGCGTGCTGCGCGCCGGCGCGATCGCGGACATCGTCCTGTTCGACCCCGCGCGCATCACGGACCGCGCGACGTACGACAATCCGCACCAGCTCGCGGAAGGCGTGGTGCATCTGCTGATCGGTGGCCGCTTCGCCGTTCGTGACGGACGGCTGACGCAGGAGCGGCTGGGCGCCGTTCTGAACCGGAGGGAGCAGTAATGCGCATGCTCGCACCGACAGTCCGTGCTGCATCGCTCGCAGCGGCGCTTCTTGCGCTCCCGCTGACCGGCGTATCGGCGCAGGATGCACATCTCGAGATGCTGGGTACAGCGTTTCAGGAGGAGCTCGACGCGATTGCACGGGACATGCCCGGCGTGCTCGGCGTACAGGTGATCGACCTTGCGACCGGCCAGCGGTTCGGAGTCAACGATCAGCTCGTCTTCCCGCAGGGCAGTGCGATCAAGGTGCCGATCCTGATCGAGCTGTTCCGCCAGGCGGATCGTGGTGAGCTGCGCATCGGAGAGACCGTCACCATCCGGGACGAGGACGCGGTCGGCGGCAGCGGCTACCTGCGCCACTTCCTGAACGGCGCGTCTTCGCTGTCGCTGCATGACCTGGCGGTCATGATGATCACGATCTCCGACAACATGGCGACGAACCTGCTCATCGAGCGCGTCGGCATGCAGAACGTGACGCGTACGATGGCACAGATGGGGCTGCCGGAGACGAAACTGCAGCGTCGCATGATCCGACCCGAGGAAAGCAAGCGCGGCAACGAGAACCTGTCCACCGCGACGGAGGCTGCGACGATCATGGCGCGCATCTACCGGTGCGAACTGCCGATGAGCGCCGAGCTTTGCCGCCAGATGCGCGACATCCTCGAGATCCCGCATGCGGGCGCGATCGCCGATGCGGTGCCCGGCGGTATCGTCGTGGGACAGAAGACCGGTTCGATCACCGGTGTCGCGGTGAACTGGGGATACGTTGCCCTGCCGGATCGCCCGTATGTGATCGCGGCGATGGGCAACTACGGCGATACCGGGCGCATCCAGCGCTCGATCCGTGACGCGACGGCAGCCGCGCACGCATACTTCACGCGCCTGCAGAACGCGACGATGCACGGGACACGGGTGCGCTGAACCGTCGGAGCGCGGACTGACGGGGTTCGCGCTCCGCACCCTCCGTACTGCCGCCGATCGTCGAGTACATCCGGCATCGGGGGTCCGCGGCGCTGCACAATCACGACGTCTCGGCGACTTCCTCGACGTACAGATCCTCGACCACCACCTTGCCGGCCGCCAGCAACGGCACCGCGAGCAGCAACCCGAGGAATCCGAACAGCGTGGCCATCGCCGCCTGGAAGAGGAGTGTCAGCGCGGGTGGCAGTTTGACGACGCCCTTCATGATGAGCGGCGTCACGATGTTCGACTCGACCGCCTGCAGCACCACATACACGATCGTCACTTCCAGCGCCTTGCCGGCCGTGAATCCGATGGCGAGCGCCGGGATGTAGGCGAGTACCGGTCCGACGTATGGTACGAACTCGAGCAGTCCGGCGATCACGCCGAGGGCGAGTGCTGCCGGCATGCCGATGATGTAGTAGCCGATCGTCGCCGTCACGCCGATCACGAGCATGCCGAGGGCCTGTGCGGCCATCCAGCGACGCAGTGTATGCGCGATGCCCTCGAACACGCCGAGGACGCGCAACCGCGTGCTGCCGGGCATCAGGCGCAGGAGGCCGTGCGCGTACGCGCGCGGATCGATCGCGAGGAACAGCCCCGCAAACGTGACGAGCACCATGCCGGTCAGTGCGCCGAGTACCGTATTCAGCAGCGGGATCGTGCCGCCGACGAGGTCCGCGACTTCCAGGGCGGCGCGGTAGCGCAGTCGCTCCTCGACCACTTCGCCGGTGGCGCCGAACGTGCCCGAGACCGCGCGGAACTGGCGCGAGAGCCATGCTTCGGCCTGGCCGATCACTTCGGGCAGGTCGCGACTCACCTGCGACAACTGCTCGGCGAGCGTCGGCCAGGCGAGAAAGAGCAGACCGCCGAAGAGGAGGAGGAGTGCGACCAGCACCGCGGGACCTGCAATGCTGCGCCGCCAGCCGAAGCGCGATTCCAGCGGGTCGACGAAGAGCGACAGGAACGAGGCGACGAGGACGGCGAAGAACGTGATGAACAGGACGTCGCGTACCATCCACAGCGCACTGGCGAACGCATAGAGCAGCAGCACGACGAGTATGCCGCGTGCAACCGTTCCCATGCCGATGTGCCAGCGGTTTCCCGCGGCGGCCACCTTGCCCTGGTCGTCTCCGTCCATCACGGCCGTTTCGCGGGCGCACGGCCTGTGCCACAGGGGGGACAGCCGGCTACCCGTCGCGCCATGGACGGCGCCCGCCGTGTCGCATACTTTGCGGGCAACGCCGTGACGGCGCACCAGGCATCTGCAGAATTTCCCCGGCAAAGGCGGTACGAATGGCTCGTTCTCTCAACAAGGTCCTGCTGATCGGCAACGTGGGCGCGGAGCCCGAAATCCGCACGGTCGCGGGCGGCCGAAAGGTCGCGAAAGTCTCGATCGCGACGAACCGCACGTTCACGGATCGCAGCGGGCAGCGGCAGGAGAAAACCGAGTGGCACCGCTGCACCTTCTGGGAGAAGCTGGCCGACCTCGTCGAGCAGTACGTCCACAAGGGCGACCGCATCTACGTCGAGGGACAGCTCGAGTATTCGCAGACCGAGGACGACAAGGGCAACGTCCGCTACTGGACCGACATCGTCGTCCGCGACATGGTGATGCTGGGGAGTGGCCCGGGCGGCAGTGGCGGTCCTTCGGGCGACTACGACGCGGCCCCGCGCCGTCGTCAGGCGCAGGCACCGGCCGGTCCGCCGCCGTCACCGTTCGATCAGGATGACGACGACCTGCCGTTCTGATCTCAGGAAAGGTCGTCGGCAGCCGGCCAGCGCCTGCGCGGACGCGGCTGTTCGATGTCGTCGTCCTCGTCATCGAACGGGTCGTCATACCCCGTCGCGTACGGGTCCGGCGCGGCGGGACGCGCGGGCGCACTGACCTCGCGCGGGCGTAACCGCTCGCTGACCGCGGCCACGAGCGCCGCCGTCAACGCACCGACCAGCTGTGCGCGCGTCTCCTGCCAGAACGTCGGGTGGGCACGGCCGATCGAGATTGACGGTGCATCGTCGCCGTCCTCGTGCGCCTCGCGCAACAGTCCCCGCAGCTCGTCGTGCTCATCGCGGCGGATGCGATCGCGCCTGTGGCGTCGGCCGACCATGCCGAGCAGGAAGCCCACGCCTGCCGCGATCGCGACCGAGCGCAGCGGCATCTCCTCGACCTGGTCCAGCACTCGCTTTTTCACGTCCAGCTTCTCCCGCAGTTCGACGCGCTTCTCGACGAGCCGCTCCTCGATCTCGTCGAGCGTCTCCGAGATGCGGGCACGCGACGCCTCGATGTGCGCGCGTGCCTGCTCGATCGTCGCTGGCTCACCGGCCACTGGTTGTTCGGCCATTACGTCCTCCGCGGGCGTCAGCGCTGCAGGACTCGTTCCGTCCGATCAGGGCAGCGCACGCAGCAGCTTGGCCGCCTGGCGCTCGGGCGGCAGCAGCGGGACCGCCGTCGTTACCTCGAGCTCGCCCGGCGCGAACCAGCGCGCCTGCGCCTCGCCATCCAGCACCACGCCCAGCCGATCCGGCCGGTAGTCGCTCGCCTCGACCACGATGCCGGTGCGTCCGATCATCGCGCCGTCGAGCGGGCGGCCCCCATGCTGCACCTTCACACGTGTGCCCGCCGGAATTGGCGGAAACGGTATTGCCATGTCCATCCTCCTCGTTGCCCGCAGAATGCGGTCAGGCCGGAGGAACCGCAACTGTGGCAGTGGGGCGAATCGAGGCTTGCAGGAGCGAGCGCACCGGCCCATACTGTGCCGGCACAACGCGATTCCTGGAGAGAAGATGGCGAACCGTCCACCTCAGAACACGACCGCCCTCGCCGTCGGCTTCGGCGTCGGCGTTCTCTGGCTCATCATGGCCGCGCTCTCGCTCTGGAGCTCGTTCCGCGGCTATGCGAACGAGCGCTGGGACTGGGGCCTCATCTGGGCCATCATTGGCCTGCTCCTGCTTGCCGCCGGCCTGGCCGCGATGATCGGCACGTGGTGGCACCAGACGCGTGTGCGACACGAATAGCAACGCTGCACACTGGATGCATGCGTAAACAACGGCGGCACGTGCACAACGCGCCGCCGTTCTTCATTTCGGTCGCAACAGCTCCCGCCAGAATCCGATCATGTCCACTTCGTACGGCTGCGGATCCTGCTCGTAGGCGACGCGCCACGCATCGAAGTCGGGCAGCCCGAGCTCGCGCGTCAGCTCTTCGGTAAGACGACCGACGATCGCACGAAAATCCGCGCCCGGCTCCAGCTCGGGGCCGAGCGCGCTCGTCAGCTCATAGATCTGTTCGGGGGGAAGACGGAACAGACGGTCCGCCACACGGGCAGAACACCAGTCGAGATACTTCGCGCGCAGAACCTCTTCGTCGGTAGCCACGCGCAGATTTTTCTACGGTCGCTCGGAATCCGCGCGCGCTGCCAGGTGCTCGTAGATCGTGCGGCGCGCAACGGCATAGTAGACGATCCTGCTGATCAGCTCCGGATCGCGCTGCTGCACCTTCTCCACCTCGGCCGCGATCGGTCGCGGCAGGTGCACCTGCAGATCGACGGCGCACGTGTCCCACATGCCTGCCTCGTGGTTCATTGAAATTGCCCGGAGATGATGACCGGATCGGCGCCGGATCCGTCGAATGCACATGCGCAGGTGCGTCTGCGCGAACGGTGCCCAAGATAGAATCGGCCGAAGGCATGGTCAAGCATGTTCGTAGCCGCGCTGTACACATCGAATTACATGTCGAACATGACTTTACGCGGACGAGCAGAAACTTGACGCGGCGTCAGCGTCATGCCTACCGTCACTTCTGGTTCTTTTCGGCGGCATCCGCCGCAGGGACCGGCGCGCCGCGCGGCGCGACGCTTGACGCCTCACCACGAAACGTGTGCGCTGCCGTTCGTTCTGCTTCCTGGAGCACGCCGGGGAACGCTGGACCGCGTTCCTGATCACCTACGCGGACACGCGTGGGTGGGGGCGCGGCTATTTCGCCTTTCGCTCGCCTGGCGAAGACGTCGAGATCGGTGAGATCCGCACTGCCGATCTGTTCGTGGAAGCAAGCGAAGCGGAAGTCGATCACCGGGCGCGCAGTCTGGGCCGTCCGCTGCTGCGCGCACTGCTCGAGTCCGCACTCGAAACGCGCGAGCGGCGACGCGGCTATTCACCGGAGCTGCACCGCTGGTTCCGCGATGTGCTCGCGCGTACGGCCGCGGACAGGCGCAGTCGCACACTTGCGTCACAGCAGGACGAGCCGCCGTCGCTCGCGGAACTGCGCGCGCTCTACGAGTCGTATCGTGTCGACCAGGTCGCGCATCTCGTAGCGCTGCTGGACTCCGATATCTTCCGTGAGCTGGTCGAGATACTGCTCGACGGGCGGCGCATCGATTTCCAGGCACGCGACCGCTTTCAGCTTGCGATGGGCATCGTGCAGGACCTGGAATCGCGCCTGCCACTGCCGCCGTTCGAGGCGTGGACGCAGGACTACCTGGCGCGGCCCGGGGTCTATCGCAGCTATGCCGAGGCGATCCAGCGCGGTGAGTTCGAGATGTGAAAAACGGCGGCCCGCGTGTGCAGGCCACCGCTCTTCAATGTCATCGACTCGACGCGCGCGCGTCGCCCTGTGTCATCAGTTGCCGCTGAACAGCACGCGTCCCGCTTCGATCGCCGCGGGAATCGTCTGGTACAGCACCACGATGAGCAACGGCGGGACCATGATGCGCAGTGTCCAGAGCCAGCCGCGCAGCAGTTTGACCGTGCGCGGCGAGGCGCCCATGGCCGCTTCGTCGAGCGCGTTCGGCATCTTCCAGGCGACGCCCAGTGCGATGACCAGTCCGCCGAGCGGCAGCATCACACTGTTCGCGACGGCGTCGAGGAAGCCGAGTGCATCCGTGTCGAGTGCCGACCAGAGGCCCACGAGCGTGATGAAGCCGCCCGCAACGAACGCCGCGACCGGTCGCTTCATCTTGCCCTCGTCGATCATCGATGCAACGACGACCTCGAGCAGCGATACCGTGGAGGTGATTGCGCCGAACAGCAGCGCAATGAAGAAGAACAGCCCGACCACCCGGCCGACACCGCCCATTGCCGAGAACGCGCCCGGCAGGGAGATGAAGAGCGCGCCCACCGTGCTCTCGCCGACGGCGCTCTGCAGTCCGAGCGCCCAGACGACCGGGAATACGACGAGTCCGGCAATGAATGCGACAGAGAAGTCGGCGAGCGCGATCGTCGTCGAGTCCTTCGGCAGGTTCGCGTCCTTCGGCAGATAGCTCGCGAACGTCAGCATCGCCCCCATACCGAGCGAGAGCGAGAAGAACGCCTGGCTCGTGGACGCGGCGAGCGTCTCGAGCGAGAACAGCTCCTCGAAACGCGGGACCAGGTAATAGGCATAGCCCGCACCGCCGCCCTGCAGTGTTGCCGCCCAGATCGCGAGGCCGACCAGGATCAGGAAGAGCGCCGGCATCATGAACGACGAGAGCCGCTCGATGCCGCTGCCGATGCCGCGCGCAACCACGAGCACGGTTGCCAGCATGACCGTGACCTGGAACAGGATCGCGGGGCCGCCCGCAGCCATCTCGCCGAAGTACGCGCCGGCATCTGCCGGGAACGACGACGTGAGTGCGACGAGCGCGTAGCGCAGCACCCAGCCGGCGATCACCGCGTAATACGACAGGATCAGCGCACCCGCGAGGATGAACACGACGCCGAACGGCGCCCAGGCGCGCCCCAGCTCCTTGCGCATCGCGCCGATCGGGCTCTGGCCTGACGCACGTCCGAGTACCAGCTCCGCGATCATGACCGGCACACCGACGGCGAACACCAGCACGACATACAGCAGCACCGCCGCCGCACCGCCATGCTCCGAGGCGATGTACGCGAAGCGCCACATGTTGCCGAGCCCGACGGCCGAGCCGACGGCTGCCATGACGAAGCCGAATCGGCTCGTCCATTGCTCACGTCCGGCCGAGCCGCTCGGAGGCGTAGCGGTCGAGAGATCGCTCACGGGTCGCGTCCTTGTCTGTGGAGATCGAGTCGATTGTATAACGGATGGGGCGCAAGATGCCTGCGCCGGCAGGCCCACGCAAGAATTTCGGTCCTGCGCCCCATCACCGGGATCACGCCATCGGGCTCGCAGAGACGGATCGCCCGCCGCTGCGGGCAGCAGCTCAGACCAGCGCCATCGGCACCGGCTTCTCACCCCGATAGTCGTAGAACCCGCGCTTCGTCTTGCGACCGTAGTAGCCCAGCGTGACCATCCGCTTCAGCAGCGGCGGCGGCGCGAAGCGCGCCTCGCGGAATTCCTCGAACATGATCTCGCTGATGTAGTACAGCGTATCGATGCCGACGAAGTCGCCCAGCACGAATGGTCCCATCGGGTATCCCGTGCCAAGCGTCATGCCGGTGTCGATGTCCTCGATGGTGGCAAGGCCCTGCTCGAGACAACGGATCGCATCGAGCATGTACGGCACGAGCAGCCGGTTCACGACGAAGCCTGACGTGTCCTTTGCTTCGATCGGAGTCTTGCCGAGCGACGCCGCAAAGTCGTAGGCCGCGCGGAACGCCGCGGGCTCCGTCGCGATCGAGCGCACGACTTCGACGAGCTTCATGACCGGCACGGGATTGAAGAAATGAAGCCCGACGAACCGGTGCGGCCGATTCGTCGCGGCTGCCATCGCGGCGATGGTGAGCGAGCTGGTGTTGCTCGCGAAGATGGTATGCTCCGGGCAGATGCCGTCCAGCTCGCGGAACATCTCGTTCTTCATGTCGAGGTTCTCGGTCACTGCCTCGATGATGAGATCGCAGTCCTTCAGGTCCGCGAGCCTTGTGGTCATCGTGATGCGGCCGAGGATCTCGTCGCGGGCGGCTGCTTCGAGCTTCCCCTTTTCGACTGCCTTGCCCAGGCTCTTCTCGATCGACGCACGCCCGCGCTGCGCGAAATCGTCGTTGACCTCGCGCACACGCGTGTCGTAACCGGCCTTCGCACAGACTTCAGCGATGCCGCTGCCCATGAGGCCGCAGCCGAGCACTGCGACCTTCCGGATCTCCGCCATCCGTTCCTCCTCGAGTGTTCACTGCCGTGATGCAGGTGGCGCGGCAAGATGGGACGGCGGGAAGTGCGGGGAAAGTGCGCGAGCGGATGGCCGGAGCGATGGCCCGTCGGGATGCGAGGGTCGCGTGGTGCCCGGGCTGTTACGATGCGGGCCGTC
>CAYLME010000076.1:0-15513 GCA_964384585.1 uncultured Gemmatimonadaceae bacterium | reverse complement strand
GCCCGTCGATTCCGCGGTGACTTCCGCGATGAGATCATGGTCAACGTGCACTGTGACTTTGAGTCTCTCGAGAAGAGGCCGGCTGAAGCGATCGACCGGGAGCGTGAGTTTCGCATACGGCACACGCTCCTCGCCGTGAGTATCCCTGCCGGGCCACGCCGGTCGCGCGAAAAGAAACTTTGCGTATCCATCTGTCGGGTCCACGCAGTACATGGAGAGAGGATCGGTCTGAAACGAAGTCCCTCCGACCGGCAGGTCCGTGCCGGCCGGAAGAACTGGCACGTAGCTGTCGTTGGCGTGCAGTAGCTCGAGAGGCTTCGCAAGCCAGAGACTAACGTTATCGTGAGCGAGCCATGCGGCGCCCTCAGCGATCAGTGTCGGCGCATTGTTCGATAACCGTAGCCGATTCATACCGAAGATCTCACGCAATCCGGCCTGAATAGCAGGCATACCGATCATGCCGCCGGTCGCCAGGCAGAACTCGATGCTTCCCTTCTTCAGCTTGACACGGCCGAGAAGGTCATCGATACGACTCAGTCCCCTCTTTACCAGGTCTCGTACTTCTGACTCAAACTCTTCGCGCGTGAGCGTGTTGATGCGGATGTTTCTTGCCGGCCCGTCAGTGGCCAGAACGTCGTTCAGCAGAACGGACGTGGAATCGCGAGAGGACAGGAAGATCTTGGCATCCTCACATGCTTCGATGAGACGCGCATCTGCTCCGGGTTGTACTCGCGACCAGTCCGCATTCGGATGCATGGCTTCGTGTTTGTCCCGCACGAGCTGCCGAAGGCGCAGGTCGAAGAAATCGCCGCCCACGTCGCGGTCACCGACATTGAAGACCTGCGTGAGCATGCCGTCGCGAACGTGGCACAGCGTCAGGTCGAGCGTTCCGCCGCCCCAATCGAAGACGAGCACCAGCCTTCCTTCCAGTGACGCGATGGTGCGTCCGAAGTTCGGCTGCGATCGAAGGTAGCCGTAAAGCGCGGCTAGCGGCTCGTGCACGAACTGGTGAACTCTGATGCCGACCTTCGCCGCCGCCTGCCTGAGTTCTGCGCGAGCCGGACCCGGCATTCCCACCGGAATGGTGAACACACCGCACTCGAACGGATTCCGTACTCCTCTACTCAGTGCGTCCTGCCGGAGGTGCTGGATGACGTCGGCGACGATATCGAATGCAGGACGCGTTACCCCGCCGACATCGATGCCATGCGGGGATCCCAGATACATTTTGGGCGAGCGCACAATGTCTCCGAAGACGCCGAGCCCAAGTTCGCTCAGTTGCTCCTTCGCCTTCCGCCCCACTACAGCGTTGCCGCTGTTGTACCAGACCACGGAGGGATGCGGCCGACCAGAGTCCAGAAGCAGGTTCGGTCGCAGCTCACCCGTTTCGGGATCTGGCCCGATGTGCGCCACCGCACTGTTCGTTGTCCCGAAGTCTAGGCCGAAGGTTGCAGCCATTTGGTCTCCTTCTCGATAAGCGCTAGCGCTTCCTCCAGACGTTCCTGGATCGTGTGCGTCCATGGCGGATTCTCCTCCGACGCCTGCAGCGCCGTCTGGAGCCAGCGCGTGAGCTTGCCCTCTAACGTGCCGTGAAGGCGACCTCGAATCTCCTGCATCTTGTGACGATACCCGTCATCCAGTTCAGCGAGTCGCTCCTCCGATGCTTTCAGGTCGTGCAGGAGCTGCAGTCGTGTCTGCTCAAGGGATTGCACATTTGATTGGAGATCGTGCGCCGCTGCTTGTAGCTCTCTGACGTGCTGGTCGCGTTCGTCGCCCGCTGCTTCGAGGACGGCGATTCGCTGTTGCAGCTGCCTCTGGTCGCGCTCTGCCGCTGAGTACAAGCTGCAGAGTAAGCGTAGTACTGCTGTAGTCGGGGCAGATGAAAGCAGCACTGAGCCCGGAGTTGCCTGGACTTCCGGCTCTGCAGTCGGCGAGCTGTTCTTCTTTCGTTTCGTGGCGGTCTTCGTACTCACTCGCCGCAGAGGTGTAACGGCTTCATGAACGAGGCGGAACATGGACTGCTCATCCAGGTGATCTCTTGCGCGTGCTACATGCAGGATCACGTGTAACGCCTGCAGGTCACGGTTCGGCAATGGCCGCTTCGGGCGAAGGTCCAACCACCGCCCAATCCGCCTCTCCAAGGAGTGTGACGTCACCTCGTCGGGTGCGACGAGGCCCAGTTCACGCGCAGCGGCGCGGCTAGCAAGCTCTTCGACCACCTGTCGAATCGCTGTTGGCGCGGGAGGAAGCGCTTGGAGCAGCGCCAGAACCCGGCTGAAGCCATTCTTGCGGTCGATGGCTACTCTCGCGAACTCCTCGATCTCCGTTTGAGCAGGTACGGGAACGCGGCCCGTCTTCTCGATTCTCTTGAGCAGTGCCTTCGGCGATCCCTTGGTGGACGTGACGTACTCGAGCCAAGGTGACTTTATCTCTGGCTTGGGAGAACTTCCGGGCGATCCCGCGGGAGCGTCCGCCGACGGTGAACCGGATGCGAGCGATCCCTCGCCCTTGGTCAGTTCAGCGGATGAGGCGTCTTCCGGCTTGGGCCCCGCAATAGATGCCGATTCGGGCTCCGGGGCGGAAGGCGGACGCTCTGCGGTGCTGCCCTCGTCTGATGGGGTGGCGCTTGTAGTCATTCCTCTTCGTCGGAAAGCCGGTTACGAGCGTAGTCCTTCATGGTCGGGTCGAACCGGAGCCTGCGCAGCAGGGGTTCAGCATCCGACATGCGATCTTGTCGGATGAGTGCCTCAGCCCGAAGGAGATATGATTTCGCGAGGTCGTAGTCGCTCTGAATGACCGATCGCTCCAGCGCCTCAAGAAGCGATCTCTCCGCACCGTGTAGCAGTGGACTGCCGCTGGCGAGAGCACATGCGGTGGCCAAGAGTAAATGCGTCACGTAATCCACCGGGCACACAGGCTTCCGTAAACGGCCCATGGCAGCGGGTTGCAGCGCTTCAGCCGCAGTGCCAAGGCCGATCAACGACCGGAACAGAGACTGCGCAACGACCACCTCACCGGCCCCATCCAAGCCGTACTCGTGAAAGTCGTTCAGGTTGAACCTGATCGTACTGCATACAGCGAGGGCTACGGGCCGATCGAATTGGCGTAGGACCTCCAGCGCGCCTTTCATCTTGGCAGCGTACTCGGCGAAATCGACTGGTGCCTGCGGGGCCGCCCGGCCCTCCTTCAGCAGAATGCCGATCGCGTAGTCGCCGAGTGCGGCACCGTACTCACGCTCCGGGGAGCTAGTCGGCAGCGTAGCATCGAACTCGGCGATTGCCACGTGTGTGATCTCGTCAACAGCGAGAATCCGAAGAAAGCAGTCGTCGATGCGGTTGAGGACCCCGCTGTCCGCCTGCCGTAGGCGGATGTTGTACTCGGACCGCGTCCGGGTGCCGTCCTGAACGCGGTCATTGAAAAGCTCCACGTTGATGACGGCATCCCGGACCTTCGCGAGCTGAGCAGCCAATTCATGGGGTCGTACAATGTGGCTAGGCTGACCATCGATGCTGATCGCCGCTTCAGAACACTGCAGGACGGCCACATCACCAGCGGAGAACGGAAACCGCAGTACCACTTCACGCAGGAGTGGCTGGCCCTTGATGAAGAGAGTGGGGACAGGAAGTGGATGTGCAGCCGCGAGGTGCTGCATCAGCTCGTTATGTCCGGCAAATGGCCGACCGCAGTTCTTGCAGACGAAGACTGGGGCTGCCGCCCGGGATGGACGGGCTCGCGCCTCCCAGAATCGTTCGACCGAGCCTTCAAGAATCCATCCTACCGTCGGCATAACTGCCCGTCCTTCCGTAGTCGATGGAGCGCACTCACAACGCCATGCAGTGCATCTTTCGACAGCGCGTCGGTGCTCAGCACCACACCATTGCTCATCATGCCGACGCGGGCACAGCGCCGATCGTCTGTTGGGTCGCTGCTGCGGCCAGCCTATCCCACGCCTCGATAACCAATCGCGCCGTGCGATATTCCCCGTATGCACGCTCTTCTTTCTCTCTCAGGACACGAAAAGTCTCGGAAGGGTAATCCGTGCCCATTACTTCAGCAGGATCGAGAATGTACAAGAGCTCTTCACGATTGAGGCCGTACAGCCTGGCGTAGTAGGCGTCTAACTCTGCGCGTGCGACGGCGCGCTCCGCTTCGTTCCAGAGAAACGGCTTTCCACTGAAGCCCAGATCCTCCGCCCATCCTCGTAGGTCAGCGGCAGTGTAGGTCAACAGGAGGACTCGCTGCAAAATGAATTTGTCCCCATCGCACAGCTTCTTCGGGAGCGGCAGCTGAGAAAACGTGGTCACGTTGAGGTGCGTGCCGACGAAGCGCTGGCGCGCAATAAAATCGAGCGGGAGCGAATTCAGAGCACCGAGCACCATGGCTACCTTCTGGGCGTCTGAAGCTGACCAACCGTTCAGGGGCTGCAGGATCGGCCGCGACGGGATCACGGCGGCGATCATCGTCCGTTCATCTGTTGTACGGCAGTAGTCGCGATAAACCGGCAGCCATTTGCGGTCGCCGTTCTTTGATGACAGAAACTCCTTTGCGACTGCTTCCGGTACCATGAACCGCGCCTCAACTGGTTCGCATTTATCAGCTGGCGACACGGGTCGGGCCTTCCCCTTCTCGGCCTCTACGGGCAGGCAACCCTTGAACGTCGCATAGCGCGAGTCGTACTGGTGTATCAGCTTCCCCTCATAGACAACCTCGAACCCGCCCCCGCCCTGACCTACCATGTCTACTATGTACTGTGAGTGGGACGCCGATGTCATCCCGACCCAAGCGCGTGCATGTTGGCTGGATCCAGCATGATCGAGAACGGAAGAGTTCATGTATATCTTGCGCGCAAGTTGATAGTCCGCCTTGCTGCGCGAAACGAGCGGCTGTTTGCTTCTTGGACTAACTATGGCCAGATCGCTGCGCTCGACCCTATATACTCGACGGTGGTCGTTTAGATCTGATGGGTTGAGCAGACCAGTCGCGAGAAGCACGTCCTTGGAAGCCTCTGCGGATGGCCAAAATGTGAGAAGACAGAAGCGCGTGCGAGAATCCACTCCGCGAAACGCTTGATTTCGGTTCTCGAAATCCACGAAGGATGAGAGGCCACATTCCGTAGTCAACCAACTACTCATCGCCTGCATTGGCTCATCGAACAGTATGCCGCTCTGGACGATTATTCCGACAGCTCCAGTCGGTGATGCGAGTTGGCCAGCACGCTCAGTAAACAACGGATATGTGTTCAACCGTCCCCTAGCCGAACGTACGAAGAACGCTGAACCTTGAAAGAACGTGGCTACTCTCTCGGAAAGGTCTTTGGCGGCCATGTAGGATGCGTACAATAATGGGGCATCGGCCTCGAGCTTTGCGATCGCGGCTTTACGACGCGCTGTATTTTGTATTGAGGCGATTTCAGGAGCGGTGACTTGAAAGTATTCGGAATCCTCGATCGCGATTCTTTCCCACGGCGGATTGCCGAGTACCACGTCGAATCCGCCGCGGGCGAAGACCTGCGGAAACACCAACGGCCAGTGCAGCACGCCAGCGATGCGGCAGGCAGCACGTGCAACGACGGCCACGGTGTGGTCCGGGGACAACGCGCCATCCAACGCCATGAGCAACGTGCCCGTTGTCGGAAACCGGGCGGCCGCGGCTGAGTTGGTCAGCGCCTTCTCACCGGGGTCTCGCCGCTTCGGCATGAGGAATGCGCCGAGGAACAGGTCAGCGGCGAGCGCAGCCGCGCTTTCTTTCGCGCTTGCCCGCAGTGCCTCGAAGCGCTGCCGCTTCGCCTCTACACTCTCGATGCTCTCGTCGCCCAGCTCCTCAAGGCCGGCGAATGCTTCGCTGAGCTCCGGATAGCGTAACGTCGCCTCCACCTGCTTGCTGTGCTTCCGCTTCGGGAGCTGCTTCAAGGCTGCGCGATTCAGTTTCGCAACCGTCTTCGCTACTGCTTTGTCGTCCCCGGTGAGCGCCTTGAACGCTGCGTCGGGAATGCCGTCCTTCAGCACACCCAGGTCGAGCAAACCCAGTAATGCATCGCCCTGCACGAGATGGTGGTCGAGGAAGCCCAGGGCGCGATCGGGCGTGTACGTCTCGAGCCAGAGCGACATGCGCGCCAACTCGAGCGCCATCGGGTTGCGGTCGACGCCGTGGATGCAGTGTGTGACGACGTCGCGCAGCGCCAGCCGGTACTCATGCGCTCCGGGCGTACCGCCAGTTCGCACTGAAGCAAGTCGCGTGGCCAGGCGGCGGGCCGCGGCGAGGAGGAAATGGCCGCTGCCGCAGGCCGGGTCGATAACGGTGATGGAGAGCAACGCGCGCTCGAGGTCGTCGGCCGCCGCGAGTCGCTCATCGATGACCGGCTCCAGAGCAGTGTCGAGGAGCTGCTGCACGAGCGAATCGGGCGTGTAGTAGCTCCCGGTGAGCTTCCGCTCGTTGCCTGCGGATTCCCCAGTTCCAGCGAAGGTGAACGATCGACCGTCATCACCGATGCGCGGCACGAGCTCCAGCAGCGACTCGTAGATGCTGCCGAGCTCCTCGGGACCCATGTCCTTCCAGTTGACCCTTGAGAGGCCTGAAGACTGTCGCAGCCAACCAAGCCGGAACACGGCCTCCAGCAGGGCGCGATTGCCCAGCTCGCTCGTGTCGAGATGTGGACACTGGCCGGGCGCGAACAGTCCGCCCAGCTCGGGCAGTCCAAGTCTCGGTTCGCCACCTGCGCGGCCGAGCGCAGCGAACACCGGCCGCAACGCTGCCCACTTGTCACGGTGCCTATCCCGCTGACTACGACGGACGGACCGCTCCGCGAGTCTGCGCATGGAGTAGCCATCGTTGTAGAGCGCGCGCGTGTCGGCAGCGACGTCGTCGCCATGCAGTATCCCGCGTTCTTCCACCGTGACGAGGAAGATCATGCGGTAGACCAGGCGTAGCAGCTCGTTGAAGTACTCGCCCGGCGTGAGCTCGCCGCTGGTCAGTGCGTGCCGTAGTGCAGTGTTCGACGGCTCGGCGAGAAAACCCTCACCGAGGGCCTTGAGCGCATCCTCGACACCTATGCGGAGCTTGCCCCGGGCGGTGACTCCCTCTTCGCGCGCGGCATCCCGCCACCGCTCCAGCGGACATTCCGCCGGCTCGCCCGCGAAGCGCGACCCATGAAGCACGAGCCACAGAACCGAGAAGTCTGCGAAGCGATCCTCATCGAAGATCCTCTCGAGGTCCGCCTCGATCCACGCGGGTCGGGTAAGGCTCGTATTGTCGCGGCCGATCCGCAGGCGCAGGCCGTTGCTCGCGATGCCCCAGAGGCAATCGTCGGCAGCGTTCAGATACTCCTGAAGCGCTCCCCACGCGCTGCGCCTGCGACCGCCGTCGCCATGGCGTGACGATAGCGTGTCCAGGCCCTCGCCGGCCGCACCCACGACCACGGGCACCCGCGCATCCGACCACTCATAGCCGATGCGGAACACGCGGCCGTTGATTTCCCTGCTGCCCCCTGCGACAAGTTTGTCGAAGCCCAACACCTGTCGCAGCAGGCCGGCGATGAAGACGTCCGCGGCGCGCTCGCCGCCGTCTTTCGCATGCTCGCGCTGTTTCGCAAAGTCCGCGTACAAGGCTTCCGCGATCCGCCAGTAGCGCGTGATCTCATCGCGAAGCTCGAGGCCTTTCGGAACCGCATAGTCCGCAGGCTGCTGTGCAGGCGCCTCCAGCGCAGCTACCTTCGACAGCCACTCAGGCGGCAGCAACCCGCCCTCGAGGTTCAGGGCGTCGAAGAGGATCCGCGCGTCCGCTCTCGTCGCCATGATCAGCTCACCGGCAGGAGGACGGCCGCGGCGATGACGTCCAAGGGCAGCAGCGGACGTACTTCATATCTGCCGCGCGCCTCGGATGCCTCGCGTACCCGACGATGATCTGCGAGCAGTGCGTCGGCCTGTCGCGACGCGACGCTTTCGAGCTCGTCTCGCGCCGACGGTAACGCAGCCAGTACTTCGCCGAGCACGCGTGCGCGCACATGCTCGGGGAGGTCGCCGTCGGCGGGAGCGTCGAGTAGGCCGAGTACGTGCTCGCCTGTGTAGATGACGGCCGCTGAACGACCGATCATCGCCACGGGCAATGCTTCTTCCACAAGCAGAGTCCGGCTCCGGTCCGGCCGTGACCACGTGAGCTGATGCCGCAGTCGCAGCAGGAGCACCGTCGTCTGCTTCTCGACCGCAGGCGAACGCCAGACCGCGGCGCGACCGAGCCGCGCGAACGTGCTTCGCTCGGCGCCGTCGTCCAGTGCTCGTTCCAGCAGGTCGTCCGCCAGCGCCGCAGCAAGAGGGTGGCTCCGATGGATGAATCGAGCACCGGGTGCGGGCGGCTGCTCGAAGTCGACGCGCACGGTGCCGCTGAGTGCATCAGCAGCGAGTCTTTCCCGCAGCAGCTCCGGGAGTGCGCCCAGTGGCGCGCGCGCGCCGCGTGGCAATGGTTCAATGGCCGCATCGAGACGGGCCATCGAGCGCGCGACGAAACGACGCACGTCCTCCTGGCTGCCGAGCGCACGCTGCATGCGCTGCCACTCGGGCAGCACTTCCTCGGGCTTCAGGCGTCGCTGGGCGAAAACAGTACGATTGGCCTTGGCCTTCTCTGCGAGGTTGACCCAGCGGGCGTCGAGGGCCTTTGCCTCGTCCAGCTGCTCGAAGTCGAACAGCTCCGTCTGTCGGCTAAATTGACCGCGCCGCAGCATCACCGCCCGCATGAGCGCTTCGGTGACGGTGTGCCCTTCGTCAGGGACCGGGACCGGCACACCGAGCTCCCTGGCGATGCGCTTCGCCTTGCGCAGGATCACGCTCAGTACCGCCCCGTCCACCGGATTGTTCTGCCCGTAGATCAGGCTCGCGCGCACCACTTCCTTCGACTGGCCGTAGCGATCGACACGGCCCTCGCGCTGTTCGTGGCGGGTCGGATTCCAGCTGAGGTCATAGTGAACGACGGCGTCGAAATACGCCTGGAGGTTCACACCTTCGGAGAGACAGTCCGTCGCGACGAGCACCCGCGACCCATGCTCACCCATCGCTTCGACCCGACGCACACGTTCCTCGGTCGGGAACTCACCGGTTACGACCTCGACGTGCGCATCGTTCAACCGGGCCTGGAGATGCTCCGCCACGTAGTGCGCGGTAGCGATATAGCGGCAGAAAATGACCGGCGAGAACCCGTCTTCCACCAGCGTTTGTACGTGCTGGAGCAGTAGCGCCAGCTTCGGATCGCCACGATCTCCCGCCAATTTCTGCGCCTCCTGTACGAGCAGATGCAGGCGCGGGTCGCCGGAGTCGGCGCCAGGCTCCAGGTCGTCCTCCGGCAGGTCCTCGGCAGAGCCATCGAACACGCGCTCCGCGAGTTCTTCGTCCGCAGCGCTGTCCAGTCCAATGCGAGTGCGCAGCGCCTGCGCTGCCGCCGCCGGACTGCTGGACACGCAGCGCATGAGCGCCAGCGTTCCCCAGAACGTGAGCCGCTGGCGGCGCTCGTCGCCGGACGCCGCGGTCGTAACGTCAGCACAGTAGGCGAGCACCTTCTCGAAGAACGCCTCCCAAGGCCCGGTCAGTCGATACGTAAGCTCGGTGACTTCTCGTTGCGGAAAGATTCGCTTCTCCATCCACTCGTCGATGTCCGGCCGACGACGCTGAACAAAGTGCGACGCAAGTTGCTCCCGCAGCCGTGTACGATCGGGATCTTCCGGATTCGCGAGCCGCGTGAACGAAGCGTCGAGCAGCCCCAATAGCCGGAAGAACGCTTCCTCATCGCCGCTGTGCGGTGTCGCCGTAAGCAGGACCATGTGCCGCTCGCGGTCGTCCGCCAGGGAACGCAGCAGCTCGTATCGCAGGTGCCGGCCGGCACCGGTATTCGAACACGTGTGCGCCTCATCGACGATGACCATCGCAGGGCACGCACGCACGAAGTCATGGCGACGTCGCTCGCTCTTGATGTAGTCGAGGCTGACGACCGTGAACGGGTGCAACGAGAAGATGGACTCGTTGATAGGCAATCCACGCTCGAGGCGGGCCGCACTGCTCGCGGTCACCGCTGTTGCCTTGATATGGAAGCGCTCCTCGAGCTCCTGCACCCACTGCTCCACCAGGTGCGGCGGACAGAGAACCGCAAACGCGCTGACCTCACCGCGGTCGTACAGTTCACGCGCGATCAAACCCGCCTCGATCGTCTTGCCGATACCCACGTCATCGGCGATGAGGAGGCGCACGGGGTCGTGGCGTAAGGCCATGAGCAGCGGAACGAGCTGATACGCTCGCGGCTCAAAGGCCAGATTGCCGAACGAGCGGAACGGACCCGCGCCGCGCCGCAGCGAGAGCAACAACGCATCCCGCAGCAGCTGCATCGCTTCCTGTCCTGCCTGCGGCTCGGCCGGCGGCGGCGGGAACGTAGCTGGCGCGATGTCCGGCTCGATGGCCGTGTGCAGCAGCGCGGAATCTTCCTCCGAGCCCGACAGTGGCCGCAGACGCAGCACATCAGTGGTGCTTCCCGGCAGAACGATCCATTCGCGGCCGCGCGCGCGGACGAGTGCGCCGGGAGAGTAAAGTACAGTGCTCATGCTTCGAGAGTCGGTGTCAGGAGGCGCGCGAGGCGCGCGAATACCGGCGGCCACGTGGACGTGTCCGACGCGAAACGCACGAACGTGTAGCCACGCTCTTCCCACTCGTGCTGCAGTTCGCGGGGGGTGTCGGGCAGCGCGATGGCGACGAGATCGGTCGTCCACTGGAGCACGACGTGGTCTCCGACGACGGAACGTACCGGTGCGGGTGCGCCCGCCAGCGGTTCCGCTGCGGCAACGCGCCATCTCGCTTCCCAACCATGATCATTGGCAGGCGGTGCATCGTCGAGTTCCGGCTCGGGTGAACTGGCCAGTGTGGTGGTGACGCGCGCCAGTCTCACGAGTATTCCCCGTGCAGCCAGGTCGCGCCTGTCGATGAGTTCGTGGTCTGTCTGGTTGTAGTACGAAAGCAGGCAGCGGTAACAGCCAGCGACGCACTCGGTGCCATCCATGTCCACCAGGCCCTCGGCGGCCGGCAGGACCGCTGGATCGACCGGCACGTCCAGATGCATGATCTTCAGAGCTTCCACCGCTACGCGCGCAAGCGCATCCGGCTCGTGCACGAGTCGTGTGAGCACCCCTGCACCGCCTTCGGTTGCCTCGTAGAGAAGCAGGCCGCGTCGCTCCTTGGCATCCGGCAGCGGTTCCGCCAGGATCTCACCCTCCTCGAGCTGGTAGGCCGCCTCGATGCCCCGCGTGAGGGCGTGCTGTAGCGTCGCGAGAGTGCGTAGCTCGACGGGATGCGCCGGCATGAGGTGCAACGCGTTCTTCTGGTCCTGCACGTACGGCACAATGCGCTGAGGCGGTGTGGTGTCCGGATCAGGCTGCTCCGGCTCATCGTCATCACCCTTCGCCCAGTAGCCGGTCCGCGGGTTGATGTGGTAGCCGAATACGTTTCGGTCGCGCCGGCGGCGGAGCCCCTTGTTGATGCGCGTAATGGTGGCTCCGGGTCCGTAACGCAGCGTCAGAATGTCGCCTTCCGTATCGACAGCCTGCACGGCACGCGTGTCCGGCCGGCCGTTACGTACGGCCCACTGGAAGACCGTCTGAAGCTCGAAAGCCTGTCGCTGTCGCTCCTCGTCGTTCGCCGTGATCCGAACGGTAGGCCACGTGTCGACGTTCTCGATCCGGTAGAGCCGATTGATGATCTGCGCGCCGTTCAGGGGCGTACCGCATGCATGGCAGCCATTCACGTCATCGCGGAAATGAGCGGCGCCACACCACGCGCAGATCCGTGCTGAAACCGTAGCGAGCTCCGGCGCCGCACTCGTGTCGCCGGTCGTACCGACCGAAAGCCGGGCCGCGACCACGCGGTACGCCCGTCCCTCGTGATAAACAAGACTGCGCGGTCCGAACTCGGCTATGCCGAGGAAACGAGGACGCTGCAAAAATCCCTGCCGGGTCGAGCCATCCGCGGCGCCAGGGATGTATGCGAGCAGGGGCAGACGCGGGAAATTGTAGCCTGGCAGAAATCCTTCGGTTGCCAGATACCGATACGTGTAGAAGTCACTGGACAGCGCATCCGATCCCTTCTTCAGCAGCTCGATCTGGTCTACGGCCTGCCGCCAACGCGTCTTCGCTGCATTTCGTTCGCGCGTGTCAGTGATCGCGTGATTGTTCACGACCTGCGTCGCGAGATCCCGCTGCCGCTCTGCGGACCGGAACAGCTCACGCCAGCGATTGAACGCAGCATCGAAACGATCGAAGGCGGACGAAGCTGTCTGCCCAGCGAAAAGATGTGCGGCCTCGTCCTCGGATGGAGCGTGCGGATACCACGGAGCACTGTCAGGTGTAAGCTCCGTCACCAGCATTCCCAACACGCGCGCACCGCGCTGGGTAGCGTCGTCCGTAATCTCCTGGTTCCGCAGCCGCTCAGGCACGTCCGCGCGAAGAGGAAGACCAGGTCGATCCAGCTGGAGCAGCTCGGCGATGGACCCATTCAGCTCCATACCGGTGCACGAGAGCCAGACGGCCTGCAGATGACTTTCGATGAGCTCGCGGTTCGCGAGGTCGAGGAGTGGCGGCCGGACGACGCCATGCACCATGGCGCGGGGGTCGCGGAAAAAGTACTGATCGTGCGGACTCCTCGCCGCGCAGTACGTCACCACGAGTGCTGCCTGGCCGCTGCGACCGGCCCGTCCTGCACGCTGCACGTAGTTCGCGGGAGTCGGCGGTACGTTGCGCAGATACACGGCGTTCAGCGCCGAGATGTCTACACCGAGCTCCATGGTCGGCGAGCAGACGAGCGCAGGCAGGAATCGAGGACTCTCTCCTGCGGCGCGCGCACCATCCGACGCGAGGAGCTGCTGCTGTTCGGCCGCGCCGAATCGGAAACGCTTCTCGCGGATCTCGCGCACCTTCGTCTCCACCTGCGCGGTATGCTCGCGCGTCTCCAGCTCGAAGAGCGGATGTCCGGGCGCGGCGAGAGCGCGACCCATCGCACGGTAGAGGTCGACGAAATACGCGTTCGCCTTGGTGAGCGGCTCACCAGGCAGAAAGCGGACGGCAAGACTGTTGAGCTGATAGCCTTCTTCGCGAAAGGGCGTGTGGTCGAATCGGCGCACGAGGCCTGCGTTCACCGCGGCCTGGAGCATGGCCTCGACCAGTTCGATGTAGTCCCTGCGCGAGAGCGTCGTCGCGTCCGGGTGTTCCCATAGCTTCGCTGAACGGAGCTGGCGGCCGAGATTCGTCTGAAGACCGCCGCGCAGGAGCAACTCCTCATCGAGGAGCCGCAGTCGGTCGCGCCGCACCGGCTCGATGATGAGCCAGCGTGCCGCCTGCGGGGTGTCGTCGCCTGCGCGGCCGAACCCCCAGGGCGCACGCAGCAGCTTCAACGATGTCTCACGAACCTGCTCGAGCTCGTCACGCCGGAGCGCCGCGGCATCAACTGCAAGGCCGCGCCGCAGGTAGTCCAGCATGCGCAGGAATGCCTCGCGGCGCACGGCAGGCCGCGCGCGTTTCAACAGGTCCGGCGCATTGGCGAAGAGCGCGTCGTTCTCGCACAGCGAATCGAGACCCCGATACTCGACGCGTAGCATACCAAGCTGCTCGAGGTTCGGATTCGTGTAACGCCACCCTCGCCGCTGATCGTGCCATACGCGATGCGCAATCACCTTCCGCAACGTCTGTCGCGCAGCTTCGAAATCGGCGGGAGCAACGGCAGTGTCCAGTAGCCACTCACGCAGGTGCGATGACTCGGGATCTTCACCACTCGAAAGCTGGCGATCGAAGCCGAGCGCGCGCACGACTGCGCCGCCGATGTCCTTGTCCTCAAGACCCTGCTCACCGACCGCACCGAGCGCACTGTGAACTGCTGCGCGCAGCAGGCAGACGAACGTGAAGTCGTTGAAGTGACCGGCCTGGAGAGCGGCGTCCTGTCGGTTGTCGGTGAACGCCAGCAGCTTGCGCTGGTGCCGATTCTCCGGCGAGCGCTCGTCGTGCATCCAGCGCAGGGCACTGGACACGAGCACTGTGGTAGCAGAGCTGCGACCTTCGGCGGAGAGTCCGGCGAGGCGGTTGATGTCTTTGCCCTGCGCACCGTGCGTCTCACCGCAGCGGATACAGTGACGGAACTTGCCAGGCAGGAACCACATCGACATTCCTGCCGCCGAGACCGCGCCGTCCGGCTGAGCGGAGATGCGCTCGACTTCCAGAGAGCGATAGGTTCGCTTCAGACGCGGCTCGCCGTGCCGGTCGTACTCGATCCATGTTTCGGGGTAGTCCTCGACCCGGCCCTCGAAACGGAGCGGCTCCTGCCCAGCGGGAACCGGGATGGGTGTCACAAACCCGAGACGCTCGAGTTCGGCGTCCTCGTCGCCGTCGTGTTCAGTTCCGTCGGCGTCCTCGCGCCGCGCGGGCATGTCGTCTATGTCGCGCGCGAGGACATGCATCTGTCCTGCGTCGCGGCGGAGGCGAACCGGATGGTACTCCTGGCCGCAGTCGCGGCAGAAATACGTCGGATAAAGGCGCCTCGTCTCGTCACCCGGCAGGAACTGCTGCCCGTCCAGTACGACAGTCCTCTGCCCTGGAGGTTCGAGCGTCGCGTAGGCGACACCAGCACCACTCAGGAACTGGTGCACCTTGAACGCGAAGAAGGAGTCGTCGCTGCCGCGTCGGCCAATTCGGTCACGCTCCGGCATGGCAGCCACGAGCAGCAGCGCCTTGATCGACTCTTCGCATGCTTCCGTGGAGCGTCCGGAGTCCTCGGCGAGTTGCGACGCTGCCTCCGCGAGGGTGCGCGGACGCGCACGTACCCACTTCGTCCCGTCAGGCCTGTCCAGACCCAGCCGGGTCTCGATCCACACCGCGAGCGGATGGTCGGCCAGCTCTGCGTTCGAAATCGTGCGCGAGACCCCTGTGTCGATCGCCGCGCCGAGCTGTGGTTTGACGGACCCGTCCGTCATAGCCGGATTCGTCGCCCGTTCCAGGTCTTCGGTGACGACGCCGAACTCCGGAATGGTCGTAGCAAAGATCCGCGACGCTACCTCGGCAACCTTCCGATTCGAGTCGGCCTGCCCTTCGCCGCTCGCCATCGTCGCAGAGGTGCCAACGCACTGCAGGCCCTCTCCGGCGACTCGCTCGCGCACACGCCGGACGAGCATCGCGACGTCTGCGCCCTGACGCCCGCGGTACGTGTGCAGTTCGTCCAGAACGAGGAACTGCAATCCCTGGCAGTTGCGAATCACTGCCTGGTCGAGGCTCGCCTGCCGTGTCATCAGCAGCTCGAGCATCATGAAGTTGGTGAGAAGGATGTCCGGCGGATTCGCCCTGATTCGCTCGCGGTCCTCAGCGCTCTCCTGGCCCGTATAGCGCGCGAACGTGACGGCGCCGCTCGCTCCGAGGTACTTCTTCAGCTCCTCCTGCTGGCTGTTGGCCAAGGCGTTCATCGGATAGATGACGATGGCCCGAGTGCGCGGAGTCGGACCCTCCTGCTTGGCCTT
>CAYLME010000075.1:14423-15614 GCA_964384585.1 uncultured Gemmatimonadaceae bacterium | reverse complement strand
TGTTGCTGCTCTCGCAATGAGTCATGTGGCTGCGCCGCTCGGGCGGCGCGGCCACTGACACATTGTCCGGAGTTTCCCGCCTGTACCCCCGCCGCACACGCATGTAGCTTGGTCAGCCAACAAGGAGACCAGCGCGCGTGAGCACGATTACCGAACCCAAAGCGAAGACACGGCACTCCCTCGACCCGGTCGTCCGGCCGGAAGTGATCGCGGTCATCGGCTGCAGTCGCAAGCCGGGAACGATCGGCTATCAGATCGTCGACAACCTGCTCGAGCACGGGTACACGGGTGCGCTGCACCTCGTGAATCCGAACGTGCGCGCGGTGCACTCGATCCCGACGAAGGCGTCGGTGCTGGACATCGAGGGACCGGTCGATCTCGCGGTCATCACGGTGCCGAAGGAGCTGGTGCTCGGCGTCGCGGAGCAGTGTGGCCAGAAGGGCGTGCGTGCGATGGTCGTGATCACGGCCGGCTTCAAGGAAATCGGGCCGGCGGGTGCGGAGCGCGAGCGCGCGCTGCGCGACGTCGCACGGCGCTACGGCATGCGCCTGGTGGGACCGAACTGCCTCGGTGTGCTGAACACCGATCCTGACGTATCGATGAATGCGACGTTCGCGCCGGTGATGCCGCCGCCCGGACCCGTCAGCTTCATGAGCCAGTCCGGCGCGATGGGCGTGACGATCCTCGACTACGCCGCAGAGTACGGCATCGGCATCAACCAGTTCATCTCGGTCGGCAACAAGGCGGACATCAGCGGCAACGACCTGATCCAGTACTGGGGCCAGGATCCGGCGACGCGCGTGATCCTGATGTACCTCGAGAACTTCGGGAATCCGCAGAAGTTCGCGCGCATTGCGCGCGAGGTCACGCGCACGAAGCCGATCATCGCCGTGAAGAGCGGGCGCACCGCATCGGGCGCGCGGGCGGCGTCGTCGCACACGGGCGCACTGGCCGGCCTCGACAGCGCGATCGATGCACTGCTCACGCAGTACGGCGTGATCCGCGTCGATACCGTCATGGACCTGTTCGACCTGGCGATGGCGTTCAGTCTGCTGCCACTGCCCCAGGGGGATCGTGTTGCGATCATCACGAATGCGGGCGGCCCGGGCATCATCATCGCCGACGCGTGCGAGGCAGCGGGGCTGACCATCGCGGAGCTGTCGTCGGAAACACAGCGGGCGCTGCGGTCCT
>CAYLME010000075.1:0-14413 GCA_964384585.1 uncultured Gemmatimonadaceae bacterium | reverse complement strand
AGGCGAGCGTGCGCAATCCGGTGGACATGACCGCGAGCGCAACGGCAGATCACTACCGACGCGCACTCATCGAGGTGCTGAACGACGATACCGTGGACGGCGCGATCGCCGCGTTCGTCCCGCCGCTCGGCGTCAGCCAGCGCGACGTCGCGGCTGCGATCGTCGAGGCGCGTCGGACGTGCCCCGGCAAGCCGATCCTCGCCGTGCTCATGGGCCGCGAGGGTCTGCCGCAGGGCCGTGCGGAGCTGAAGGAAGTCGGTGTGCCCGCCTACATCTTCCCGGAGAGCGCGGCGCGCGCACTCGCGGCCATGGTCCGCTACAGTGGCTGGGTCCAGCGGCCTGCGGGCACCATCGCCCGCTATGAGGACATGCGCGACGATGTCATCGGCGGCATCATCCGCGCACAGCGGAACGCGGGCGGCGGCTACCTGTCCGCGGATGATGCGCGCACCGTGCTGCGCGCCGCCGGCATCCCGGTCGTCGAATCGCGGCGCGCGACGACCGCGGAGGAAGCGGTCGCGGCAGCGACCACGCTCGGTCTGCCGGTCGTGCTCAAGGTCCTCTCGCCCGACATCGTCCACAAGACCGACGTCGGCGGCGTCGAGCTGGACCTGCGTACCACCGACGACGTGCGCTCTGCGTTCGAGCGGATCGTCGAGCGCGTGCGCGTGAACGCACCGGACGCGGAGATCGAGGGCGTCCAGGTCGAGCAGTACGTACGCGGCGGTCGCGAGACCATCATCGGCATGAGCGTGGATCCCGCGTTCGGCCCGGTGCTCATGTTCGGCCTCGGCGGTATCCATGTCGAGGCGTTGCGCGACGTCGTCTTTCGCGTCCACCCGCTGACCGACAGCGACGCGCGCGAGATGACCCACCAGATCCGGGGGGTCCGGCTCCTGGACGGCATCCGCGGGGAGCCGCCCGCCGATCGCGACGTCCTCGCGGACGTGATCCAGCGCGTCTCGCAGCTCGTCGGGAACCATCCCGACATCGTCGAGCTGGACGTCAACCCGTTCGTGGTGTTCGAGGCCGGCGGTATCGCGGTCGATGCCCGGATCCGCGTCGATGAAGAGTAGGCTGTCCCCGCTCGGGCGCATCTCGTCCCGGCCATGACACCGCACCCGGCGAAACGCTTGCGTGTGGGCGGGTTGACGGCCGATCCTCACGCGCGCGCGTCACAGGACGCGTGCAGCAGTCGTTCATTGTATGCGTATTCTGCGCCTGCCCGCTCACCATACCCACGTACGGCGGCCACGCGGAGTGCATCGCCCGGGCATCAGGGCCCGGGAGGCGGTCGGTGAGTCTGTTCAATTCCTCATCAGCAAGGCAGTCTCGAAGGAGAGGACCATGAGAAGGACAAAGTGGCTGGCAGTGGCTCTGCTCACGCTGCTGTCGCTGCCGGCAGTGGCGGCGGCGCAGGACCGCGGCAGCGTGACGGGCCAGGTCGTGGCCGGTGATACGGGGCAGCCGCTCCAGGGTGTCGATGTATCGATCCCGTCACTCGGCATCGGGACGACCACGGATGACCGTGGCCGATTCCTGCTGAACAACGTGCCGTTCGGCGAACAGCAGATCCAGTTCAGCTTCATCGGTTACTCACAGGTCACGCAGAGCGTGACGGTCGGCGCGCAGATGGCGCCGCTGACGGTGTCGATGCAGGTGGACGCGCTGCGCCTGGACGAGTTGATCGTCATCGGCTACGGGCAGGAGCGGCGCCGCAACGTGGCGGGCGCGACCGCGTCGATCGAGCAGACCGAGGTCGAGGCGCTGCCGATCACGTCGGTGAACCAGGCGCTGCAGGGCCGCCTGACCGGTGTCCAGGTCGTGCAGAACTCTGGCACGCCGGGCGCCGCGATGTCGGTGCGCGTACGTGGTGCATCGTCGATCTCGGGCGGCAACGAGCCGCTGTACGTGATCGACGGCGTGCCGATGAACCAGGGTGACTTCTCCAGCCTCACGACGAGCTTCGGCGGCCAGGGCATCGACGCGATCTCCGATCTCAACCCCAACGAGGTGGAGCGCATCGACATCCTGAAGGATGCCTCCGCGGCCGCGATCTACGGATCCCGTGCGTCGAACGGCGTGGTGCTGATCACCACGAAGCGCGGTGTCGCCAACCGGCCGGAGATCAACTTCGGCGGCTACTACGGCTGGCAGAGCGCGTGGAAGATGGTCGAGATGCTGAACACCGAGCAGTACATGCAGGTGTACAACGAGGGCCTGACCAACCGTTACGGCCCGGCATCCGACTACGGCCTCGACGAGTGGTACGGCTTCGAGGGCCAGGGCGTCTTCGACATCGAGGTGCCACTCGGCGTCGATACCGACTGGCTGGACGAGGTGACACGCACCGCGCCGATGACCAACATGGAGGCCTCGGTGCGCGGCGGCACGGACGCTGTGCGCTACTTCGTGTCCGGCAGCATGCTGGAGCAGGACGGCATCGTCGAGCCGATGGGATACGAGCGGCTCAATGGCCGTGTCAACCTCGACTACAACCCCTTCGAGCGACTGCTGCTCGGCACCAATGTCGCGCTCGCACGCAGCGTGACGAACCGCGCGCGCTCGGACAACAACATCTACAGCCCGTGGGCGAACGCGATCGCAAACGGCCCGATCTACCCGGTGTTCAACGAGGACGGCACCTACTTCACGGGCACGACGTACGCGAACGCGGTCGGCATGGCGCGCGAGGCGGAGGCAGAAGAGCGCGCCACGCGCATCATCGGTAATGCCTTCGCACAGTACCAGCTGACCGACTGGCTGAACGTCCGCGGCAGCCTGGGCCTCGACAACCTGAACATGCGTTCGCGCGGCTATGACTCGCCCGCGTTCGGTCCATGGGCGGCGAACGGCGGCCAGGCGCAGGCCGGTCACACGTACGCCAACAAGGTCACCTACGAGGGCACGCTCAGCTTCGCCCGCGCCTTCGGCGACATGCACGACTTCTCCGGCGTGGTCGGCTCGAGCTACGAGGACAACGTCGAGGAGTGGAGCTACGTGCAGGGCACGGCGTTCCCGACCGAGTACTTCAAGTACATCACCTCGGCGGCGACGATCGCGGGCGGTTCGTCCACCCGCGACGACAACGCACTGCTCTCGTTCTTCGGTCGCCTGTCCTACACGTTCAACGACCGCATCGTGACGTCGTTCAACATCCGTCGCGACGGCTCCAGCCGGTTCGGCACCGAGAACCGCTTCGGTACGTTCCCGTCGGCATCGATCCTCTACCGCATCGGCGAAGAGGACTTCATGCGCAACCAGGACGTCTTCCAGAACCTGGCACTGCGTGCGAGCTACGGCGTGACGGGCAACCAGCAGCAGCTCGGCAACTTCGCGGCGCGCGGCCTGTTCGGCGGCGGCGCCAACTACTTCGACTCGCCCGGCATCTCGCCGGACCAGCTCGCCAACCCCGAGCTGCGGTGGGAGAAGACGTCACAGCTGAACCTCGGCACGGACTTCTCGCTGTTCAGCAACCGCATCGGCCTCACGTTCGACTTCTACCAGAAGAAGACGGACGACCTGCTGATCGCGCGACCAGTACCGCGGACGACCGGGTTCACCAGCATCTGGTCGAACGTGGGCAGCATGAAGAACACGGGTGTCGAATTCGCCGCGAACCTGCTGCTCGTGCAGGCCGGCAGCGACCAGGGCTTCAACTGGTCGACCACGATCAACCTGTCGCATAACAGGAACGAGGTGACGGCGCTCTATAACGACCAGCCGATCAACGCGGGTTTCGCGAGCCGTGTCGAAGTCGGCAAGCCGCTCGGCTTCTTCTTCGGTCACCAGATGCAGAGCATCTTCCAGTCCGAGGCGGAGATCTGCCGCACGCTCGCGGGCGAGTCGATCGCAGCACGCAACGCACGCTGCGCCGCGGCGGGCACGGCCTTCCAGGCGTCCGGCACCGCGCCGGGCGACATCCGGTTCGCTGACATCAACGGTGACGGCGTCATCAACGACGACGACCGCACCGAGATCGGCAACCCGTGGCCGGACCTCGAGGGTGGCATCACGAACAACTTTGCCTTCCTCGGCTTCGACGTGAGCGCGTTCGTCCAGTTCTCGCTCGGCAACGACGTGTTCAATGCGATGCGCATCTACACGGACCAGTACGGCAGCTTCGAGGACAACCACACGACGCGCGCACTGGACCGCTGGACGCCGCAGAACACGAACACGCTCGAACCGCGTGCCGTGTGGGGCGACCCGAACAACAACACACGTGACTCGTCCCGGTTCATCGAGGATGGCTCCTACGTCCGCCTCAAGAACCTGGTCGTCGGCTATACGCTGCCGGCTTCGCTCGCGTCGCGGATGGGCGCGCGCACAGCACGCATCTACTTTCAGGGACAGAACCTGTTGACGAGGACGGACTACAGCGGATTCGATCCCGAGGTCAACTACTCAGGCCAGTCGTCCGTCACGCGCGGCACCGACTTCTACACGCTGCCGCAGACGCGAACGGTCACGGTCGGCTTCAACCTCGGCTTCTGAGGATCACGACAATGATGAAGACCAGATACCTCTGGCCGATCGCCGCCGTTGCGCTGCTCGCGAGCGCGTGCGATTCGCCACTCGATACGAACCCGACGGACGCGATCGATGCCGACGATGCGCTCACCACGCCGCGCGGCATCGAGCTCGGCCTGAACGGTGCCTACCGCGGGCTCCAGACTGGCTCGCTGTACAGCAACGTCCACATGGTGTACCCGGACCTGTACGCGGACAACCTCGAGTTCACCGGCACGTTCCAGACGGACCGCGAGGTTGCGACCCGCAACATTTCCACCAGCAACACGCAGATCCGCGACACGTGGGCCGCGCTCTACGACGGCATCAACCGGACGAACAACCTGCTCGAAGCGATTCCGAACGTCGGCGCACTGAGCGCAGCGGACGCCGAGCAGGCGATCGCCGAGTCGCTGTTCCTGCGCTCGCTGTACTACTACGTCCTCGTCTCGTACCACGGCGGCGTGCCGATCATCACCACGCCGTCGCGCGGTGTGGACGAGAGCTCGCTGGTCGCACGCGCGACCGAGGACGCGGTCTGGAACCTCATCATCGGCGACCTCGAGACCGCATCGTCGTCGCTCGATTACGAGATCAACGATGGCCGCGCAACGGCCGGTGCCGCCGACGCTCTGCTCGCGCGTGTCTACCTGGAGACGGGGCAGAACACGCTCGCACGCGACAAGGCAACGGATGTGATCGGGTCGGGGCTGTACGACCTGAATGACGATTACAGCGCGAACTGGACGGACAAGTACAGCGATGAGTCGATCTTCGAGTTGCCGTACAGCATCAACACCACGAACAGCCTCGCGTTCTGGTTCTTCCCGGACGCGCTCGGTGGCCGGCGCGGCTTCGCGCCGACGCCCACGTTCCATTCCCTGTTCGAGGCGGGCGACGAGCGTCGTGACTTCCAGATCGGCTCGGAGGGCGGCGAGCTGTACGGCCGGAAGTACTTCCGGGTCGCCAACAGCGACGACAACGTCGTCGTGCTCCGCCTGGCCGAGATGTACCTGATCCGGGCAGAGGCGAACGCACGCCTGGGCGCGGACGCGGCGACGGTGCGTGCCGACATCAACGAAGTTCGCAACCGCGCCGGCCTGGCGGATCTGCCCGCGGACGTCGACACGCAGCAGGAGCTGCTCGATGCGATCCTGCTCGAGCGACGCTTCGAGCTCGCAATGGAGGGACATCGCTTCTTCGACCTGCGCCGCTTCGGCGTCGCGACGGACGTGCTGGGCATCACGGCGGAGCGCCTGCTGTTCCCGATTCCGCAGGCCGAGATGGACGTGAACGACCAGCTCGAGCAGAACCCGGGCTACTAGCAGTCAGCAGCAAACGACGGGGGCGCTGCGGTATCCTCTACCGCAGCGCCCCCGCTCGGGGCCGGCGGGCGGCGCGCAGCGCCGTTCCGCACGGCCGACCCTGATCCTTCAGATGTGTCCCGCGTAGTTCGTGCAGTGCGTCGCCGCGTCCGGCCGGCACCTGCAGGCGCCCAGCGCAATCTTCTGCTCGACACCGACGCGGCTCTGTACCAGGTCCGCCAGTACGCCGATGAAACGGGCGTCGTCGTGAGGCACGGGCACGCGATGGAAACGCAACCCGCGCTCCTCGGCTACCTCGCGCAGCTCGTGATCCAGCTCTGCCAGTGTCTCCGACTGTTCGTGCATGAAGCTGACCGGGAAGACGACGATCGCCTCCGCGTCGATGTTCGCGACGACCTCGTCGATGTCAGGGCTCGTCCACTCGATCGGCCGGTTGGTGTGGTTCTGGAAGCCGATGACGTAGTCGTCCACACCGACAGCGTCCGCGATCGCGCTGCATGACTCGTCAACGTACGCGTCGTAGCGATTGCCCTCCTGCAGGTACTTGAGCGGAATGCCGTGGGCGGAGAAGACGAGGCGGCAGCCATTGCCGAACGACTCACCACTTTCCTGCAGCACACGCCGGATACCGTCGGCGCGCAACTCCGTGTAGACCGGGTGACGGTGCCAGCCGCTGATCTCCATCCGCTGCGCGTCCCAGCCGATGCGCTGCATCGCATCTGTCATCATGCCGAGAGACATGACCGTCGTCGACGTGCCGCACAACGGGTAGACAGGCAGGCCGACCACCGTGTCGCAGCCGTCCGCGCGTGCCGTCTCGACAGCGTCGTGGATGAACGGCTCGGTGAACTGCATGCCGACGTAACAGCGCGCGTCCATGCCGCGCCGCTTCAGCTCCGCCTCAAGGGCCGCGCCCTGTTCCTCCGCCTGGCGATGCAGCGGCGAGCCGCCGATCTCGGTGTACTCCTCGATCAGCCCCGGCGCGCGCGCGACTGCAAGCTCGTGAGCGCGCGCGACGCCCTTCTCGTGGCCGAGCCGGCCCTCGAGCTCGCCGTTCATCAGGAAGATCCGCTCGAGGAAGGGCACGACTTCGGATTCACTCGGGTGCTCGGGCTCGCCGAAATTGAGCAGCATCACAGCGATCTTCATGCGATCATCTCACCGAGTACTCATGAACGAAATCGACCACGGCGCGCAGCACGTTGTGATCGGTGCCGGGCATGATGCCGTGGCCGAGGTTGAAGATGTGGCCTGGCCGGTTCGCAGCGCGGTCGAGCACATCGCGCGCCTTCTCGAGCGAGGGTGCCTCACCTGCGAGCAGCACGGCAGGATCCATGTTGCCCTGGATCGCGCGGTCGTGCCCGATGGTGTCCCACGCCTCGTCGAGCGGCAGCCGCCAGTCCACGCTCAGCGCCGTACCGCCGCCGGCCGCAACCAGCCGCAGCAATGCCGGGTTGCCATTGTAGAAGTTGATTACCGGCACACCGGCGGCCTCCATCGGGCCGATCAGCGTCTTCATGTGCGGCAGCACGTACGTCTCGTAGTCGCCGGGCGAGAGTGTGCCGGCCCACGAATCGAAAACCTGCACCGCGCCGGCGCCCGCCTGCCACTGCGCGATGCCGAATTCCGCGCTGTGGCGTGCCCAGAAGTCCGCCAGCGCATGCCACGCCGCCGGGTCGCGCCAGATGAACGACTTCACTTCCGAGAAGTCCTTCGAGCGCTGCCCCTTGATCAGGTAGGTCGATAGCGTGAATGGTGCACCGACGAAGCCGAGCACGGGAACGTCGATGCGCTCGGTCAGGATCCGGATCTGCTCGAGGTTGAAGTCGAGCGCAGTGCGCGGATCGAACGGGGTCATGCGCGCGACACCAGCCGCGTCCTCGATCGGGTTGTGCACGACCGGCCCGACACCCGGCTTCATCTCGAGATCGAAGCCGGCCGCGAAGTACGGGGTGGACAGGTCGTTGTAGAGAACCGCCGCATCGACCGGGAAATAGTCGAGCGGCATCATCGTGATCTCGGCCGCGCGCGGCGGATCGCGCAGGATCTCGAACATGCCGTAATCGGCGCGTGCCTCGCGGTAGCGCGGCAGCGCCCGGCCCGCCTGGCGCATGAACCACACGGGCGTCCGGTCCACCGGTTCGCGCCGCAGGGCGCGCAGGATGCGATCATTCATGGCGCTGAACCTAGGACCGGGATCAGGATCATGGAATGGGGTGTTTCCCCACGCGTTGCGCGGACTTGCGGCACACTCGCCATCCGCGCCGATTCAGCGTCGAGACCGCAGCACGGGAATTACGATGACGAACCGAATGCGACGCGCGCCGATCGTCCTTGCCGTAGTCCTCACCGGCTGCAACGCCGCTGACGACGGCCGTAAAACCGCAGTCCTCGCCGCGACGCACACGCTCGAGGACAGCGGGTTGCTCGATTCGCTGGCCGTGGCCTTCCGCACTGAACACCCGGAGCTCCGCCTGCGCATCACGGTGAGTGGCACCGGCGAGGCACTGGAGCACGCACGGCGCGGACTGGCCGACGTCGTGGTCACGCATGCTCCGGACGCCGAACGGCGACTGCTGGATGAGGGCGCCGTTCTGGATCGGCACGAGCTGATGTACAACTCGTTCATCATTGCGGGGCCCGCCGCCGATCCGGCCGGCATCGGCGGCATGACCGATAGCGCGGCCGCGCTCGCACGCATCAGCGAGATGGGTGCACGCTTCGTATCACGCGATGACAGCAGCGGCACGCACATGCGTGAGCTCGGGCTCTGGCGCGATGCCGGCGCCCAGCCACCCGCGGGGGGCGACTACATCCGCGCCGGTGTCGGGATGGCGGACGCACTGCGTATCGCGGATGAGCGCCGTGCCTATCTGCTGACGGACAGCGCCACGTTCGTCGTGCTGCGGGACCATCTCTCGCTCGTGCCGCTCGTGTACGGCGACCCCCGGCTGCGCAACACGTATTCAGTCATGCGCGTCACGGCGGCACGCGACAGCGCGGCGGCGCGCACACTCGCCGACTGGCTGCTCGGCGATCAGGCAGCGGATGTCATCCACCGGTTCGGCGGGGCAGGCAGCCGTATGTTCGTACCGCTACGCACGCGGGCCGACACATCGAGTGCCGGCCCGCATGACAGCGTCGCAGCGCTGCCGTCGCGTAGCTTACTTCTTCGCCGCGTCGTAGCGCTTCGCGACCGCGTCCCAGTTCACCGTATTCCACCAGGCCTCGAGATAGTCCGGCCGGCGGTTCTGGTACTTCAGGTAGTACGCGTGCTCCCAGACGTCCACACCGAGGATCGGCGTGTGGCCCTTCATGTACGGGCTGTCCTGGTTCGCCGTCGAATAGACGTCCAGATTGCCGCTGCCGTCCACGACGAGCCATGCCCAGCCGCTGCCGAACTGTCCCGCGCCGGCCGCTGACACCTTCTTCTTGAAATCAGCGAAGCTGCCGAACTTCTGCTGGATCGCATCGCCGAGCGTGCCGGACGGCTCGCCACCGCCATTCGGCCCCATGATCTCCCAGAACAGGGCGTGATTCGCATAGCCGCCGCCATTGTTGCGGACCGTGGTGCGGATGTCCTCCGGCACCGAATCGATCGAGCGCAGGATGTCTTCGATCGACTTCGACTGCAGGTTGGAATGCTTCTCGAGCGCCTCGTTCAGCTTGTTCGTATACGCCGCGTGATGCTTGTCGTGATGGATCTCCATCGTGCGGGCGTCGATGTTAGGCTCGAGCGCGTCGTTCGCATATGGGAGGTCGGGGAGCTGGAACGGATACGCCATTTCGAGTTGTCCTCGCGGTTGTGCGCGGTACGTCGCGCGCAGGGGAATGGATGACTGCGAAGGCCGTGTTGTCATCGTCCGGCCCGGGCACCCCCGCCGCTGCTGCAATACGCGCGCCGGGTGCAGAACGAACAAATCGGCGCTCCCGGCAGTGCGGGAGCGCCGATTCGGCATCATGCGGCAGTCGCGCGAGCATGACCTCACCGCGGGCACGGGCCCGCCCGGGTCAGGCTGCGCGCTGTGCGCCGTCCTCCATCCTGTCGAACAGCATCGACTCGATCTTGCCGAGCATCGTGTCCCTGTCGGCGCGCTCGGGGCCGAACAGGCCGTCGTCGCTGCCCGCGGCGCGGTTCGCAGCCGAGAAGAGGCTCAGCCACCGGTCGTAGCGCTCTCCCATCCGCATCACCGCATAGAAGCGATTTCCCTGCCGCTCACCCGGAAACACCAGGTCGATGGCAGCCGCCGCGATGGAGACGGGCGCCAGGACGATGTCCTTGAGGCCGTCGAGAAAAAGCTTCAGCTGAAAGATCGCGAGGTCGCGCAGCAGAATCCGCTCGTTCGTCTTCATTCCTGATTCCCCCTGATGGTTCATGGGGATCACTACGGCTTCCGCGCGGTCCGGTTTCAGCGGAATACCTGTGCTCGTCCCTCCAGCCAGGTCTGCGGCCCGAAGCTGGGCTCGCCGAACGCACCTGCATCGATCGAAAGCGTGCCGTCCAGCCGGTAGTCGACCTGGTTCCGCGAGAGCACGCGGCCCAGCACGTCGGCGAGTCCTTCCAGCTCGGAGAAGCTGAGGGCGATCTCAATCGGGATGATCGTGTCCTGCTGGGCCGTCAGCGGGAGGCCGAGCGGGAAGCTGACCTCCGCCGCACGCGTGTCCGAGAGGAACAGGTTGCCCACGAGCCGGGTCAGGTTCAGGCCGAACGTGTTGGGGTTCTCGACGTGGGCGTGGATCCGGATGGCGGCGCCGCCCAGCGGGCGTGACGCGGACGGTCCGAGCAGTCGGATCTCGGCGTCACGGCCGCTGACAGTCGAGAAGCGTGGCGGCTGCACGATCGCGCTCAGCCCAAGCTGGGCGCAGCCCGCCAGCAGCAGCGTCATGCCGGCCACACCGGCGAGTCCCACCCGTTTCATGTATGCCCCCGTGTAGAGAATGGCGCGGCGCCGTGCCACTGCAGGTCGGGCGCCCGAAAATGCAACGCGCGTGCCCTGCATCGAGGAGCACGCGCGTATCGTAAAACCCGTGGCGAGGCCCGGTCAGCTCGGTCCCGGCCCGCCTGCCTTGTGGCGGTAAGTGATCCGGCCGCGGGAGAGGTCGTAGGGCGACAACTCGAGCGAGACTCGATCGCCGACCAGCACGCGGATCTTGAATTTCGACATCTTGCCCGCCGCATAGGCCAGCACCGTGTGCCCGTTGTCCAGCAGCACGCGGTAGTTCCGATCGGGGAGGACCTCGGTCACGACGCCCTCCATTTCAATCCCGTCCTGTTTCGCCATCCAGTTCCTCGGCCGGAGTTCCTTTAGTGCATACAAAGCATTGAAAGATAATGACCTGCAGTCGATTCGGGAAAGGGGGAACGGGTTTCGTCACAGGATAGAGGGGGTCCTGTCACAATTCCGTCCCTTCAGGCGTTGATTCGAAGGCAGGAAAAGAATCCGGGTACGAACACCGGGGGGCGCGCAATAGAGGAAGGAAGCCCCCGGAGTCCGTACCCGAATTCCGTTCAAACTTGTATACGACGAACCGCCGCCTGTTGTTCCACTGGCCTGGCGGGCGCCCGCAATCGACGAACCCGCCACGATGTTTTCAGCCGCCCGGCGGCGAGTCGAGCCCCTCCGGATGGCCTCCACATAATAAGATGCGCGCAACGCGCGTTTCGTTGCACGGAGGGACGCAAACCCCACGCCGTGCCGGCCGTGGCATGTCGCCTGCCCTGTCAGCCCGGACCCGCAACGGAGTGCGAACATGGCAGACGGCACCCGCTCGATCTGGATGGACACCATACCGGACGTGGTTCGCTACCCGCGGCTCCAGCAGCACGCCGCGGCGGACGTCGTCGTCATCGGCGCCGGCCAGGCCGGCCTCGCCGCAGCATACTCCCTTGCCCGCGAGGGGGCGAGCGTGGTGCTGCTGGATCGCGTTCAGCCCGGCGGTGGCGAGTCGGGGCGCACGTCGGCGCATCTCACCGCGTGGATCGACGATGGACTGGACCTGATGACGCGCGAGCATGGCGCGGA
This sequence comes from uncultured Gemmatimonadaceae bacterium, assembly GCA_964384585.1. Taxonomy (GTDB): domain Bacteria; phylum Gemmatimonadota; class Gemmatimonadetes; order Longimicrobiales; family RSA9; genus DASTYK01. Next base: position 2,553 of record CAYLME010000075.1, on the reverse strand, counting down.
GGCGGCACGCCTTGCGGCTGAGAGCCACGGCGCGGCGGTGGACTGGATCGAGGAGGTCGCCCGCCGCGAGGGTATCGAGTGCGGTTTCCGTCGCATTCCGGCCTACCTCTTCTCCGTGCATGACGACCGGCGCAAGCGGCTCGAGGCCGAACGCGACGCATGCGTGGCCGCCGGGATTCGCGCGAGCCTCGACACGCAGCCCCTCTACGATCCGTTCGGCCACGAGCTCGCGCTGCGGATGGACGACCAGGCCACGTACCACCCGCTGCGCTTTCTGCACGGACTCGCACGCGCAGCATCTGCGGCGGGCGTAACGATCCACGGTGACACCTTCGTGACCGAGGTCGAAAGCGGGAACGACACCGTCACTGTCACGACGCGTGGTGGCGCAAAGGTGGAAGCGCGGGCGTGCGTCGTTGCGACATGCACAGCGTTCACCGATTACGTCAATGCGCACCTGAAACAGGCACCATATCGCACGTACGTGATCACGCTGGCGGTGGAGCCCGGCTCGATACCGGATGCCATGTACTTCGATGACGAGGATCCGTACCACTATTGCCGCCTGATCCGGGAGGCTGATGAGCGCGAGTACCTGATTGTCGGCGGCGAGGACCACAAGTGCGGGCAGGCGCAGGACGGCACGGAACGGCTGGACAGGCTGGAGTCGTGGGCGCGCGCCCACTTCAACGGACTGGGCGAGCGCACACATGGCTGGAGCGGCCAGGTGTTCGAGCCCGCGGATGGCCTCGGGATGAACGGGCGCCAGCCCGACAAGGAACACGTGTACATGATCACGGGCGATTCCGGCGACGGCCTGACGAACGGTGTTGCCGGTGCGCGGCTCGTCATCGACCTCATTCGTGGTCGTGCAAATCCGCTCGAGGGCGTGTACGATCCAGCACGCACGCCCAGGTCACTGACCGAAGCGGCGCTCGAGAACCTGAACGTCGCGAAGGTGTTCGCGCTGGACCGGCTGACGGCGGGCATGGGCACCAGCCTGGATGATCTCGCGCCGGGAACGGGACGCGTGGTGCGGCGCAAGGGCGGAGCGGTCGCGGCGTATCGCGCGCCGGACGGTACGTTGCACGAGTGCTCGGCGTTGTGCACGCACATGCGATGCGTCGTGCACTGGAACCCGCTGGAATCGTCGTGGGACTGCCCGTGTCACGGCTCGCGGTTCAGCGCGACGGGCGAGGTGATGATGGGGCCGGCTGTGGGAGACCTGGAAGAGCCGGAGACGTAACTGCGACCTGCGAGCTGCGGGGGGGGGGGGGGGGGGGGGGGGGGGGGGGGGGGGGGGGGGGGGGGGGGGGGGAACTGCGGGTTTGAAGGCGGGCTGGAGCTGGGGCTGGGGGACAGCATACACATGGGAGAGGGATGACGACGTTCCATGAGGCAGCCGTGTTTCCGCGCGGGTTTTCGTGCGCGAGCCGGAACTGCGGGATCAAGGCGACGGGGCGGGACCTGTCGCTCTTTGTTTCGGAAGTGGACGCGGCGGCTGCTGCGGTGTTCACGCGCAATCATTTTCCCGGTGCGCCGATTCTGCTGGGTCGCGAGACGATCCGTGGTGGCGTGCTGCGCGCGGTCATCGTCAACAGCCGCGTCAGTAACGTGGGCACGGGCGCGGAGGGTCTGGCCAATGCGCGGCGCATGGCGGCGGCGGCGGCCGGCGAGGTGGGGTGTGATGCGGGGCGCGTGCTGGTCAGCTCCACCGGGGTGATCGGTTTGCCCCTGCCGATCGACCGGATCGAGGCAGGCGTGCGCGGGATGAGTGCTGACCTGCAATCCGATCCCCTGGTCGGCGCCGAGGGCATCATGACCACCGACACGTACCCGAAGGCGGTCTCGCTTTCGGTGGGCGATGCCACGATTACGGCCGTGGCCAAGGGTTCGGGCATGATCGCGCCGGACATGGCGACGATGCTGGTCTACATCTTCACGGACGCGCGCATTCCCGCTGCGCGGCTCGATGTACTGCTGCGCGCGGCGGTGGACCGCACATTCAACATGTTGTCGGTGGACACGGATACGAGCACGTCCGACACGTGCGCGATCCTGGCGAACGGTCTTGCCGGCGACGTCGATGAAACCGCGTTCGCTGACGCGCTGCACGCACTCTGCGAGCGCATGACCGAGCTGCTCGCACGTGACGGTGAGGGTGCTACGAAGCTGCTGTGTGTGCGTGTGCGCGGTGCGGCTACGGACGAGGACGCGCGCGTCGTCGCACGCTCGATCGTCGATTCACCGCTCATCAAGACGATGGCGTATGGTGCCGATCCCAACGTGGGCCGTGTGCTGATGGCGATCGGCAAGTGCTTCGACGCGCGCATCGAGCCGGCGCGTACCGCGGCCTGGATCAATGGGGTGCAGGTCATCGACCACGGCGGCCGTGCGCATTTCGACGAGGAGTCGCTGCGTGCGTCGCTGGCGGGCGACCCGGTCGAGATCGAGGTGGACCTCGATGTCGGCACGGCGCACGCACGGGCGTGGGGCTGCGACCTGACCGAGGGCTACGTGCAGGAGAACGCGGCTTACTACTCCAGCTAGGAC